>JBEVEO010000177.1:0-19200 GCA_040512695.1 Leifsonia sp. | reverse complement strand
CTTCCGCCGGTGTTCGGTCACCGGAGAGGGCACGCGACCACCCCGCCCGAGGATCCGCATCCAGAAGGAGGAGCTTGAGCAGCAGCGTGAGCGGCACCGCCAGGAGCGCGCCGAGGGGGCCGAGAACGAAGCTCCAGAAGATGACGGAGGCGAACGTGATCGTGAAGCCCAGGCCGACGGCGACGGCGACGAAGCGCGGTTGCACGAGCACCTGCAGGGTCACGTTCACGACGCAGTAGACGGCGACGACGATGAGGGCCAGGCCCCAGCCACCCGTGACGAGTGCCATGACAGCCGGCGGGATCACGCCGATGACGAAGCCGATGTTGGGGATGAAGTTCGTGATGAACGCGAGCACGGCCCAGATGAAGGCCCCGGGGACGCCGAGCGCCCAGAGGATGAGCCCGTCCAGCACCGCGACGATGAACCCGAAGATCGCGTTGACGATCATGTACTGGCGCACGCCGTGCGCGTACCCGCGGAGTGCTCCGATGACGCGGGCGTGCGATCCGCCGAACCGGTCGAACAGCGGTGAGAGGTAGGCGGCGTCCGCCGCCATGAACAGCACGTACGCGAACACCAGCACCAGTGCGGTCGCCGAGCTCACGAGCGATTCCGCGACGGAGAGGACCACCCCGAAGATCGTCGACGGATCGACCGCCCCCGTCACGGCCTTCGTCTGGCCTGCGGTGAGCCCGAGGCTCGAGACCCAGTCCGTGAGCTCGCCGGCGATGCGGGTGAAGTCCTCGGAGCTGTCGCTGATCAGCCGCGCGAACTGGCCCAGGGCGGCGACCAGCAGGACGCCGAGCACGGCGAGGATGAGGTACACCACGACGATGACGGCGGTCGTCGCGGCCCACCGGGCCCACCCGCGCCGCTCGAGCATCGCCCGCACCGGGTGCGCGATGATCACGAGCACCACCGAGAGCACGATCGGGCCGATGATCTGCTGCGCGCTCGCCATGCCCCAGATCGCGATCGCGGCGGCGGCGAGCGTGATCAGCACCCGCGTCGCCAGGGAGAAGCCGGCCGGTCCGACCGCGGGAGGTGTGGCATCCGTCATGCCCTCATCGTGACCCGGTAACACGACAGGATGCCCCCGGCGCGCCGAATAGGATGGTCAGCATGTCCAGCGGCTCATCCTTCTACGTCACCACGCCGATCTTCTACGTGAATGACGTCCCGCACATCGGGCACGCCTACACGGAGGTCGCGACCGACGTTCTCGCACGCTGGCACCGCCAGAGCGGCGACGACACCTGGATGCTCACGGGGACCGACGAGCACGGCCAGAAGATCCTGCGCACCGCCACCGCGAACGGCGTCACGCCGCAGGAATGGGCGGACAAGCTCGTCGCCGAGGCGTGGAAGCCGCTGCTCGAGACCGTGGACCTCGCCAACGACGACTTCATCCGCACGACCGACGAGCGCCACGAAGCGAA
This sequence comes from Leifsonia sp., assembly GCA_040512695.1. GTDB lineage: Bacteria > Actinomycetota > Actinomycetes > Actinomycetales > Microbacteriaceae > Orlajensenia. Next base: position 17,758 of record JBEVEO010000177.1, on the reverse strand, counting down.
CGTGCAGAAGTTCCTGCAGCACCTCTACGACGCCGGGCACATCTACACGGGCGAGTACGAGGGCTACTACTGCGTCGGGTGCGAGGAGTTCAAGCAGGCCGGAGAGCTCGTCGACGGCACGGGGCCCTACGAGGGGCAGAAGGTCTGCGCCATCCACTCCAAGCCCGTCGAGCTGCTCAACGAGCGCAACTACTTCTTCCGGATGAGCGCATTCACCGACCGCCTCATCGAGCTCTACGAGGAGCGCCCCGACTTCGTGCAGCCCGAGAGCGGGCGCAACGAGATGCTCTCGTTCATCAAACAGGGCCTCTCCGACCTGTCGATCTCGCGCACGTCGTTCGACTGGGGCATCAAGGTCCCGTGGGACGAGTCCCACGTCGTCTACGTGTGGTTCGACGCGCTGCTCAACTACGTCACGGCCGTCGGCTACGGCGCCGATGAGGAGGAGTTCGCCCGCCGGTGGCCGGCGACGCACATCGTCGGCAAGGACATCCTGCGCTTCCACGCCGTCATCTGGCCCGCGATGCTGATGGCGGCCGGCCTCGAGGTGCCCAAGCAGGTCTTCGGCCACGGCTGGCTGCTGGTCGGCGGCGAGAAGATGTCGAAGTCCAAGCTCACCGGGATCGCCCCGTCGCAGATCATCGACACCTTCGGGTCCGACGCGTTCCGCTACTACTTCCTCCGCGCCATCGCCTTCGGTCAGGACGGTTCGTTCTCCTGGGAGGACCTCGCCGCGCGCTACCAGGCCGAGCTCGCCAACGGCTTCGGCAACCTCGCCTCCCGCGTCATCGCGATGGTCACGCGCTACTGCGACGGCGTCATCCCGACCGCCGGCGACCTCGCCCCGGCCGACGAGGCGATCAACGCCCTGAGCCGATCGGCGACGGAGGCCGCGAGCGACGCCATCTCCCGTCTGGCGATCCACGAGGCCATCGCATCCGTCTGGGAACTCGTCGACGCCCTCAACCTGTACATCACCGAGCAGGAGCCCTGGACGCTCGCGAAGGACCCAGCCGACCGCGCCCGCCTCGAGACCGTCCTCGCGACGGTGGTGCGCGGGCTCGGCACGCTCGCCGTGCTGCTCTCGCCGGTGACCCCGAAGGCGACGGCCACCCTGTGGGCGGCTCTGGGCGGCGACGGTGCAGTGACCGACCAGCGCATCGATCGTGCATGGGAGTGGACCGGCGGCGCCTCCGTGTCGCCGTTGACCGCGCTGTTCCCCCGCATCGAGGCGAGCGGTGAGTGACGAAGGCTCCTTCGTGCGGGCTCGGGAGCAGACGGCCGGACGGGACCTGAGCTATCCGCCGCTGCCGGAGGCTCTGACCGTCGGCGTCTACGACAACCACACCCACCTCGAGATCGCCGACGGACCGTCGGCCGACGTCGGCGACGGCATCGACTACCGCGAGCACCTCGATCGCGCATCGGCCGTCGGCGTGCGCGGTGTCGTGCAGGTCGGCGGAGACATCGAGACCTCGCGCTGGTCGGCCGCGACGGCGGCGATCGAGCCGCGGATGCTCGCAGCCGTCGCCATCCATCCGAACGAGGCGGCGATCTACGCGTCCCGGGGCGAACTGGACGGCGCGATCGCCGAGATCGACGCGCTCGCAGCCCTGCCGCGCGTCGTCGCGGTGGGGGAGACGGGCCTCGACTACTTCCGGACGGAGACCCCTGACGGCCGTGCGGCCCAGCTCGCGTCCTTCGAGGCGCACATCGAGATCGCCAAGCGCCACGGGCTCGCGATGCAGATCCACGACCGCGACGCCCATGCCGACGTCATCGCGACGCTGCTGCGCGTCGGAGCGCCGGAGCGCACCGTCTTCCACTGCTACTCGGGCGACGCCGAGATGGCGGAACTCTGCGCCGACAACGGCTGGTACCTCTCCTTCGCAGGCAACGTGACGTTCAAGAACGCCGACAACCTGCGCGCCTCCCTCTCCGCCATTCCGCGCTCCCGGATCCTCATCGAGACGGATGCGCCGTTCCTCACGCCCATGCCGCTCCGCGGGCGCCCGAATGCGCCGTACCTCATCCCGCACACCCTGCGGGCGATGGCCGGCTACCTCGAGACGGACGTCTCGGTGCTCGCAGCGCAGATCACCTCCAACACCGAGCTGGTGTACGGGGCCTGGGACGCCGAGCCGATCTCGACGCCCGACGTGACCCCCGGAGGCCTTGCATGAGCGGTGAACACAGCGCAGTCGGCCAACGACTGCTCGGCCCGGCCGAGATCCGCGATCTCGCCGAGCTCCTCGGCGTCACGCCGACGAAGAAGCTCGGCCAGAACTTCGTCATCGACGCCAACACCGTGCGGCGCATCGTCAAGACCGCCGGAGTGCGAAGCGGCGAGCAGGTCGTGGAGATCGGTCCGGGACTCGGTTCCCTGACCCTCGGCCTCACCGAGGCGGGGGCATCCGTCATCGCCGTCGAGATCGACTCCCGACTGGCCGATCAGCTGCCCAGGACGGTCGCCCTCATGCAGCCGGATGCCGAACTGCAGGTCGTGCGCGAGGACGCCATGCGCATCCTCGAGCTGCCGGGCGATCCCGTGCGGCTCGTGGCCAACCTGCCGTACAACATCTCGGTCCCCGTGCTGCTGCACTTCCTCGAGCACTTCCCGTCGATCCGGGCCGGCATCGTCATGGTGCAGGCCGAGGTGGGTCATCGGATCGCCGCCCTGCCCGGATCGAAGGTCTACGGCAGCCCGAGCGTGAAGGCGGCCTGGTACGGCGCATGGCGCACCGCTGGGAACGTGAGCAGGCAGGTGTTCTGGCCGGTGCCCAACGTCGATTCCGTCCTCGTCGGCTTCGAGCGACGCGCCGATGCGATCGGAACCGAGGCGGAGCGCCGTGCGACGTTCGCCCTCGTCGACGGCGCGTTCCAGCAGCGTCGCAAGATGCTGCGCCAGTCGCTCTCGACGGTGCTGGGGGACGCGGCGACCGCATCCGCAGCGATGGAGGCAGCCGGCGTGGCTCCCACGGCCCGCGGCGAGGAGCTGACGGTGCACGACTTCCTCGCCATCGCGCGGGCGTCGCACCTGACCGACTGAGTACGCGCGGCCGCCGCCACGTCCGGGCTAGGTTAGATCCATGGCCCTGCCCTCGTCACCTCCCTTCGCACACGCGAGAGCACCGGGCAAGATCAACGTCTTCTTCAAGGTCGGCGCCCGGCAGGACGACGGCTACCACGACGTCGCATCGGCGTACCAGGCGGTCTCCCTGTTCGAGGATGTGCGCGCGTACCCCGCCGACGACTTCTCGGTGACCTTCTCCGGGAAGGTCGACACCTCCGGTCTCGCGACCGACGGCTCGAACCTCGCCATCAAGGCCGCACGCTCGCTCGCGCGCAAGACCGGATTCCGCGGCGGCGTGCGCCTCGAGATCGAGAAGAACGTGCCGATCGCCGGCGGCATGGGCGGCGGCTCGGCGGACGCCGCGGCCACCCTGCTCGCCTGCGACGCGCTCTGGGAGACGGATGCGACCCGAGACGACCTCATCGCCCTCGGCGCGAAGCTGGGCGCCGACGTGCCGTTCGCGCTCATCGGGGGTACCGCGATCGGCACCGGCCGTGGCGACCAGCTGAGTCCGGCTCTCGCCAAGGGCACCTTCCACTGGGTGCTCGCGCTCGCGGAGTTCGGCATGTCGACACCGACCGTCTACGAGGAGCTCGACCGGCACCGGGCACGCAACGCCCGTGACATCCAGCCGGCCGAGACCGCGCCGACCGTCGACACGGAGGTGCTGCAGGCGCTTCGCGCCGGGGACGCCCGCATGCTCGCGAACTCGCTCTCCAACGACCTGCAGGCACCGGCGCTGCACCTCGCGCCCGGCCTCGGCCACATCCTCGAGCTCGGAGAGGAGAACGGCGCCCTCGCCGGCATCGTCTCGGGATCCGGCCCGACGGTCGCCTTCCTCACCCAGGACGCCGACTCGGCGCTGGAGCTGCAGGTGGCCCTGTCCGCCGCACGCCTCACGGCGGTGCGTGCGACGGCCCCCGTGCACGGAGCGCGCCTCCTCCACGACTGAGGGCGCGCCTCCACCACGACTGCGGGCTCTGGCGATCGCACGCACGGAGCGCGGGTAGGGTTGACCGGATATGGCACACCTGCTCGGCGGCGAGAAGCTGCGACTCGAATATCCGACGCGCGTCGTCTTCGACGGCGTCACGGTCGGCCTCAATGAGGGCGATCGCGTCGGCGTCGTCGGCAAGAACGGCGACGGGAAGTCGACGTTGCTGCGCCTCCTCGCCGGCCGGATCGAGCCGGACGACGGTCGCGTCACTCGCCGGCGCGGCGTCGACATCGGCATGCTCGACCAGTCCGACACGGTCGACCCGACGCTGACAGTGGCCCAGGCCGTGGTCGGCGGCATCGACGAGCACGTGTGGGCGGGTGACGCCCGGGCCCGTGACGTGATCGGCGGCCTCCTCGCCGACGTGCCGTGGGACGCCGTCGTCGGGACGCTCTCCGGTGGCCAGCGCCGCCGTGTCGGCCTGGCGGCACTCCTCGTCGGCGATCACGACGTGGTCTTCCTCGACGAGCCGACCAACCACCTCGACGTCGAGGGCATCGCGTGGCTCGCCGGGCACCTGCAGAAGCGCTGGGCCCAGAACTCCGGCGGCCTCATCGTCGTGACCCACGACCGCTGGTTCCTCGACGAGGTCTGCAACTACACGTGGGAGGTGCACGACCAGATCATCGAGCCGTTCGAGGGTGGATACGCCGCGTACATCCTGCAGCGGGTCGAGCGCGACCGGATGGCGGCCGCGAGCGAGGCCAAGCGGCAGAATCTCATGCGCAAGGAGCTCGCCTGGCTGCGCCGCGGCGCCCCGGCCCGCACGGCGAAGCCCAAGTTCCGCATCGACGCGGCGAACGAGCTCATCGAGAACGAGCCGCCGCCCCGCGACACGGTGGAGCTCAAGCAGATGGCGACCGCCCGCCTCGGCAAGGACGTCGTCGACATCCTGGGTGCCGGAGTGGTCTACCCTTCGGCAGGCTCAGGGGAGTCCGGCGGGCGCACGATCCTCAAGGACATCGAGTGGCGGATCGCACCGGGCGAGCGCACCGGCATCCTGGGCGTCAACGGGGCGGGGAAGTCGACCCTGCTCGGACTCGTCACCGGCACCGTCCAACCCACCACCGGCACGGTCAAGCGCGGAACGACCGTGCGGATCGCCAGCCTCACCCAGGAGCTCGCCGAGCTCAAGGACGTGCAGCACGAACGGGTCTCGACCATCATCGGCCGTCAGCGCTCCAGCTACATCGCCGGAGGCAAGGAGCTCACGCCGGGCCAGCTGCTGGAGCGACTCGGCTTCACGAGCGCCCAGCTCGCCACTCCGATCAAGGACCTCTCCGGCGGGCAGAAGCGTCGCCTCCAGCTGCTGCTGATCCTGCTCGACGAGCCGAACGTGCTCATCCTCGACGAGCCGACCAACGACCTCGACACCGACATGCTCGCCGCCATCGAGGATCTCCTCGACTCCTGGCCGGGCACGTTGCTCGTCGTCAGCCACGACCGTTACCTCGTGGAGCGCGTGACGGACCAGCAGTACGCCGTCATGGACGGTCATTTCCGGCACCTGCCCGGCGGCGTCGAACAGTACCTCGCCCTGCGCCGCGGGGTGACGGATGCGCCGAAGGCGGCGACGACCGTCGCACCGGCGACGTCCGGGAAGCCCCAGCTCAGCGGTGCCGACCGCCGCAACACCGAGAAGGAGCTCGCGTCGCTCGACCGTCGTCTGGTCAAGTACCAGGGCGAGATCGCCGCGCTGCACGAGAAGCTCGCCACCGCCGACCAGAGCGACTACGCGGGGATCACCGCACTCAGCGCGGAGCTCCAGAAGCACGAGTCGACCGTCGCAGACCTCGAGACCCGCTGGCTCGAGGTCTCCGAGGCGCTCGAGGACTGAGGACAGCCCTCTTCCGGCACTCGATGCCCGGAGAGCCGCGGCGACCGCGCAGCGTGACGAAGTGTGACCCGACGATTCCCCCTCCGCGGGTGGCGGTCGTTAGCGTCGAAGGTGCCATCACCGCCGTTCGGCAGCCTCCCCTCACATCCTCGGACGGGAGAACTCTGCCCGCACGCCATGAGCACGTCGGCGGCGCACATCGAAAGGAATTCCCCGTGTCACGCAGCAGAAGAACCCTTGGAATCATCGCGGCGCTCGCCGCCGTCCCGCTCGTCGTCGCCCTGTCCGGGTGCGCATCCGGCTCGTCGTCGGCCAGCGAGAGCGACGAGACCGTGAAGATCGGCGTGGTCGGCAAGAGCGACCCGCAGTGGGCGCCCTTCGTCGAGGCCGCCGAGGAGGAGGGCATCACGGTCGACCTCGTCGACTTCTCCGACTACGCCCAGCCGAACCCCGCGCTCACCGAGGGCGAGCTCGACCTCAACCAGTTCCAGCACATCGTCTACCTCGCGGACTACAACGTCTCGGCGAAGCAGGACCTCGTGCCGATCGGCTCGACGGCCATCTACCCCCTCGGCCTGTACTCGACGAAGTACGACTCGGTGAAGGACATCCAGAAGGGCGACACGGTCGCGGTCCCTGACGACGCGTCCAACCTCGCCCGCGGGCTGCTCGTGCTGCAGTCGGCCGGCCTGATCGAGCTCAAGGACGGCGGCAGCATCTTCTCCGGCCTGAACGACATCGACACCGACAAGTCCAAGGTCAAGGTCACCGCGCTCGAGGCATCGCTCACCCCGACCTCGCTGCCCGACCTGGCCGCGGCGATCATCAACAACGACTACATCGAGGACGCCGGCCTCACCGCGTCCGACGCGATCGCCCAGGACGACCCGTCCGACCCGACGGCGCTGCCCTACGTCAACGTGTTCGCGGCGCGCGCCGAGGACAAGGACAACAAGACGTACAAGAAGCTGGTCGAGATCTTCCAGACGAACAAGGACGTGCAGGCGGGCCTCATCGAGGCGTCCGGCGGGACCGCCGTCGCCGTGAAGACCCCCGTCAGCGACCTCGCCGCGTCGTTGAAGACCGTCGAGGCCGACACCGAGAAGCAGGGCTGAGCCACTCCCGTGCCACTCGTCAGTCTGCGCAACGTCACCAAGGCCTACCCGGCCCCGGAGAAGGGCGGTGAGCCGATCGTCGCCATCGACGACGTCAGCATCGACATCGATGCCGGCGACGTCTACGGGATCATCGGATACTCGGGGGCGGGGAAGAGCACCCTCGTGCGGCTCATCAACGCCCTCGAGCCCGTGACGAGCGGCAGCGTCGTCATCGACGGCGAGGAGATCTCGGGGCGGTCGGAGCGTGAGCTGCGCACCGTCCGCCTCGGGATCGGCATGATCTTCCAGCAGTTCAACCTGTTCAACGCCAAGACCGTCTGGAACAACGTCGCCTATCCGCTGAAGGTGGCAGGAGTTCCGAAGGAGAAGCTCGCGGCTCGCGTCGACGAGCTCCTCGAATTCGTGGGCCTGACCGACAAGGCCAGGAGCTACCCGGACCAGCTCTCCGGCGGCCAGAAGCAGCGGGTCGGCGTGGCACGTGCACTGGCCACCGGGCCGCGCATCCTGCTCGCCGACGAGGCCACCAGCGCGCTCGATCCGGAGACCACGCAGGAGGTGCTCGCCCTGCTGAAGCGCGTGAACACCGAGTTCGGGGTGACCATCGTCGTCATCACGCACGAGATGGACGTCATCCAGTCCATCGCCACCAAAGTCGCCGTCATGGACGGCGGACGCGTGATCGAGAAGGGCGACGTCTTCGACGTGTTCTCGCGTCCGCAGAACGAGTCGTCGCGCCGCTTCGTCGGGACGGTGATCAAGGGCATCCCATCGCCCGCGGAGCTCGCGGTGCTCCGGGATCGTCACCGGGGACGCATCGTGACGATCTCGTTCCGGGACGGCAACGCCGACCAGTCGGCGGTCTTCCTGGAACTCGTGGATGCCGGCGTCGCCTTCGAGCTGGTGTACGGCGGCATCAACGACATCCAGGGCCGGGCATTCGGTCACCTCACGCTGGCGCTCCGTGGCGAGGATGCGGCCATCGACGCCGCCATCCGCCGCATCGGCGAGCGCACGCACGTGACGGAGGTGCGCTGATGGATTCCCTCATAGAACTGCAGCCGGAGTTCTGGAAGGCCGCGGGCGAGACCCTCTACATGGTGGCCGTCACGCTCCTCGTCGGAGGCGCAGCCGGCCTCCTCATGGGCCTCATCCTCTACGCGACCCGTGCAGGCAGCCTGCTGCCCAACCGTGCGGTGTTCGTGACGCTGAACGTCGTCATCAACTTCTTCCGGCCCATCCCGTTCATCATCTTCATCGCCGCGGTGCAGCCGCTCTCCCGGCTCATCATCGGCACGGGGATCGGCATCAACGCCGTCATCTTCGCCCTCTCGCTCGCGGCATCCTTCGCCATCGCCCGCATCGTGGAGCAGAACCTCGTGACGGTGCAGCCCGGCGTGATCGAGGCCGCGCGGTCGATGGGGGCCGGGCCCTACCGGATCCTCGGGACCATCGTGATCCCCGAGGCGCTCGGACCGCTCATCCTCGGCTACACCTTCATCTTCGTGGCGATCGTCGACATGTCGGCCGTGGCCGGACTGATCGGCGGAGGCGGCCTCGGCTACTTCGCCCAGCTCTACGGGTACCGGCAGTTCGAGCCCGTCGTGACCTGGGCGGCCGTGCTCCTCATCGTCGTGTTCGTGCAGTTGGCGCAGTTCCTCGGCAACCGGCTCGCCAGGGCGGCGCTCCGGCGCTGACCGGACCGCCTGCGACTAGAGCCTGTAGTGGTGCCGGATGTGGCGGCGATCGTGCCTGGCCTGCCAGAACTCGATCTCCGACGGTGCGAGCGCGTAGAGCTGCCAGTCCTCGTTCACGCTGCCGTCTGACGCGGGGCGCGCCGCCCAGTCGGCCGCCGAGGCCTCAGCGGAGAGCTCGACGACGGAGCCGGCGACGCGCACCTGCCGTCCCAGCGACGGCCAGTGGAAGTTCATGGCCGCAGCGGGCTGCCCCGCGAGCTCGCGGCCCTTGCGGGAGTGCCGTGCGGTGGCGAACTGCCAGCCGTCGTCGTCGATGTCCTTGAGGATGAGCATCCGACTCGACACGGCACCGTGCTCGTCCGCGGTGGCGAGGCTGAACGCGTGCGGTTGGCGTTCCCCGGCCGCGATGGCCTCGTCGAGCCACACGCGGAACAGCACGACGGGGTCGGCCGGTGCGCTCTCCTGGTCGAAGTCGGGCAGCTCGGCGGGGAAGTCGGGCAGGGCGCGGAGCTTCTGCCGGAAGGATTCACTCACGCTCGGCAGCCTATTCGGCTCACGTCTCCCGATCGAGCCCGGCCGAGATCGGGGCGGCGACGACGCTCAGTCGAAGTCGAGACTGAGCTTGCGCAGGAGGGCGGCCAGTCGATCCTGGTCGGCCGAGCTCAGGGTGTCGAGGAGGTTCGCCTCTGCGGCGACGAGCTGGGTGATGGCGGTGTCGACCTGGGCCAGGCCCGACGCCGTCATGACCACCAGCACGCCGCGACCGTCACGCGGGTCGGTCTGGCGCACCACGAGGCCGAGGTCGACGAGTCGGTCGATGCGGTTCGTCATCGTGCCGCTCGAGACCAGCGTCTGCTGCAGCAGCTGCTTGGGGGAGAGCTGGTACGGAGCACCGGCCCGGCGCAGGGCCGACAGCACGTCGAACTCCCACGACTCGAGGCCGGCGCGGGAGAACGCGCTCCGGCGCTCGCGGTCGAGGTGCTTCGCCAGGCGGCCGACGCGGGAGAGCACCTGCAACGGCGAGAAGTCGAGATCGGGGCGCTCGCGCACCCAGGCATCCACGATGCGGTCGACCTCGTCAGTGCTCGGCATGCATCCATTATCCCGGTCGGGAGGAAGAACCGCCGCCGCGACGGCCAGTCACGAGGTCCGCGCCAACGCCGTCCCGGTCTCGAGGAGGGACTTGAGGGAGCTGAGCACGAACGTCCACCCGGCTCCGGAGACGTCGGCCGCCGTCAGCGGCGATGCCTCGAGGCGATCGTGGGTGAGGGTGAGGAGGCAGAGGTCGTCGCCGCTCTCCTCGATCTCCCAGGTCACGCGGCTCGCCGGCTCCGGTGCCAGCTGCGGGTCGTAGGCCGAGCGCCACTCGTGCACGACGCGATGCGGCGGATCCCATTCCAGCGTCGCGCCGCTGCCCCAGTCCTCGCCGTCCGGGCCGTGGGCGCTGTGCGTCTCGGCGGAGTTCTCGATGCGGGCGCCGTAGAAGTAGCGCTCGGTGAAGTCCGGGTGGTTGATGGCCTCCCAGATGCGCTCGGCCGATGCCCTGATGAACACCCGGTAGATCTGCGTCGTGGTCATGATCCCTGCTCCAGTTCCTTCTTGAGGTCGGCGAGGGCCGCGGCCGGTACTGCGCGGTACTTGTCGATCCAGCGGTCGTGGATGAGCCGGATGGGCACCGGGTTCAACATGTGCAGCTTCTCGCGCCCCGAGCGTCTCGTGACCACGAGGCCGGCGTCCTCCAGCACCCTGAGGTGCTTCATGACCCCGAACCGCGACATCTCCACGAGCCCCTCCAGCTGGCCCAGCGTGCTGGCGTCGTGCTCGAAGAGGTGGTCGAGCAGGATCCTTCGCGTCGGATCGGCCAGGGCCTTGAACACCGCATCGTCGTCATCCATCGGGATCACAATAGGTGACCAAATGGTCACATGTCAATGGTGGGTGCTGTCCGGGGCGCCGCATCCGTTCTGGCAGACTGGAGGGCGCGTTCGGCCGACGGCCGGCGCGGTCCGCCGTGGTGTAATGGCAGCACGACAGCCTTTGGAGCTGTTAGGTCCAGGTTCGAGTCCTGGCGGCGGAGCTGGACCATTCGAACCTGATGGGGGATCCTCCGATGACCGACCAGAACCTCGCCATCGTCGTGTTGGCGGCCGGGCAGGGCACGCGCATGAAGTCCGCGACGCCGAAGCTCCTGCATCCGCTCGCCGGCGTGCCGATCGTGAGCCACGTGCTCGCGACGGCTCGTGCGCTCGATGCCGCCCACGTGATCAGCGTCGTGCGCTACGAGCGCGACCGCGTCGCCGAGGTGATCAGCGCCGACATGCCCGAGAGCGTCATCGTCGACCAGGACGAGGTGGCGGGAACCGGTCGGGCCGTCGAGCAGGCCATCGCCGCGCTCCCCGCCGACTTCACCGGTGAGGTGCTCGTCGTCAACGGCGACGTGCCCCTCCTCGACGCCGACACCCTCGGCCGCTTCATCGCGGCCCACCGGGCCGAATCCGCCGCTGCGACGATCATGTCGTTCCATCCCGACGATGTCACGGGTTACGGCCGCATCGTGCGCACCGCCGCAGGACATGTCGATCGCATCGTCGAGCAGAAGGACGCGAACGAGGCCGAGCGGGCCATCGGAGAGGCGAACGCCGGCATCTACCTGTTCGGCGTGAACGCCCTCCGCGACCAGCTGGCGAACGTCACCACCGACAACGCCCAGGGCGAGAAGTACCTCACCGACGTGATCGGGCTGCTCCGTGAGGCCGGCAGCGAGGTCGCCGCCCTCCCGGTGTCCGAGTCGTGGCTCGTGGCCGGCATCAATGACCGCGCCCAGTTGTCCGAGGCCGCCCTCCAGCTCAATGCGCTCATCGTGCGCGGCTGGCAGCTGGCCGGCGTGACCGTCCAGGACCCGGCGTCGACGTGGATCGACATCAAGGCCAGCCTCGCCCCCGACGTCACGCTGAAGCCCGGCACGCAGATCCTCGGCGCCTCCGTGATCGCGACCGGCGCCGTCATCGGCCCGGACACCACCCTGCTCGACACGGAGGTGGGGGAGCGGGCCACCGTCAAGCGCACGGATGCGACCCTGTCCGTGATCCAGGCCGGAGCGACGGTGGGTCCGTTCTCCTACCTGCGACCGGGCACGATCCTCGGAGCCGACGGCAAGATCGGCGCCTTCGTCGAGACCAAGAACGCGAACATCGGCGTCGGAAGCAAGGTGCCGCACCTCTCCTACGTCGGCGACGCCACGATCGGCGAGGGGTCCAACATCGGAGCCGGCTCGATCTTCGCCAACTACGACGGTGTCGAGAAGAACCGGTCCGAGATCGGCTCCCACGTTCGCACCGGGTCGCACGGCGTCTTCGTCGCCCCCGTTAGGATTGGGGACGGAGCGTACACAGGCGCCGGAACGGTCGTTCGCAAGGATGTCCCGCCCGGTGCCCTCGCCATCTCGGTCGCGCAGCAGCGCAACCTCGACGGCTGGGTCAGCCGAAAGCGCCCGGGAACGGCCGCGGACGCGGCCGCTCAGGCCGCCGTCACGGCGTCCGACGACTAGCGGCGATCCCGTCGCGCCAGAGAGCGGAGTCCGAGTGTCCGGAATCAAGATCACCGGCCAGAAGCGCCTCGTCCTCGTATCCGGGCGTGCGCATCCGCAGCTCGCGGAGGACATCGCCGCCGAGCTCGGGAGTGAGCTGGTGTCGACGGATGCACGCACCTTCGCCAACGGCGAGATCTACGCGCGCTTCGACGAGAGCGTGCGCGGATGCGACGCCTTCGTCATCCAGTCGCACACGTCGCCCATCAACGAGTGGCTCATGGAGCAGCTCATCATGGTGGATGCGCTGAAGCGTGCGTCGGCGAAGCGGATCACGGTCGTGGCTCCCTTCTATCCGTACGCCCGCCAGGACAAGAAGGGCCGCGGCCGCGAGCCGATCTCCGCCCGCCTCGTCGCCGACCTGTTCAAGGCGGCCGGCGCCGACCGCATCATGAGCGTCGACCTGCACGCGGCGCAGATCCAGGGCTTCTTCGACGGTCCCGTCGACCACCTGTTCGCGATGCCGGTGCTGCTCGAGCACTTCCAGTCCAAGCTCGACCCGGCGACGCTCACGGTGGTCTCGCCCGACATGGGGCGGGTGCGGGTCGCTGACATCTGGAGCGACAAGCTCGGCGTCCCGCTCGCCATCATCCACAAGCGGCGCGATCCGCTGGTGCCCAACCAGGTGTCGGTGCACGAGATCGTCGGCGAGGTCAACGGACGCGTCTGCCTGCTCGTCGACGACCTCATCGACACCGGCCGCACGATCGTCAAGGCCGCTGAGGCGCTCAAGGCCGCCGGAGCGATCGGGGTCGTCGTCGCCGCGACGCACGCCGTCTTCAGCGATCCCGCGACCCAGATCCTGCAGAGCGACGCCGTCGACGAGGTCGTCGTGACGGACACCCTCCCCGTGCCGGAGGAGAAGCGCTTCGACACGCTCACCATCCTGCCGATCGCCCCGCTGCTCGCCCAGGCCATCGACGCCGTCTTCAACGACGGGTCGGTCACCTCGATGTTCGACGGGGCCGCCTAGGCCCGGCGCCGTCGGGCCCGAGTCTCGACGGGCTCAGGTCTCGTCGGGCTCAGCCCCAGGCGTCGTCCGGCGCGCGCACCACGTCGACGGGTCGCGTGCTCCAGTGCGTCCCGTTCGCGTAGTGGCTGGACGCCCACGGCGACGCCCAGATGGCCTGCTCGATCTGCGACGTCGGGGCGGATGCCGCGAAGCCCGCGGCGATCTGCGCATAGCCCGCATTGCGGTGCAGGGCGTCCGCCGCGTTCTCGGCTGCCGTGACGAGCGAGTCGTAGCTGCCGAGGCCGCTGCCGCCACCGGATCCCCATCCGTTGTTCAGCGGGTTGTTGCGGTTCCACCAGTTGTCGACGCCGTTCTCCTGGCGCATCCAGCGTGTGAACACCGTGATGTTGCTCTCGGTCGTCGGCCAGCCGGCGAGGGTCATGACGAGCTTCGCCCAGTCGTGGTTGGTGCCTCCGGCGGCGAGGGTCTTCGCGCCGTCTGTCGCGCTGTAGCCGTCGCGGACGACCGTGCTGGCCGTCGCCTCGCCACTCACCGTGATGGTCTGCGCCGGGAGGTCCAGGACGCTCGCGTCGGCGGAGTCCGCGCGCACGACGGTCGTCGGCGGGGGAGCGATGGCGAGCGCGGCTCCCCAGGCCACGACCGCGACGGCGGCGGGGATGGCGACCCAGCGCCGCGGGCTCGGTCGGCGTGCTGCGCGGCGTGAAGAGCGGCGCGGGGCGCGGTGGCGGATGCGTTCGGAAGTCATGGGCGTACCCCGCGAGGGTAGCAGGGGGAGCTGCGCACTAGGGTTGTTGCGTGAATGACAGCGCAGACCGAGCGTCCGGAATCGCCACCCCCCGACCCTGGCTCGCCTCGTACGCGGCGGACGTGCCGCACGACATCGATCGGCCCGACGGCTCCCTCCACGACATGCTCGCCGGCTCGATCGCGCTGTACCCCGACAATGTCGCGCTGGAGTTCTTCGGACGCACGACGACCTACGCCGAGCTCGGCGCCCAGGTGGATCGGGCCGCGGAGGGCCTGCGCAGGCTCGGCGTCCGCAAGGGCGACACCGTCGCCATCGTGCTGCCGAACTGCCCGCAGCACGTCGCCGCGTTCTACGCGATCCTGCGCCTGGGCGCCATCGTCATCGAGCACAACCCCCTCTACACGCCGCGGGAGCTGCGCCATCAGTTCGAGGACCACGGTGCCACCGTCGCGATCGTCTGGGACAAGGTCGTCGCCACCGTCCAGGCGTTCCCCGAAGACGTGGCGGTGGCGACGGTGATCTCGGTCGACGTGACGCGCGCCATGCCCTTCCTCACCCGTGCCGCCCTGCGACTGCCGGTGGCGAAGGCGCGCGCGTCGCGGGACGCGCTCACGACGAGCGTTCGCGGCACGACCACCTGGGAGACGCTCCTCAAGGCAGAGGCCGTCGCGGACGACGTCGACGGCCCCGAGGTCGACGACGTCGCCCTCATCCAGTACACGAGCGGCACCACCGGGTCGCCCAAGGGCGCGACGCTCACGCACCTCAACCTCGCCGCGAACGCCGCGCAGGCGCGTGCCTGGGTTCCGTCCGTGGAGCGCGGAACGAGCGTCGTCTACGCCGTGCTCCCGATGTTCCACGCCTACGGCCTGACGCTCTGCCTGACGTTCGCCATGAGCATGGGCGCCCGACTCGTCCTGTTCCCGAAGTTCGACCCCGATCTCGTGCTCGCCGTGGTCAGGAAGCGGCCGGCCACGTTCCTCCCCGCCGTGCCGCCCATCTACGAGCGGCTGCGGCACGAGGCCGAGAAGCAGGGCGTGTCACTCGACGGCATCCAGATCGCCATCTCCGGGGCGATGCCGCTGTCGGCCGAGGTCGTCGAGCCGTGGGAGGCGCTCACGGGCGGCTACCTGGTCGAGGGCTACGGGCTCTCGGAGACGTCGCCCGTGCTCATGGCCAACCCGGTCGCTCCCACGCGGAAGGCCGGAACCGTCGGACTCCCGCTGCCGTCGACCGAGGTGCGCGTCGTGGACCCCGAGGATCCGACGACGGATCGCGCGACCGGCGATGAGGGCGAACTGCTCGTCCGCGGCCCGCAGGTGTTCTCCGGCTACTGGAAGAAGCCCGATGAGACCGCCGCCGTCTTCGTCCAGGCGACGGATGACGGCGCCGGCTGGTTCCGCACCGGCGACATCGTGACCATCGACGCCGATGGCTTCGTGCGCATCGTGGACCGCATCAAGGAGCTCATCATCACGGGCGGCTTCAACGTGGCGCCGAGCGAGGTCGAGGATCTCCTGCGCAGCCACCCCGACATCGACGACGTCGCCGTCGTCGGGCTCCCCGACGAGCACAGCGGCGAGCAGGTGGTGGCCGCCGTGGTGCTGCGCGGCGGCGCGGAACTCGACGAGAAGGCCATCCGCGCGTTCGCCCGCGAACACCTGACCGCCTACAAGGTGCCGAAGCGCGTCGTCGCCGTCGACGAACTGCCGCGTTCGCTCATCGGGAAGGTCATCCGGCGCGAGGTGCGCGCTCGCCTGCTCGGCTGACCGCCCAGGTCACCTGACGGCTCAGGTCACGGTGCGCGGCGAATGCGGCGCCGCCGGGATGAGCCCGAGGGGCCCGAGATAGCTGGTGGGTCCGCTCGTGCTGATCGAGTAGCACTGCCAGCCCGGATCGCCGTGGCCGAAGAGCTCGAAATGCGCGGCTGATCCGCCCGCGTCCGGCCGGAGGTACGCCGTGTAGGTCGCGCAGGCCCGGCTCGCGGTGCCCTGGGCCACGCCCCAGGTGATCAGGATGCCGGGCAGAACGAGCGCGACGATGCCGATCCAGACGATGACGCGCAGGGTGCGCAGCCGCCGCTCCCCGTAGAGCGGGCGGTCCGTGTCGTCCTCGCCCGGCCCGAGGAGCTCCGGATGCGTGGTCATGCTGGCGACACTAACAAACGTTCACCCGGTGTCAGTACTGTCGGGACGTGACCACCCTCGACCGCCGGATCGACATCGGCCAGGCCATCGGCATCGGACTCGCCTCCATGATCGGGGCCGGGGTGTTCTTCGTCTGGGCTCCCGCCGCGGCGGCCGCGGGCGGAGGGCTGATGATCGGACTCGTCCTGGCGGGGCTCGTGGCATCGCTGAACGCGCTCAGCACCGCACAGCTCTCGATGGCGCATCCGGTGTCCGGCGGGGCGTACGCCTACGGCCGGGCGACGCTCGGACCCCGGTGGGGCTTCGCGGCCGGCTGGCTGTTCGTGTGGGGGAAGACGGCGTCCGCGGGAGCCATCGCGCTCATCGCGGGCGGCTACCTCTGGCCGGAGAACTCCCGCGTCGTCGCCGTCGCGGCGATCGTGGTGCTCGGCGTGGTGAACGCGGCGGGCATCCGCAGCACGGCAGCAGTGAGCACGGTCATCGTCTCCGTCGTCGTGGCCGGCCTCCTCGCCGTGGTCGTCGCCGCGGCGTTGTCGGGTGCAGCCGTGCAGCCCGTCCTCGGCACGGCGGACGGCGGCTGGTACGGCATCCTGCAATCGGCCGGCCTGCTGTTCTTCTGCTTCGCCGGCTATGCCCGGATGGCGACGCTGGGGGAGGAGGTGCGGAATCCGCGCAGCACGCTGCCCCGGGCGATCATCATCGCGCTGGCCGTCACCATCGTGATCTACGCGGCCGTCGGTGCGCTCTGCCTCGCCGTGCTCGGGGTCGATGATCTCGCCGCGTCCGCGTCGCCGGTGGCCGAACTGGCCGCTGCCGCGTTCGGCGGGAGCGCCTGGCCGGTCGTCGTGGCGTTCGTCGCCGCCGTCGCGTGCCTCGGCTCCCTCGTGGGGATCCTGGCCGGGCTGAGCCGGACCTCCCTCGCGATGGCTCGGGAGCGCGACCTGCCCGGTCCGCTCGGCCGGGTGTCGGAACGCACCCGCGCCCCCGTCGTGGCTGAGGCGGCGATCGGGGTGCTCGCCATCCTCGGGGTGCTCCTGCTCGATCCCCGTCAACTGGTGGGGTTCTCCGCCTGCGCCGTGCTCTGCTACTACGGCATCGCCCACCTCGCCGCCCTGCGCCAGCCCCATGCTGAGCGCTGGCTGCACCCGGCGGTGCAGTGGGCGGGGGCCGTCGGATGCGCGGTGCTGGCGTTCACGTTGCCATGGCAGGCCGTGGTCGCTACGGCGCTCGTCCTCGGCGCCGGGCTGGTCTTCCGGGCGGCGACCCGCGGGGTGGACCGAGTGCATCCAGCCGGATGACGAGACCCCCGCCGCGCGAACGCGACGGGGGCCGGTCGAACAGCAGACGTCAGTGGCCGGAGCCGGCCGTCTCGATCTCCGAGCGGTCTCCCGACCACAGGGTGTGGAAGGTGCCGTCCTTGTCCACGCGCTTGTAGGTGTGCGCGCCGAAGAAGTCGCGCTGGCCCTGGATGAGCGCGGCCGGCAGCCGGTCCGCCCGCAGGCCGTCGTAGTACGCGAGGCTCGACGAGAACGCCGGGGAGGGGATGCCGGCCTGCGCCGCCACGACGACGACCCGGCGCCAGGCC
>JBEVEO010000167.1:0-3574 GCA_040512695.1 Leifsonia sp. | reverse complement strand
CATCGAAGATCGTCGCCTACTCGCAGGGCTTCGACGAGATCGTCGCCGGTGCCGAGCAGTACGGCTGGGACATCAAGAAGGGCGACATCGCCGCCATCTGGCGCGGTGGCTGCATCATCCGGGCGCGCTTCCTCAACCGCATCACCGAGGCGTACGCGGCAGACCCCGGTCTCGTCGCGCTGCTCACGGCGCCGTACTTCGCCGAGGCACTCACCGGAACCCAGGAGGCGTGGCGTCGCGTCGTCGTCGTGGCGGCCCAGGCCGGTATCCCGTCGCCGGCGTTCTCGTCGAGCCTGGCGTACTACGACGGCCTGCGTGCCGACCGCCTGCCGGCCGCCCTCATCCAGGGCCAGCGCGACTTCTTCGGTGCCCACACCTACAAGCGCGTCGACAAGGACGGCACCTTCCACACCCTGTGGTCGGGCGACCGCACCGAGATCGAGTCGGCCGGGTCCGGCCACTGAGGCTCACTCGCTCGGTGGGGCCTTCACGCTCAGCGAGCGAGTGACCAGCCCGATCGCCAGCACCACCACGGTGCCGACGATCGCCTGCCACGGCAGCGTGAGCGCGAGAAGCACGCATCCGGCGAGCCCGATCCACTGCACGGCGTGCGGCAGCCAGCGCTCCGAGCGCGGTTGCCGCAGGGCCGAGGCGTGCGCGATCGCGTAGTAGCCGAGTACGGCGCAGGCCGAGAATCCGACCAGCTGGCGCGGATCGAGCAGCACGACGGCCGCGATCGCGATCAGGGCCACGGATGCCTCGGCCACGACGGGGGCGTGGGTGCGGGTCGAGATGCGGCTGAGCGCGCCGGGCAGGTCACCCTCGCGCGCCATCGCGAGCGAGGTGCGGCTGAGGCCGGCGAGGATGCCGATGAGGGAGCCGAGGCTGGCGATGGCAGCCACCACGCTCGCGACGACGGGCCAGGCCACGCCTCCGAGGGCGGTCGACGCGAGGTCGGCGAGAGGCGACGTCGACGAGGCCAGCCCATCGACCCCGAGCACGCTCAGGCAGAACGCACCGACGACGGCGTAGAGCACGAGCGCCACTGCCAGGGCGGTGATGATCGCGCGCGGCAGCGTGCGCTGCGGATCGCGCACCTCCTCCCCCAGCGTCGCCATGCGGGCGTATCCGGCGAAGCAGAAGAACAGCAGGCCCGCTGACTGCAGCACGCCGTACCATCCGGCATCCGTCGCCCCGAGATCGACGATGGGGCCGTCAGCAGCTCCCGAGAGCGCCGTCGCAACGAGCACGGCGACCAGCCCGGCGCCGACGACGGTCACGATCGCGAGGCTCACCCGCGCCGTGCTGCGGATGCCGGTCGCGTTGACGGCGGCGAGAACGACCAGAACGCCGACGGCCACGCCCTTCGCCTGCTCGGGCCAGAGGTAGCTCCCGGCGATGAGCGCGATGGCGGCGGCCGAAGCCGTCTTGCCCCAGACGAAGAGCCAGCCGGCCGCGAAGCCCGTCCACGGCCCGATGGCGGCCCGCCCGAAGGCGTAGGCGCCGCCCGACACGGGGTGCGCCATGGCCAACTGCGCCGTGCTCAGCGCGTTGAGCGATGCGACGATGCCGGCGATCACCAGGCCGATGAGCAGCGCTCCCCCTGCTGCGGCTGCCGCGGGCGCCCAGACGAAGAACACACCGGCGCCGATCATCGACGCCAGTCCGATTCCGACGGCCTGTCCTGTGCCGATGCGGCGTTCGAGGGTACTCACCCGAGTGACCTTAGCGATCGGGCGTGAACGTTTGTTAGGGTCGCCCCTATGACGACGCATCCGGAGCTTCTGGGCTCCGACGAGGACGACGACGATTCCGGTCGTCCGTCGCTCGGCGCCCGTCGCAGCCGCATGCTGCGCGCCGTCGTCTGGATCGGCATCGTCGCTCTCGTGCTGCCGGGCATCCTGGTGACCTGGGGCGTCGCCCAGGGCACGGCCTCACGCGCCTGCGCGACCTACGCCGCCTATCTGCGGCCGGATGCCGGCGGCTCGTCCGTCGGCTTCGAGGTGTTCGCAGCCGGCGGCCCGGGCTGGCAGTGCTACGCCGTGAGCACCAGCGGACCGAAGGAGTACCTCGGTTCGCTCGGGCTCATCCCCTCGGCGCCGCACATGCCACGGCAGACCGCCTGACTCAGCTGCCGGCGACCGGCGTCGGCCTCGCAGGCGGCACCGCGCCGAGCACCCGCACGAGGTCGAGCTTCTCGGCATCCGTCGATCCCGCTGCGGCCGAATAGGCCACGATCCGCAACTCGGAACCCTGAACGAGCAACACGTCGCAGTCGAGGGTGAGCTCGCCGACGGCCGGATGCAGCAGGGTCTTGCGCGCCGCCGCGTGGTCGGAGACGTCGCCGCGCGCCCAGAGTTCACCGAAGCGCGGCGACTCCGCGCGGAGACCCGCCACGAGCTCCGCCAGCGGCCGGTCCCGTGGATACCGCGACGTCGCCGCCCGCAGGTCGGCCACCATCCCGACCTCGAAGGCATCGACCTCGGCACCGACATGAACGACGCGGCCGCCCTCCCCATGGAAGTGCCTCCACGGCAGGTTGCGGTGCAGCGGCTCGACAGGCACGGGGCCCATGAGTGCCTCCCACAACGGGTTGGCCATCACGAAGGTCCAGCGGGCGTCGAAGACGCCGACGGGGAGATCCCGCATCCGTTCCACCATGCGCTGCACGCCTGGAGTGACGTGCGTGTCGACGACACCGGTCGACGGCGGGGCGACGTCGGCGAGCCTGAACAGATGGTCGCGCTCCGGGGTCGAGAGCCGCAGCGACCTGGCGAGAGCCGCGAGCACCTGGGCGGACGGATGCCGGGCCCTGCCCTGCTCGAGCCTGGTCAGGTAGTCGACGGACAGGCCGGATGCCGCAGCCACCTCCTCACGCCGGAGCCCTGGCGAGCGCCGCTGACCTGTGGCGATCCCGGCGTCGACGGGGTCGGCTCGGTCTCGCCAGACCCGGAGCATGCGTCCCAGTTCGCGATCGTCGGAAGTCATCTCTCGAGTATCGCGCGTGCAGCGAGGTGCCCGACAGTCGTCGGGTGGCCCTGTCGGACCCAGGCTCGCCGGACGACTGCCTGAGCCCTTCCGAGGCCTGCACGCTGGAACCATGACGATCTCACTCATCACCGGGGCCAACAAGGGCCTCGGATTCGAAACCGCCCGCACTCTCATCGGCCTCGGCCACACCGTCTACCTCGGGGCCCGCGATCCGGAGCGCGGTGCCGCCGCGGCATCCGCCCTCGGAGCCCGATTCGTACAGCTCGACGTGACCGACGACGCCTCCGTCGCCGCCGCGGCCGGCCTCATCGCCTCCGAGGAGGGCCACATCGACGTGCTCGTGAACAACGCGGGCATCTCGGGAAGCCATACGCCCCTGCGCGACACCGCGGCCGGAGACCTCGAGGACGTGTTCGCCACCAACGTGTTCGGCATCGTGCGCGTGATGCACGCCTTCATCCCGCTGCTCGAGAAGTCGGACTCCCCCGTGGTCGTGAATGTGGGCAGCGGCATGGGCTCGCTCGCCGTGACGACGGACCCCGACCGTCTCGAGTCCACCCTCAACACCCTCGGCTACCCGGCG
>JBEVEO010000155.1:0-5029 GCA_040512695.1 Leifsonia sp. | reverse complement strand
GGGTGCGCGAGGGGTCCTTTCTCGTTAACGGCCGCCCCCGGGTAACCTCTCGTTAACGGCCGCCCCCGGGTAACCTCTCGTTAACGGCCGCCCCCGGGTAACCGGGACTCTGCTTCTTCGTGCGCGGGTGCGCGAGGGGTCCTTTCTCGTTAACGGCCGCCCCGGGTAACCGGGACTCTGCTTCTTCGTGCGCGGGTGAGCGACGGGTCCCTTCTCGCTAAGGAGGGGTCCTTCCTCGTCGCGACCGCCCGCCGATAGTGTGAAGCCACACCGACGTGGAGGTTTCACCGATGACCGAGTCCGATCTGACCGCGCTGGCCACGAAGGCCTACCTCTACGGCTTCCCGCTCGTCTTCGACCTCGAACAGGTGTACCGCTACACGACGACCGGCGCAGGCGGGAACCCGGCCGCGCCGTTCAACACCTTCAGCCACGCCCGCACGCTGGCCGGGCCGAAGGACACCTTCGTGTCGATCAACAACGACACCGTCTATTCGTTGGCCTCCGTCGACCTGAGCGTGGGCCCCGTGCTCCTCACGGTTCCCGACACCTCCGGCCGCTACTACGTGATGCAGTTCGTCAGCGCCTGGACGGACAACTTCGCCTACGTCGGCAAGCGCGCGACGGGAACCGCCGCCGGCACGTTCCTGCTCGTGCCGGACGGCTGGGAGGGCGATGCGGCGGCGGCCGCTCCCGGGGCCACCGTCATCCACTTCCCGACCAGGATCGCCTCGATCGTCGGCCGCTGGGCCTGCGACGGCGAGGACGACCTTCCCGCTGTGCACGCGCTGCAGGATGCCACGACCCTCACGCCGCTGCTCGGTCACCTGACGCCGACCGCCGGCCTCGAATGGCCGGAGTGGCACCGGAGCGAGGCGCTGCAGTTCTGGGAGCGCTACCGCATCTGGTCGCAGGAGTTCCCGCCGGCCGATCGCGATGCCGCACTGCAGGAGTCGTTCGCTCCGCTCGGCCTCACCGGAGACGCGCACGTGACAGAACTCGGCGACGATGTCGTCGCGGCCCTCGAGGCCGGCTACGTCGCCGGTGCCGCCGTGTTGGAGCAGATCCTGCACGCGGGCAGCAGCCCGAAGCGGAACGGCTGGACGCTCACCTTCCATGTCTTCGACTACAACCTCGACCACTTCGAGGTCGGCACGATCGACGACCCCCGGTGGAAGCTCTCCGACGAGTCCACACGGATCGCGGAGCGCGCAGCGGCCGCCCGAGCGGGCCTGTGGGGCAACCACGGCTACGAGGCCGCCTACGCCATGGTCTACGAGGACGCCGACGGCCAGCAGCTCAACGGCCGGAACCGCTACGAACTGCGCCTCGCGCCGACGCCGCCCGTCGGTGCCTTCTGGTCGCTGACGATGTACGACATCCCCGAGTTCTTCCTCGTGGCGAACCCGATCGACCGCTACTCCCTCGGCGATCGGACGCCCGGCATCGTCTACGACGAGGACGGCGGCCTCACCATCACGATCGGCAGCACGCGACCGACGGATGCCGCGGCAGCCGCGAACTGGCTGCCGGCCCCGGATGCCGACTTCCGCCCGATCCTGCGGATGTACAGTCCCGATCCGGCGGTCTTCGACGGCCGCTACGAGATCCCCGCCATCCGCCGGGTCTGACGGCCGGTCCGGGCGGAGCGTGCTGATGCTCCGCGCGAACCTGCACGTTTCCTGCGTGGCGGGCGCGACCACGCCCGTAGGCTGGAGGGCGTGGCGCGAAGCATCTACCTGAGCTCTGCCGAAGGGCATACCGGCAAGTCGACGATCGCGCTCGGAGTGCTCGCGACGCTCACCCGCACGGCCGCCCGTGTCGGCGTGTTCCGGCCGATCGCCCGGTCGACGGTCGAGCGCGACTACGTGCTCGACCTCCTGCTCGGATCGGCGACGGCCGGCCTCGACTACGACACCTGCGTCGGCGTCACCTACGACGACGTGCACGCCGATCCCGATGCCGCGCTGTCGCGCATCGTCGAGCGCTACAAGGCGGTCGAGGCCGCGTGCGACGCCGTGGTCATCGTGGGCTCCGACTACACCGATGTCGGCAGTCCGACCGAGCTCGGCTACAACGCGCGGATCGCCGCGAACCTGGGCGCTCCCGTGCTGCTGGCCCTCGGCGGTCGCTACGCGCAGGGCGGCATGGGGGAGTCGCTCGGTCAGTCCGAGGCCCGCACGCCGGACGACCTCCGCCAGTTCGCCGAGCTCTCGCTCGCCGAGCTCCGCGTCGAGCACGCCACCCTGCTGGCCGTCATCGTGAACCGCGCGGATCCCGAGCACCTCGACGAGATCGTCGCCGCCGTCACGTCGGCCTTCCACGAGCCGACGGATGCGCCGGTGTGGACCATCCCCGAGGATCCGGTGCTCGTCGCGCCCACGATCGGCGCGATCATGGATGCGACCGACGGCACCCTCATCAAGGGCGACAGGGCGCTGCTCGCGCGCGAGGCGCTCGGCGTGGTCGTTGCCGCCATGTCGATGGACAACGTGCTACCGCGGCTCACCGAGGGAGCCGTCGTCGTCGTGCCCGGCGATCGGACCGACGTCCTGCTCGCCGTGCTGATGGCCAACGCCTCCGGCACCTTCCCCTCCATCTCCGGCATCGTGCTGAACGGCGGCTTCGAGCTGCCGGAGCCCATCGAGCGCCTCATCGAGGGCGTGCGGTCGCCGCTGCCGATCATCCGCACGGCGCTCACCACCTACGAGACGGCCGTGCGGATCACGCACACCCGAGGCCGCCTCGCGGCCGAGTCCTCCGGCAAGTTCGCGACGGCGCTCGCGCTGTTCGAGCAGTACATCGACGGCGACGCGCTCATCGCCCTCCTCGATCTCAACCGCTCGGCCGTCATCACCCCGCTCATGTTCGAGTACGGACTCATCGAGCGGGCCAGGTCGATGCGCCGCCGCATCGTGCTCCCCGAAGGAGACGACGACCGCATCCTGCGGGCCGCGGCGACGGTGCTCGCTCGCGGCATCGCCGACATCACCATCCTGGGCGAGCCGTTCGAGGTGCGCTCGCGCGCGATCGAGCTGGGCCTCGACATCGCGGCAGCCGACGTGGTCAGCCCGTTCGACGACGTGCTGCGGCACAAGTTCGCCAGCAGCTACGCCGAGCTCCGGGCCTACAAGGGCAAGGCGGCGCCCACCGTCGAGCAGGCACGGGACACCGTCACCGACGTCTCGTACTTCGGCACCATGATGGTGCACCTGGGCCTCGCCGACGGCATGGTGTCCGGTGCATCGCACACGACGGCGCACACCATCCGGCCGGCCTTCGAGATCATCAAGACGCGGCCGGGCGTCTCGGTGGTGTCGAGCGTCTTCCTCATGGCGCTCGCCGACCGGGTGCTGGTCTACGGCGACTGCGCCGTCATCCCCGATCCGACCGACACCCAGCTCGCCGACATCGCCGTCTCCTCGGCGGGAACGGCGGAGCAGTTCGGGATCGAGCCCCGCGTGGCGATGCTCTCGTACTCCACGGGGGAGTCGGGATCGGGGGCCGACGTCGAGAAGGTACGCGCCGCAACGCTCCTGGTACGGGAGCGCATGCCGGAACTCCTGGTCGAGGGACCCATCCAGTACGACGCGGCAGCGGATGCCGCCGTGGCGGCGGCGAAGGCGCCCGGTTCCGCCGTGGCCGGACGGGCGACGGTGTTCATCTTCCCCGACCTCAACACGGGCAACAACACGTACAAGGCGGTGCAGCGCAGCGCAGGAGCCGTCGCCATCGGCCCGGTGCTGCAGGGCCTCAACAAGCCGATCAACGACCTGTCGCGAGGAGCCACCGTGCAGGACATCGTCAACACCATCGCGATCACCGCCATCCAGGCCGCGAGCTGAGCATGGCATCCGTCCTCGTCGTCAACTCCGGCTCGTCGTCGTTCAAGTACCAGCTCATCGACGCCGACAACGAGCGGATGCTGGCCACCGGTCTGGTCGAGCGAATCGGCGAGGCGATGGGGCGGGCCGTGCACACCGTGGTGGCCGCGGACGGCGAAGAGGAGAGAGCCGAGCGGGAGCTCCCCATCGCCGACCACACCGCGGGCTTCCAGGTCATGCTCGACGCGATCGCGGAGCTCGGCCCCTCGCTCGAGACCCATCCGGTGATCGCGGTCGGGCACCGCGTCGTGCAGGGCGGTGCGCGCTTCTTCGAGCCGACGATCATCACGGACCTGGTGAAGATCAACATCGACGAGCTGTCGAGCCTCGCCCCGCTGCACAATCCGGCGAACCTGGAGGGCATCGTCGCCGCCCAGAAGGCGTTCCCCCACGTGCCGCACGTCGCCGTCTTCGACACCGCATTCCACCAGACGCTGCCGCCGGCCGCATACACCTACGCGATCGATGCCGAGCTCGCGGCGAAGCACCGGGTGCGCCGCTACGGCTTCCACGGAACCTCGCACCGCTTCGTCTCGCGCGCCGCCGCGGAGTTCCTCGGACGCGACGTCGCCGACGTCAACCAGATCGTGCTGCACCTCGGCAACGGGGCATCGGCCTGCGCGGTGGCCGGCGGACGCTCGGTCGAGACGTCCATGGGCATGACGCCGCTCGAGGGGCTGGTCATGGGCACCCGCTCCGGCGACATCGATCCCGCCGTGCTGCTGCACCTGCAGCGCCGCGCCGGGCTCAGCGTCGACGAGGTCGACGACCTGCTCAACAAGCGCAGCGGACTGCTCGGACTGAGCGGGCGAGGCGACATGCGCGACGTCGTCGACGCGTCGCTCGCCGGCGACGCGGATGCCGCCCTGGCCCTCGACGTCTACGTCCACCGGCTGCGCGGGTACGTCGGCAACTACGTCGCCCAGCTCGGAGCGGTGGACGCCGTGGTGTTCACCGCGGGCGTCGGCGAGAACTCGCCCGTGATCCGGGAGCGGTCGCTGGCCGGTCTCGAGGTGTTCGGCATCCGCATCGACCGGGAGCGGAACGAAGCGCGCTCGCGCGGCCCTCGCGTCATCTCGACGGATGACTCGGCCGTCACCGTGCTCGTCGTGCCCACCAACGAGGAGCTCGAGATCGCCCGCCAG
>JBEVEO010000135.1:0-2711 GCA_040512695.1 Leifsonia sp. | reverse complement strand
CGTTCAACAACACGATCGTCTCGATCACCGACACCACCGGTGCGGTCATCAGCTGGGCCTCGTCCGGTGGAGTCGGCTTCAAGGGTTCGCGCAAGTCGACCCCGTTCGCCGCTCAGCTCGCCGCCGAGTCGGCCGCGCGTCAGGCGCAGGAGCACGGCATGAAGAAGGTCGACGTCTTCGTCAAGGGACCCGGTTCGGGTCGCGAGACGGCCATCCGTTCGCTCCAGGCCGCTGGCCTCGAGGTCGGATCGATCAACGACGTCACCCCGCAGGCGCACAACGGCTGCCGCCCGCCCAAGCGTCGTCGCGTCTAGTCCGCCTCCGCCGGTCGAGTAGCGCGACGCGCAGCGTCACGCGTATCGAGACCACCCGCACCCGCTGCGGATCCCGATGCGCGTCCGGTTTCGCCGGGCCCTACTCGATCAGCGGGCATTCGTTCCTTCCATAACTCAAAACTCGCCGGGCCAGCCCACCCGGTCGCCATCGCAGGTGTCATATAGCGGACACCTCGCCGAAAGGAATAACAGTGCTCATTGCACAGCGCCCCACGCTCACCGAGGAGAACATCTCCGAGTTCCGTTCGCGGTTCGTGATCGAGCCCCTCGAGCCCGGCTTCGGCTACACGCTCGGCAACTCCCTCCGCCGCACCCTCCTCTCGTCGATCCCCGGCGCAGCTGTCACCAGCATCCGCATCGACGGCGTCCTCCACGAGTTCAGCACCGTCCCCGGTGTCAAGGAGGACGTGACCGAGATCATCCTGAACATCAAGGGTCTCGTGGTCTCGAGCGAGCACGACGAGCCGATCACCGCGTACCTGCGCAAGCAGGGTGCCGGCCAGGTCACCGCCGCCGACATCTCGGCTCCCGCCGGCGTGGAGATCCACAACCCGGAGCTCGTCATCGCGACGATCAACGACAAGGCCAAGTTCGAGCTCGAGCTCACGATCGAGCGCGGCCGCGGCTACGTCTCGGCCACCCAGAACCGCAACGAGTACAGCGAAGCGGGTCAGATCCCGATCGACTCGATCTACTCGCCCGTGCTCAAGGTCACCTACCGCGTGGAGGCCACGCGTGCCGGTGAGCGCACCGACTTCGACCGCCTCGTGGTCGACGTGGAGTCGAAGCCGGCCATCACGCCGCGCGACGCCATCGCATCGGCCGGTCGCACCCTGACCGAGCTGTTCGGTCTGGCCCGCGAGCTCAACACCGCGGCAGAGGGCATCGAGATCGGCCCCGCGCCGGTCGACGCCGTGCTCTCGAGCGAGCTCTCGATCCCGATCGAGGACCTCGACCTGTCGGTCCGCTCGTACAACTGCCTGAAGCGCGAGGGCATCAACAACGTCAGCGAGCTCGTCGCCCTCTCGGAGACGCAGCTCATGAACATCCGCAACTTCGGTCAGAAGTCCGTGGATGAGGTCAAGGACAAGCTCGTGGAGCTGGGCCTGTCGCTCAAGGATTCGGTCCCCGGATTCGACGGCGCCCACTTCTACAGCGGCTACGACGACGAGAACATCTGAAGCTCGTAGCTGAGCTTTTTCGACCTTTCACATACTGGAGATATCAATGCCTAAGCCCACCAAGGGCCCCCGCCTCGGAGGCGGACCCGCACACGAGCGCCTGATGCTGGCCAACCTGGCCTCGCAGCTGTTCGAGCACAAGTCGATCAAGACGACCGAGACGAAGGCCAAGCGCCTGCGTCCGTACGCCGAGCGTCTCATCACGTTCGCGAAGCGCGGAGACCTCCACGCCCGCCGCCGCGTGCTCGCCGTCATCGGCGACAAGTCCGTCGTGCACGAGCTGTTCACGGAGATCGCTCCTCTCGTCGCCGAGCGCGAGGGTGGCTACACCCGCATCACGAAGATCGGCTACCGCAAGGGCGACAACGCCCCCATGGCGCAGATCGAGCTCGTCCTCGAGCCCGTCGTGAAGAAGGCCACGCCGGCCAAGGCGTCCACGAAGGCCGCTCCGGTCGTCGAGGCCGAGCCCGAGACCGTGACGGCCGAGGCCGAAGAGGTCGAGGTGGACGGCGTCGAGGTCGAGACCGTCGAGGTCGACGAGACCCCGGCCGCCGAGGCCGAGGCCAAGTAGCCTTCAGCTCCAGCCGACAGGCCCCGATGATCCACACGGATCACCGGGGCCTGTCGCTTTCCCGCCCCCGACGGCGTGGGTGATGATGGACGGATGCAGGAGCAATTCTCGCCGCTGCGCGATCGAGTGCAGGCACCGGCCGTCGTCGGCGTGCCGTCGCATCCCGCCGTCGCCGAATGGCGTCCGGCCCGCGTCGAGGACCTCGATGTCATCCTCGCCCTCGAGCGCGCGGTCGCCGCATCCGACCACCCGAACTGGGTGACCAGCCGCGACGAGGCGCTGGAGCCGTTCACGGTGCCGCACATCGACCCCGTGCTCGACACGATGCTCGCCATCGGGGCTGACGGCGCCGTCCTCGCCTACGGCACGGTCGTCGTGCCGCCGGGGCAGGAGACGCTCGTGCGCTGCTTCGTACTCGGCAACGTGCGCCCCGACAGGAGGGAACAAGGCATCGGCACGGCGCTGCTCGGGTGGCAGCTGGCGCGCGCGCAGGAGAGGCTGGCCGCATCCGACAAGCGTCTGCCCGGCTGGGTCGTCACATTCGCCGAGGAACGCGCATCCGGTGCCGCGGACCTCCTCGAGCGGAACGGTCTCGCGCTCACCCGCCACTTCTTCACGGTGGAA
>JBEVEO010000116.1:0-5628 GCA_040512695.1 Leifsonia sp. | reverse complement strand
CAGCTGGGTGGCGGCGCACAGCCCCCCGGCCCCCGCCCCCAAGATGGCGATGTCCACGGCGGTGACCCTAACTGAACGATCGCTAAGTGGACGAACCGGCGCGCATCGCCCGCACCGTCTCGATGGTGTCGGCCTCCTCGGGGCCCTTGTCGTCGCGGTAGCGCCGCACCCGGGCGAACCGCAGGGCGACACCCCCGGCGTAGCGGGTCGAGGACTGCACCCCGTCGAGGGCGATCTCGACCACCAGCTCCGGGCGCACGTGCACGACCCCGGTGCGGGGACCGTCCCACTCCTCGGTGTCGACCGCCCGGGGGAGCAGGGCCTCGGTCTGCCACCGCAGCAGCTCGTCGGTGAGTCCCTTGAACGTCTTTCCGACCATCACGTATCCGCCGGGCTCGCCGAACTCGCCGGCGAGGTCGAGCGCGCCCAGGTGCAGGTTCGACAGCAGCCCGGTCCGCCGGCCGGAACCCCACTCGCAGGCCAGGACGACGAGGTCGAAGGTGTGCACGGGCTTCACCTTGATCCAGCTCGACCCGCGGCGTCCGGCGGCGTACGTCGATCCGACGGCCTTCACGACGACGCCCTCGTGGCCGGCTGCCAGGGCATCCCGCGACACGCGCTCAGCGACCTCGGGGTCGTCCGTGATCTCCCCGGGGACGCGATGGGCCGGCGCGATGCGGTCGAGCTCCGACCGGCGCACGGAGAACGGTTCGTCGAGCAGGTCCCGGCCGTCGATGTGCAGCACGTCGAAGAACCAGGGATGCAGCACGACCGCGCTCGCCGCATCGGCGCCGAACCGCGACATCGTGTCCTGGAACGGACGCGGCCCGCCATCCTCGTCGAGCGAGAGGGTCTCCCCGTCGAGGATCACGTCGTGCACCGGCATGGAGCGCACCACATCGACGACCTCGGGGAGGCGATGGGTGATGTCGGCGAGGTTGCGAGTGAAGATGCGGATGTCGTCGCCCGTCCGGTGCACCTGGATGCGCGCGCCGTCGAGCTTGTACTCCACGGCGGCCTCGCCTGTCGTGGCGAGCGCCTCGGCAGCCGTGGCGGCCGTCGCCGCGAGCATCGGGAGCACTGCCCGGCCGACCACCAGCCCGACGGCGTCGAGTTCCTCCTCCGTTCCGGTCATGGCGAGGAGTGCGGTCTCGCCGAGGTCGCCTGAGAGCATCGCCGCACGCCGCACGCTCTCGCCGGACCGTCCGGATGCGCGGGCGATGGCGTCCATGATGACGCCCTCGAGCGCCCCGGTGCGCATCTCCCCGAGGAGCGCCCGTCCGATGAAGTCCTGCTCCCGGGCCGTTGCCCGTGCGGTCAGTCCGCGCAGTTCGCCGGCGCGTTCGGCCGCTGAGCCCGTTCCGGCGGTCACGGCGAGCAGCCGGTCGAGCATCGCGTCGAGGTCGGCGATGCCGAGCGTCGGCTCCTCGGCCGGATCGCCCATCGCCGCCGCCATCCCGCGCCAGCCGACGCCGACGCGGCCCTGACGCGGTCGACCGACGAGCAGTCCCACCGCCGGTGCGATCTCCTCGGGCTCGAGCCGTCCGAGCAGGTCGGCGAGCGCATCGACCTTGGCGAGTCTCGATCGGGTCGAGGCGACGGCATCGGTGGTGGTCACGAGTTCATCGAGGAGCACGTGCCCAGTCTGGCACCGGCCGCCGACGCTGGGGCCGGGAGCGCTGGGCGACGGCCGGCATGCGCCTCGGTGCGTTCGCCACGACGAGGGCGGCCACCCCGAGGAGCAGGATGATCGGGGCGCCGAGCTCGAGCGCGACCTGGAGGCCGGCGGTGGTGGCCAGCACGCCGAGCCCGAGAGCCGCGGCCGCCTGCACGAGGTAGCCGACGACGTAGGCCGCCGAGATCACGCTCGCCCGGTGGTGCGCGGGGGCGCTGCCGGTGACGAGGCCGAGGCCGCCGGCGAACATCAGGCTGTAGCCGGCCCCGGCCACGAGCGATGATCCGACGAACGCGAGCAGGGAGTGGGTGAGGCCCGCTTCGACGAGGAGTCCGAGCCCGATGAGCGCGAGGAGCGGTCCGATGGTCACCGCCAGCCGCGGGCGCAACGGCCTGGCCAGCACGGCGACGACGCCGATCGCCACCGCGGACAGCGAGATGACGGCGCCGTCCACGAACGCGTTGTCGCTCTGCACCAGCTCCCGCGCGATCTGGGCGCCGAGGGCGAGGAAGATCGCGCCCATGGCGTAGGCAGCCGAGACTCCGAGGGTGCCTGCGATGAACGCCGATCGGCCGTCGCGTGGCATCCGGGGCAGGCGCGGACGCCACGGGCGGTTCGCCTCGTCGCGCACCTGCCGCGGCAGCAGGAACGCGGCGATGCCGACGAGCACGGTGACGGCGGTGAGCACCCAGAAGCCCAGGTGCATCGGCGCCGGCGCGTACTGCACGAGCGCACCCCCGATGATCGTGGCGAGCGCGAGGCCCGTCGCGGTGGCCGCGGTCGTCGCCGAACCGGCCCGGTGCGCGCCGTCGCGCCCGCCGAACTCGACCATGGCCGCGGTCGCCGGGCTGAGCGAGAGTCCGACCCCGATGCCCATGAGCCCACGTCCGATGAACACCCACGTCAGGTCGGGGGCGAACCCGAACACGACGGAGCCGGTGCCGAGCGCGGCGAGCCCCATGAGGATGACCGCCCGGCGGCCGATCACATCCGAGAGGTTGCCGAAGATGATGAGCACCGGCACGAGCACGATCGGGTAGACGGCGAAGATCGCCGTCGTGACCGCGGGCTGCAGATCCCACGCCTCCGCGTAGAGCGGGTACACCACGGTCGGCGCCCCACTGGCCCAGAGGGCGAGACCGGCGACGGATGCCGCGGTCCAGAAGCTTCCGCGTTCTGACAGTGCCATGCGTGTCGCCTTCCGAGCAGACCTGAGTTGGAAACTCCAAGTTAGCACGCTGAGTCTGTTTCTCCTACTCAGTTGCTATGATCGAGTCATGGAACAGAAGCCGGACACCGCCGCCGAGCGGTGCTCGATCGCCCGCAGCCTCGAGGTGCTCGGCCAGAAGTGGTCGCTGCTCATCGTGCGCGAGGCGTTCTGGGGTCGCACCCGCTTCGCCGAGTTCCGGTCGCGCCTCGGCATCGCCGCCGACGTGCTCACCGACCGGCTGGGCCGCCTGGTCGACGCCGGCATCCTGCAGCGCCGGCCGTACCGCGACGAGGGCGAGCGGGAGCGCGACGAGTACGTGCTGACGGATGCCGGACGCGCTCTGATCCCCGTGCTCGCCGCGATGAGCGCGTGGGGTGACGAGTACCGGCCGAGCGGCTTCGGCCCGGCGGCCGTCTACGCCGACCGGGAGACCGGCGTTCCGGTGCGGCTCGCCTTCGTGGGCGCCGACGGCGTGGAGCGCGAGGCCTCGGCCGTGGTCGTCGAGCGCGGGCCCGGCGCCACACCCGTTGCCGAGGCGTAGTGTCGACCCATGGATGACCGCACGCGCGGGCGTGAGCTGCTCGACGAGGCGACCGTCGAACTGCGGAGCGCACCCGACGTCGCCGTCGGCCGCATGTTCGGCTCAGAGGGCTACTCCGTGCGCGGCAAGCTCTTCGCCTTCGTCGCGACGGACGGCGACCTCGTCGTCAAGCTGCCCGCTGAGCGGATCCACGAGCTCCGACTCGACAACATGGTGATGCACGGCAGCCCGATGCGCGAATGGGCGCGGGTGCCGCAGGATGCCGGCGGCGACGAGTGGCGCTCGATCGTCGGCGAGGCCCACGGCTTCGTCGACGCCATCACCCCGCGCTGACCGAACGCAGGGCTCAGACCTCGGTGTGCCCGAGCTCTGCCTCGGCGCGGAATGAGGCCACGGGATCCGCGAGCACCTCGAGTTCGAGGACCACGATCTCGTTCGAGCCGGCCCGGACGACGGGACCGGGCACGTAGAGCGTGCGCTGCGGGCCGCGCCGCCAGTACCGGCCGAGGAGGAAGCCGTTGACCCAGGCGAAGCCCTTGCCCCACGCGGCGGTGTCGAGGAAGAGATCGGTACCGCCATCGCCCGCAGTGAAGGTGCCGCGCGCGATGATCGGGCCACGTGCGCCGGCGCCGGAGCCGGCCGCCGCATCCGGCACGGCGTCGAGATCGACCGGCGTCACGGTCCAGTCCAGCAGCGGGACACCGCCGAGACGCGCGCCGCCGATGAGCCCCTTGTGCTCACCGATGCGAGCGCCGTAGTCGACCCGCCCCTGGTCCTCGACCAGCACGCTCAGCTCGCCGGTCGCGGCGGGGAGCGCGATGGCGTTCTCGTGGGCATCCCGTGCGAGCACGCCGACGGGTCGACCGTCGAGGAACACCCAGGCGCGGTCGCGGACCTCCCCGAAGGCGAGGACGCCGGCGCCGCCGCCGTCCAGCCGGGTGCGGAACAGCACGAGGCCGCGATCGTGGGCGATGTCGTCGAAGCTCGGCAGCTCATGGTGCTGCTGCTCGGGCCCGAAGGCGGCGGGGACGTCGAACAGGGAGTCGGAGACGCGCAGCGGCACATCGAACACCGGAGCCGCGAGCCCGGCCGCCGGGACCTCGTCGGGAACGGGGGCGTACCGGGCGATCACGTCGCGGAACGCGAAGTACTTCTCGGTCGGGTTGCCGGCCTCGTCGAGCGGTGCGTCGTAGTCGTAGGAGGTCGTGATCGGCTGGTAGACGCCCTTGTCGTTGGCACCGTTGGTGAGCCCGAAGTTCGTCCCGCCGTGGAACATGTAGAAGTTCACGGATCCGCCGGCGGCCAGGATGGCGTCGAGGTCGGCCGCCGTCTGCTCGACGGGGGTGGTGTGGTGGTGCGTGCCCCAGCTGTCGAACCAGCCGTCCCAGAACTCCATGCACATGAGCGGTCCGGTCGGCTGGTGCTCGCGGAGTGTTGCGAAGCGCTCCGTCGTGCGCGAGCCGAAGGAGGCCGTGAGGTGCAGCCCGGGCAGGCTGCCGTCCCGGAGCATCTGGGGGGTGGGCTGGTCGATCGTCGTCAGCGGCACCGTGATGCCGGCGTCGCGCGTGACCTGCACGAGGTGAGCGAGATAGTCCTTGTCCGAGCCGTACGCGCCGTACTCGTTCTCGATCTGCACGAGGATGACGGGGCCCCCGTTGCCGACCTGCAGCGGGGCGACGATCCGGTAGACGTCCTGGAGGTACTCGGTCACGGCGTCGAGGTAGTGCGGCTCCGATCGCCGCGGACGCACCTCGGCATCGCGGAGCAGCCAGGCCGGCAGCCCGCCGTTGTCCCATTCGGCGCAGATGTACGGCCCGGGGCGCACGATGGCGTGCATCCCCTCCGCGGCAACGAGCGAGAGGAAGCGTCCGAGGTCGAGCCCGCTTTCGGTGTCGAACTCCCCGCGCCGCGGCGAGTGCGCGTTCCATGCCACGTAGGTCTCGATCGCGTTGAGGCCCATGAGGCGGGCCTTGCGGATGCGGTCGGCCCACTGCTCCGGGTGCACACGGAAGTAGTGCAGGGCTCCGGAGAGAATCTGGTGCGGTCGACCGTCGAGCAGGAAGTCGTGCTCGCCGATGGCGAAGTCAGGCATGGGGATCCTTGGGAGGGGTGTTGCGGGAGAGCGGAAGGAGAGGGCAGAGGCGTGCGGGCCGGGACCGGCCCGACCCGCACGCCTCTGCAGGGTCAGATCACTTGTTGACG
>JBEVEO010000109.1:0-7052 GCA_040512695.1 Leifsonia sp. | reverse complement strand
GCCGAGGAGCGCCACAACACCCAGTACTTCGAGATCATGGGCAACCGCGGCATCTACCACAAGGGCTGGACGGCGCAGACGCGCCACCGCACCCCGTGGGACGTCGTGGGAGCAGCCCCCGACTTCTCCGACGACGTCTGGGAGCTCTACGACACGACCGTCGACTGGACCCAGTCGAACAACCTCGCGAAGGACAACCCCGAGAAGCTCGCCGAACTGCAGCAGCTCTTCCTCATCGAGGCGACCCGCTACAACGTCATCCCGCTCGACGACCGCGCGGCGCAGCGCATGAACCCCGAGTTCGCCGGGCGGCCGACCATCGTGCAGGGCGATACGCTGCGTCTGTTCGAGGGAATGACGCGCCTCAACGAGAACGTGGCGATCAACGTGAAGAACCGATCGTGGTCGGTGACCGCCGAGGTCGTCGTTCCCTCCGACGGCTCGCTCGACGGAGCGATCGTCGCCCAGGGCGGACGCACCGGCGGCTGGTCGTTCTTCGCCGAGGGCGGCAGGCTCGGCTTCCACTACAACTTCTGCGGGCTGCTCCGGTCCACGGCACTGACGGATGCGCGGATCGGAGCCGGCACGCACCAGGTCCGGGCGGAGTTCGCCTACGACGGCGGCGGCATCGGCCGCGGTGGAACGGTGACGCTCTACATCGACGGCGCCGCATCTGGAACGCCGGCGACGGTGAAGCGCACGCATCCGATGTACTTCTCCTTCGACGAGGGCCTCGACGTCGGCATCGACACCGGAATGCCGGCCTACGAGGGCTACACCAGTGCGCAGGGCCGGTTCACCGGCACGATCGACTGGGCCGAGATCGAGCTCGGCATCGACGACCACAGCCATCTCATCGATCCCGAGGAGTGGCTGCAGGCGGCCATGCGCCACCAGTAGGACCACAGTGCTGCTCGCCCGCGGTGGGCGGGCAGCACCGTGATGACCAGTGCGGCAGCGCAGCCGTCCAGCGTGCAGATGAAGGGGAATCGAAGTCATGTCGAAGAACGAGAGCATCCAGCGCAGTGCGCTTCCCATCCCGGACCTGGCCTACACCGGGACGGTGACATACGACGCCACAGATCCTGACACGCACTACCCGCCGATCGAGCGGCTGCTTCCCCCGGCGGGCGCGCCGAACGTCCTCGTGGTACTCATCGACGACACCGGCTTCGGCGCATCGAGCGCCTTCGGCGGACCCGTGCAGACGCCGAACTTCGAGCGGGTCGCGGCAGCAGGGCTCAAGTACACCCGGTTCCACACCACGGCGCTGTGCTCGCCGACGCGTGCCGCGCTGCTCTCGGGTCGCAATCACCACACGGTGGGCATGGGCGGGATCACGGAGATCGCGACGAGCGCTCCCGGCTACAGCTCGGTGCGCCCGAACAACTGCGCCCCCCTTCCCGAGACGCTCAAGCTCAACGGGTACAGCACCGCCCAGTTCGGCAAGTGCCACGAGGTGCCCGTCTGGGAGGCGAGCGCCGTCGGCCCGTTCGACCACTGGCCGCACCCGGGCGGCGGGTTCGAGTACTTCTACGGATTCCTCGGTGGCGAGACCAACCAGTGGTATCCGGCCATCTACGAGAACACCTCGCCCGTCGAGCCGTGGGGCACGCCGGAAGAGGGATACCACTTCATGGCCGACATGACCGAGAAGGCGATCGATTGGACGCGGCAGCAGAAGTCGCTGGCACCCGACAAGCCTTTCTTCACCTATTTCGCGCCGGGGGCCACCCATGCTCCGCACCACGTGCCGAAGGAGTGGGCGGACAAGTACAAGGGGAAGTTCGACCAGGGCTGGGACGAGGTGCGGAAGGAGACATTCGCGCGCCAGCTCGAGCTCGGCGTCGTCCCGGCCGATGCCGTGCTCACCGAGCGCAGCGCCGGCATCCCGGCGTGGGACGAGATGAGCGACGTCATCAAGCCGGCACTCGCCCGCCAGATGGAGGTCTATGCGGGCTTCCTCGCCTACGCCGACCACTACGTCGGCAAGCTGCTCGACGCCTACGAGGACCTCGGCATCCTCGACGACACGCTCGTCTACGTCATCATCGGCGACAACGGCGCATCGGCGGAGGGGTCGATGCACGGCACGACGAACGAGGGCTTCACGATCAACCACATGAACGACATCGAGAGCGAGGACTACGTCGCCGCCCACATCGACGACATCGGCACGCCGAGCTCGTACAACCACTACGCCGTCGGCTGGGCGCACGCGATGGACACCCCGTACCAGTGGACGAAGCAGGTGGCGTCGCACTGGGGAGGCACCCGCAACGGAACGATCGTGAGCTGGCCCAACGGCGGTGTGGAGAAGGGCGGCATCCGGAACCAGTTCAGCCACGTCATCGACGTGGCACCCACCGTCCTCGAAGCTGCAGGCATCCCCGAGCCCTCCACGGTCAACGGCGTGACCCAGCGACCGTACGAGGGCACGCCGATGAACTACACCTTCGCCGATGCGGATGCGGAGGAACGCCACACCACGCAGTACTTCGAGATGGTCGGCAACCGGGCCATCTTCCACAAGGGGTGGACGGCCGTCGCGAAGCACAAGGATCCGTGGCTCGGCTCCAGCCACGGCCTCGATGACGACGTCTGGGAGCTCTACAACGTGGAGGAGGACTGGACGCAGTCCAACGATCTCGCCGCACAGGAGCCGGAGAGGCTGGCGCATCTGCAGCAGCTGTTCCTCATCCAGGCCGCCCGCTTCAACGTGCTCCCGATGGACATCCGCACGGCCGAGCGGTTCAATCCCGATCTCGCGGGCCGTCCCGCGCTCATCACGGCGCAGAGCCAGACGCTCTACCGCGGCATGCGCCGCCTGAGCGAGAACTCCGCCATCAACATCAAGAACAAGTCATTCACGGTGACGGCGAAGGTCGTCGTTCCGGAGGCCGGCGCTTCGGGCGTGCTCATCGCGCAGGGTGGGGCCTACGGCGGCTGGTCGTTCTACGCGGTCGACGGCCGGCTCGCCTTCGCGTACAACCTGCTCGGCATCCGCACCGACATCGTGCGATCGGATGCCGCGGTCCCGGCGGGGGCGCAGGAGCTCCGGGCGCACTTCGCCTACGACGGCGGCGGCATCGGCAAGGGCGGGACGGTGACCCTGTTCGCCGCGGACGAGAGGATCGGCGAGGGCCGGGTGGACCGCAGCATCCCGTTCCAGTTCACCTTCGATGAGACGGTCGACGTGGGGGTCGACCTGGCTTCCCCCGTGTCGAGCGATTACGGCCCGACGGGGAATGCCTTCACCGGGGACCTCGACTGGGTGCGCATCGATCTCGGAGACGACGACCACTCGCACCTCATCGACGACGAGCACAAGCTCGCCGTCGCCATGATGAAGCAGTGACGCGATGGCCGAGATCCTGCCATCCTGGCGAGACACGGCGACTCGCTCGGCGATCATCGACTTCGTCGAGCGGGTGAGCGGCGACGGACAGGATGCCGTGCCCGTCGAGGAGCGCATCGCCGTCTTCGACAACGACGGCACGCTCTGGACCGAGAAGCCGATGCCGACCCAGCTGCACTTCCTGGTGCAGCAGTGGGCGGCCGCAGCCGCAGCGGATCCCTCGCTCGCCGAGACGCAGCCGTACAAGGCGGCCGCCTCCGGCGACCTGGCCTGGCTCGGAGGCGCCGTCGACAAGCACTACGCCGGGGACGACTCCGACCTGCACGTGATGGTCGCGGCCATCCTGGCGGCGACCTCCGGCATGAGCGTCGACGACTACGAGGCATCCGTCGCGGAGTTCTACCGGGTCGCGGAGCATCTCACGCTGCGCCGCCCGTACAGCGGCGTGATCTACCAGCCCATGGTCGAGCTGCTCCGCTACCTCGAGGGGCACGGATTCACCTGCTACATCGTCTCGGGCGGGGATCGCGACTTCATGCGGCCGATGACGGTGGCCAACTACGGCATCCCGCCGGAACGCGTCATCGGATCGGCCGTCGGCCTCTCCTACACGGATGACGGCGAGGTGCGGTACGGGGCGTCGTTCTCCTTCATGGACGACGGTCCCGAGAAGCCCGTGCGCATCTGGAGCCGGATCGGACGGCGCCCCATCCTCGCCGGCGGCAACTCCAACGGCGACCTGCCGATGCTGGAATACGTGCAGAAGCATCCGCTCAGCCTCAGCCTGCTCGTGCACCATGACGACGACACCGACCGTGGCGACGCCCCGTACGACAAGGGTGCCGAGCAGGCGCTGGCCGCGGCATCCGACCCGGCCGGGCGGATCACCGTCGTGAGCGTGAAAGACGACTGGGCGACCGTCTTCCCCGCCGTCCCGGTGGCGGACGGATGACGACGACGGCACGTCGGCCACGTCGTGCCTGGTTCGTCCCCACCCTCCGGGGGTATCAGCGGACATGGCTCGTTCCCGACGTGGTGGCCGGGCTCGCAGCGGGCGCCGTCGTCATCCCGCAGGCCATGGCGTACGCGACGATCGCGAACCTGCCCGTGCAGGTCGGCCTGTACACCTGCATGGTCCCGATGCTCGTCTACGCCCTGCTCGGCGGATCGCGGGCGATGAGCGTGTCGACGACCTCGACGATCGCGACGCTCACCGCGACGACGCTCGTCACAGCCGGCGTCGCCGCTGACTCCGAGGATCCGATCCCCGACCTCATGGCGCTCACCCTGCTGGTCGGCGTGATCCTGCTGGTCGCGCGAGCGTTCAAGCTCGGCTCCCTCGTCGAGAACATCTCGAAGGCCACGATCACCGGCGTCCAGATCGGCGTCGGTGCCACCGTCGCCGTCGGGCAGCTGCCCAAGCTGCTCGGAGAGACCGAGGACTTCTCGGGTCACGGATTCATCCGGTCGGTCGCCGCCGTCGTCGAGGCGCTTCCCGGGGCGAACCTCGCCACGATCCTGCTGTCGGCCGGGTCGATCATCGTGCTGCTCGGGGTCAGGCGATGGCTGCCGCGGGTTCCCGGACCGCTCATCGTGGTGGCAGCGGGCATCCTGCTCGTCGCCTTCGCCGGGCTCGACGACGCCGGCGTCGAACTCATCGCGCCCGTTCCGCAGGGGTTCCCGCCTCCTCGACTGCCCTCGTTCGCGCATCTCGGAGGACTCGTGCCCGGGGCTGTCGCGATCGCGATCATGGCGCTGCTCGAATCCGCCGCGGTCGCGCGCGGCATCCGGAAGCCCGGCGACACGCAGATCGACAGCAACCAGGAGCTCCTGGCCACCGGCGCCGCGAACACGATCGGCGCTTTCTTCCAGACGCTGCCGTCGGCAGGCGGATTCTCGCAGAGCGCCGTGAACCAGGGGGCCGGCGCCCGCACGCAGCTCGCCTCGATCGTGACCGTCGTACTGGCGCTGCTCGTCGCCCTCTTCCTCGCGCCCGTGCTGAGTCTCCTGCCGCAGGCGACCCTGGCGGC
This sequence comes from Leifsonia sp., assembly GCA_040512695.1. Lineage (GTDB taxonomy): Bacteria > Actinomycetota > Actinomycetes > Actinomycetales > Microbacteriaceae > Orlajensenia. The sequence continues at coordinate 1,664 of JBEVEO010000109.1, read as the reverse complement.
GCTCGTGTTCGTCGCGGTGATCGGCCTGATCGACGTGCGCGCCCTCGTGCGCTTCCGACGCATCAGCACGGACGACTTCTGGATCGCGACCACCACGGCGGTCGTCGGACTGACCGCCGGACTGCTCGCCGCCGTCGCGGTCGGCGTGCTCGGCACGTTCTTCGCCGTGTTCCGCGAGCTGAACCGGCTGCGCGTGGCTCCGGGCGACGTCGTCGACGGAGTGCTGCCGATCCGCCTCGAGGGCCCGCTCTACACCGCGAACGTGCTGGCCAACGAGATCGCGATCCTCGACCAGGCCGCCGCTCACGCCGGCATCCGGGCCGTCGCCGTCGAGCTCACCCGGTTCTCCACCACGTCGATCACGGTGCTCGACACCCTCGCCGACCTCGACCGCGAACTCGCGGCACTCGGCATCGAGCTGCGGCTCGCCGTCGGGGCGTCGGGGGGAACCGACATGGCGCGGCGCACCAGCTGGTTCCGCGGACTGGAGCAGGGTGGGCGTCGATTCGACACGCTCGCCGAGGCGGTCGCCGGGCGCTGAGGGCGGCGCCGTCCCATGTCAGCTCACACGTCGCGCACGCAGCGGAAGCCGATGTGGGTGGTCGCCGTGTCATCCGCCTGGGGCGAGCGGGCAGCCGGACGGTAGCGCAGGCAGTATTCGGGGGCGCACAGGTGCGATCCGCCCTTGAGGACGCGGCGCGGGATGCGTGAGCCGGGTTCCGCGCTCGCCGCGGCGAGGAGGTTGGGGCGGGCTCCGGCGTCCGCGAACTCGGTACCGGGAACCACGTGGCGCTCGGTGTAGTAGTCGGTGGTCCACTCCCACACGTTGCCTGCGCAGTCGAGGAGGCCGTAGCCGTTGGGCGGGAAGGATCCGACCGGGGACGTGCCGACCCAGCCGTTCGCTCCCGTGTTGCGGAACGGGAACGCGCCCTGCCAGTGGTTGCCGCCGAGGTGGCCCGGGGCGTCCGGCTCGTCGCCCCAGGTGTAGAGGGCGCCGTCGAGGCCGCCGCGCGCGGCGAACTCCCACTCCGCCTCGGTCGGCAGGCGCTTCCCAGCCCATGTCGCGTAGGCGCTGGCGTCCTCGAAGCTCACCTGCACGACCGGGTGGTCCTCCCGATCCGCGATCGACGACTCCGGACCGAACGGATGCCGCCAGCTCGCGCCGGCGCCCCAGGTCCACCACTGCCGCCAGTCGCGCAGGTCGACGGGGCCCGCGGTCGGCCGGAAGACGAGTCCGCCCGGCACGAGGTCGGCGGGGTCGGCTCCCGGGAAATCCGCCGGATCGAGCGGGCGCTCCGCGACGGTGACGTAGCCGGTCGCGTCGACGAATGCGGCGAACTGCGCCGCGGTCACGGGGTGCACGTCGATCTCGAAGGCCGCGACCGTTCGTTCGTGCACCGGCGACTCGTCGGGGTAGAAGGTCGAGCCCATCCGGAACGTGCCGCCGTCGATGCGGATCATGGCGGTCGTCTCGGTCACGCTCCGAGCCTACGACCTATCGGGTCGGCGTCTCAGGTCCCGGTCGCCCAGGGCCGAGCGCAGCGACCGCCCGATGCGGGCGCCGCGAGCAGGCGACGACTCCGTCGTGCCCTCCGCCCCCGGACACACCGCACGCCGAGGCCCGGGCCCACGCCGCGGGCGAAACGGTCCGCCCACGGGAGGAG
>JBEVEO010000090.1:0-6528 GCA_040512695.1 Leifsonia sp. | reverse complement strand
CGATCTCCTGGCCGAGGTACGGCGTGAGGTCGCGCACGCGGCGGAGCTCGATGAGCGAGGCCGGGAGGAATCCACGGAGTCCGATGTCGACGATGAGTCCACCCTTGACGACCTCGATGACCGAACCGGTGACGACACCGTCGGCCTCCTTGATCTTCTCGACGTCGCCCCATGCACGCTCGTACTGAGCCCGCTTCTTCGACAGGATGAGGCGGCCTTCCTTGTCCTCCTTCTGGAGAACGAGTGCCTCGACGGTGTCACCGACGTTGACGACCTCTGACGGGTCGACATCGTGCTTGATGGAGAGTTCGCGGGAGGGGATCACACCCTCGGTCTTGTACCCGACGTCGAGGAGGACCTCGTCGCGGTCGATCTTCACGACGGTACCCTCGATGAGGTCTCCATCATTGAAGAACTTCAGTGTCTTCTCGACCGCGGCAAGAAAGTCTTCGGCGGAGCCGATGTCGTTGATAGCGACCTGCTTGGTTGCCTTCTCGGTCGTTGCGGTTGTCATGTAGTAGTTGCTCCAGTACGGACAGGATCAGGCCACTCGCGAGGTGAAGCTAGAGTTGTTTTTTCCGCGAGAGGCGTGCGGATAGATGTCACAAACGTGACGTTCAAGCCTACCCGTTTCCTGAGCCGGACTGCAAACCGCGGAATCCGGCCTCGGAGACTCCCCCCACTGGGCCCTGGCGGCCGAGGATCTGGCGCAGGGCGGGCTCCAGGTCGGGGTAGGCGAAGCGGTACCCGGCCTGCTCGAGCCGGTCCGGGACCACCCAGCGGCTCTTCAGGACCAGTTCGGTCTCGGTGCGGATGGCGGCCGAGCCGATCTCGAGCATCCAGCGGTGGGCGGGCAGTGCGACCCGACGGCCCAGGATCCGGCGGAGGGCGGCCATGAACGTCCGGTTGTCGGTCGGATGCGGAGAACTCGCGTTGATCGGGCCGTCGAGCTCCGGGTGCTCCATCAGGAAGTCGATGATGCGGGCGACGTCCTCGATGTGGATCCAGCTGAACCTCTGACGACCGCCCCTCGCGCGGAACGCGTGCTGGGTGCCCGCTGCGCGACGGGCGCGGGTGGAGAACCACGGGCCGTCGACCTGCGGTCCGCCGAGGCCGAAGCGCACGAGCCTGGTCAGCGGCGGGATGACGCTGCCGTCTCCGAGGACGATCGCCATGCGGAGCGCGACGCGCCGGGTCGCTGCCAGGTCGGCATCCTCCAGCGCGGCCTCCCACGCCGTCGCGACCTCGACGGAGAAGCCGGTGCCGAGCTCCCCCGTGCTCTCCGTCATCGGCCGATCCTCGGCGTGCCGGTAGATGGTGGCCGTCGACGAGTTGATCCACAGCGCGGGTGGCGACGATGCGGCCGCGACCGCCCGTCCGAGCTCGGCCGTCGTCTCGAGGCGCGACCGGAGGATCTCGGCCCGGTTCGCCGCCGTGTAGCGGCAGTTCACGCTCTTGCCCGCGAGATTCACGAGCAGGTCGGCGCCGTCCAGCACGCTCGTGATGGCGGCCGTCTCCCCCCATCCCGCGTCCGCCCCGGCACGGCCGACGGTGCGCACCGTCCAGCCCGCAGCGCGATAGCGGTCGATCAGGTACCGACCGATGAAGCCGGATGCCCCGGCGATGACGACGGTTCTCGTCACTGCTCCCCCTCGTGGTGCACGGCGTAGGCGAAGGAACCTGCGTACCGGTAGATGCGCCCGATGACGGGCAGGTCGATGGTCACGTCGACGCGCTGGAGGTCGATGGCGTCGTCGAAGCTCTCGACCAGGCGCACCCGGGGCGACAGCATCGGGGGCAGCGTCGTCCGCATCCGCCCGACGCGCACGCCGACCCGATGCGAGTCGAGCACGAGCGCACCGTCGACCACGCCGGCGCGGAACGACGCCCGCACGCGTCCGCCGACGCCGAGGGCGTCCACGAGTCCGGCGGACGTGAACGCGACGGCGTCGACCATGGCTCGGTCACCGCCCCGCAGCCGGAAGACGCGGACCGCTTCGACCGCGCCGGCCGCCGTGGAGCGGTTCTCCACCGTGAACGGCACGTCGGCCTGCCAGACGGGGAAGGCGATGCCCCACCGCGCGAGGACGGCGAGCAGCGGCCAGGTCCACACGCGAGGGGTCCCGACCACGTCGAAGGTCCCCGACCCGCGGCCGACCGCACCGGCCGGCAGCGCGGCGAAGTAGGTGCGCAACCGCGGGTGCAGGCACTCGACGGATGCGCCGAGCGCGCGCTCGTAGGGAGAGAGCTGACCGCTCACCCTCAGCCGAGCAGGCTGGTGCGGAGGGTGTCGAGTCCGACTCCGCCGAGGTCGAGGGCGCGGCGGTGGAACTCCTTGATCGAGAAGGCCGACCCCTCGCGGGCCGCCGCGTCGTCGCGGAGCTGCTCCCAGATGCGCTGTCCCACCTTGTAGGACGGCGCCTGGCCCGGCCACCCGAGGTACCGGTTCACCTCGAAGCGGATGAACTCGTCGCTCATGTTGACGTTCTCGCGCATGAAATCGAGGGCGTACTCGGCCGTCCACACGCCCTGTCCGTCCGGCCGCTGCTTCTCGAGGTGCACGCCGATGTCGAGCACGACGCGCGCCGCGCGCATCCGCTGTCCGTCGAGCATGCCGAGGCGGTCGGCCGGATCGTCGAGGTAGCCGAGCTGCTCCATGAGGCGCTCGGCGTACAGCGCCCACCCCTCGGCGTGACCGGAGGTGCCTGCGAGCTGACGGCGCCAGGTGTTGAGCTTGGACCGGTTGTAGACGGCCTGGCCGATCTGCAGGTGATGGCCGGGAACGCCCTCGTGGTAGACCGTGGTGAGCTCACGCCAGGTGTCGAACTCGGTCACCCCGACGGGCACCGACCACCACATGCGACCGGGACGCGAGAAGTCGTCCGTCGGGCCGGTGTAGTAGATGCCGCCCTCCTGGGTGGGCGCGATCATGCACTCGAGCGTGCGGATCTCCTCGGGGATGTCGAACTGGGTGGCGCCGAGTTCCGCCACGGCGCGGTCGCTGGTCTCCTGCATCCAGCGCTGCAGCGCCTCCGTGCCGTGGAGCTTGCGGCTGGGATCGCCGTCGAGGAACTCGATGGCCTCGTGGACGGATGCGCCCGGCTTGATCTCGCGGGCGATGGACTCCTGCTCGGCGACCATGCGAGCGAGCTCCTCGATGCCCCATTCGTAGGTCTCGTCGAGATCGATCGTCGCCCCGAGGAAGTGGCGCGACTGGAGGGCGTACAGCTCGCGGCCGACGGCGTCCCGCTCGGTCGCGGCCGGCTCGAGTTCGTTCGCGAGGAAGTCGGCGAGCTCGCCGTACGCGGTCGATGCGACGCCGGCACCCCCGGAGAGCTGCTTGGCGAGCGACGCAGGCAGGTCGCCGTCCTCCAGCTCGGCGTCGGCGACGAAGCTGCCGAAGAAGCCGTCGTTGGCGGCGAGCTTGCGCGCCTGGGCGAGCACCTCGCGCACCTGGCGCCTGGCGGGGGTCACGCCTTCCGCGATGCCGAGGCGCAGCGTCTCGATGTAGCCGTCGATGGCCGCCGGGAGGGCGTGGAGCCGCTTGTCGATGTTCTCCCAGTCCGCGACCGTGGCGGTCGGAACGAGGTCGAACGAGTCGCGGAGATCCTGGACGGGGCTCGCGATGACGTTGAGGTCGCGGAGGTGCAGGCGGGCGTCGTGGCTCTCGATGGCAAGACGCAGCTCGCTGCCGAGGTCGGCCTGCGTGACCCGATCCACGTCGTCGACCGGAACGGCCGCCTCGAGGGCGCCCAGTGCGGCACGGCTGGCGGCCACCACGGCATCGCGCCCGGCCGGCGACAGGTCGGCGAAGCGGTCGTTCACCTCGGTGCGTCCGATGTAGGTGCCGAGAGTGGGCTCCAGGTCGACGATGGTGTCGACCCAGTCCTCGGCGACGCGATCGATGGCAGTGGGAGTGCGCTGGGGTTCAACCGTCATTCTTCGAGCCTATGGGTTCGAAGGCCGGCCGCACAGGCAGGCGGCTCAGTGAGCCGCGGAGTCCCAGTCGCGGCCCCGGCCCACCTGCACGTCCAGCGGCACGAGGAGGTCGGCGGCACCGGCCATCCGGCGGCGGACGATCTCCTCGAGCGAGTCCCACTCGCCTTCCACCACCTCGAAGATGAGCTCGTCGTGCACCTGCAGCAGCATCCGGGAGCGCAGCTCCCGCTCGGCCGCATCCTTCTCGATGCCGATCATGGCGATCTTGATGATGTCGGCGGCCGAACCCTGGATCGGCGAGTTGAGGGCTGCGCGCTCCGCGCCCTCGCGCAGGACGCGATTGGGACTGGCGAGCTCGGGGAACGGCCGGCGTCGCCCGAAGATGGTCTCGGTGTATCCGTCGACCTTCGCCTGCTCGACGACCTCGCGCAGATAGGCGCGCACGGCGCCGAAGCGCTCGAAGTAGTCGCCCATGAGCTGCTTGGCCTGGGCCGTGTCGATGCGCAACTGCTTCGACAGGCCGAAGGCGCTCAGGCCGTAGGCGAGGCCGTACGACATGGCCTTCACCTTGGTGCGCTGCAGGGCAGTGACGTCTTCCGGGTCGACCCCGAAGATGCGCGCCCCCACGAAGCGGTGCAGGTCCTCCCCGGAGTTGAAGGCCTCGATCAGTCCCGGATCGCCCGAGAGGTGCGCCATGATCCGCATCTCGATCTGCGAGTAGTCGGCGGTGAGCAGGGTCTCGTAGTCGGCGCCGGCCTGGACCGCTGCGCGGATGCGACGGCCCTCCTCGGTGCGCACGGGGATGTTCTGCAGGTTGGGGTCGTTCGACGAGATGCGGCCCGTGGCGGAACCGACCTGGACGTACGTGGTGTGGATGCGCCCGGTGCTGTCGATGGCCTTGTCGAGCGTCTCGACGATCTGGCGCAGCTTCGTGGCGTCGCGGTGCTGGAGGAGGAGGTCGAGGAACGGATGCGGGTTGGACTCCTGGAGGTCGGCGAGAGCCCCGGCATCCGTCGAGTAGCCGGTCTTGTTCGCCCGGGTCTTCGGCATGCCCAGCTGGTCGAACAGGACGTCCTGCAGCTGCTTGGGCGAGCCGAGGTTGACCTCGCGGCCGATCTCGGCATAGGCGGCAGCGGCCAGGCCGGCCGCGTTCTCGCCGAGCTCGGCCGAGAGGGCGGAGAGCTGCTCGTGACTCACGGTGACTCCGCGCAGCTCCATGTCGACGAGGGCGAGGAGCACGGGGATCTCGATGTCGTTGAGCACCCGCAACGAGCCATCGGACAGTTCGGAGAGGATGACCGGCGCCACCCGCAGGGTGTACCAGGCCTGCACGGGCGGGCCGGCCACGATGGAGTCGTCGGGCACGAGCTGGTTCGCGTCGGCCTCCGGCACGATCTCGTGCAGGTAGCGCTGCACGAGCTGGGTGAGGTTCTTCTCCTGCAGGCTCGGGCGCAGCAGCCAACCGGCGACGAGGGTGTCGGTGCGCAGACCGGAGAAGGCGATCCCGCTGCGCCGCAGCGCCTTCAGTTGGGGCTTGGCATCCGTGAGGATCTTGGGCGCATCGCTTGCGAGCCAGGCCTCGAGCGGCGCGTAGTCCGCCCGACCGGGCTGCCACGGCAGGTCGAGCACCTCGGTCCGACTGGCCAGGCCGAAGCCGATGACCTTGCCGTCGATGGTCTCGACGGTGAGTCCGAGGCCATCGGGGTTCGCCGCGGTCGCGTTGGCGATCCACGCGCTCAGCTCCTCGTCGAGGAGCACCCGCGGGGTGGGCGTGGCGGGCACGCCGGGAGCCGCGGCCGCTATCGCCGCAGCGCCCTCCGCCCCGCTCGTCGTCCCGCTGCCCTCGAGCTTGTAGACCCGATCGAGGAGCGTGCGGAACTCGAGTCGGCCGAAGATCTCGCGGACGGCCTCCTCGTTCATCGGCTGACGGGTGAGGTCGCCGGGGCCGTACGGCAGCTCGACGTCGTCGACCAGCCGGTTGAGCCGCCGGTTGCGCACGGCGTTCTCGCTGTTGTCGCGCAGGTTCTGTCCGACGACGCCCTTGATCTCGTCCGCGTGGTCGAGGATGCCCTGCAGGTCGCCGTACATCCCCAGCCACTTGACGGCGGTCTTCTCCCCCACCTTCGGGATTCCGGGCAGGTTGTCGCTCGTCTCACCGACGAGGGCCGCGACCTCCGGGTACTGCTCGGGACGGATGCCGTAGCGCTCGTGCACGGCGGCCGGGTCGTAGCGCTTGAGCTGCGAGACGCCCTGCGAGTTGGGGTAGAGCAGCGTGACGTCGTCGTTCACGAGCTGGATCGTGTCGCGGTCGCCGGAGACGAGGAGAACGCGGTACCCCTGCTCCACGCCCTGCCGGGCGAGCGTGGCGAGGATGTCGTCGGCCTCGTAATCCTCCTTCTGCAGCACCTGGATGCTCATCGCGGCCAGGCAGTCCTGCAGCAGCGGGATCTGACCCTTGAACTCCGACGGGGACTCGGAGCGATTGGCCTTGTATTCGCTGTACTCGCGGGTGCGGAACGACTGCCGCGAAGTGTCGAACGCGACCGCCAGGTGCGTGGGCTGCTCGGCTTTGATGAGGTTGATGAGCAT
>JBEVEO010000085.1:0-3258 GCA_040512695.1 Leifsonia sp. | reverse complement strand
CTCTCCGCTTTGCCCACCATATGGGTGGGCAGAACGGCGAGGTGGAACAAGGTGGTCGCTCGGCTGGCGACCGGGGCGCATTCCGCTGATCGAGGAGGCGCTCCCCGACGATGAGCTGGCCGCTGTGCATACGAAAGGCCCGTCCCGAGGGACGAGCCTTTCGTTGCATCCTCGACGCTCTGAGGCTCAGCTCGCGCTGGGCGCGAGGCCGGTGGTGCGTAACTGCCGGGAGCGGTCGCGCGGCGGGCGTACCGCGAAGACGACCAGTGTGGCCGCGGTCAGCAGCAGGATCGCTCCGCCGCCGAGCGCGCTCCAGCCGATCTCCGTCAGGTACGGGAGCTTCGCCCCGGCGCTGATGTCGGCCTGCACGCCGGGCGACCCGTCCGCGTTCATGACGACGATCGACCAGTCACCGTCCTCGACCTCCCAGGTGAGGGTCTGGGCACCGGCGCCCTGCGCCGACGCTGCCCAGATCCGCTCGCCACCGGGCGCCGTCGGGGTGTCCTCGCCTGCCTGGCGGCTGTAGACGGTTTCGAACGGGTCGAAGTCGACGTCGGTCACGATGGTGTGCGAGACGTCGCTCAGATACGAGGACACCTGGTCGGTCCGGGCGATCCCCACGAACAGCGGCTTGCCGGACTGCGACTCGACGTCGAGCCGTACGTCGCCGAGGCTCGTTGAGTCGACGAGCTCCTCCGCTCCGTCGAGATCCATGTCCAGGCTTTCCGTCGCGATGGCGTGCGTGCCGGCCGCGAAGCTCTGGGTGTCGGTCGAGAGGTAGCCCCGCTCGTCCTTCTCGCTCTCGCCCCACAGCGCCAGGGCGCCGAGGCCAAGGGCGGCGACGGCCGCCACGCTCGCAAGAGCGGCGCTCACGAGCAGGACGATGCGCGCGCCAGGTGAGCGCGTGCGCGGGATCTGGGTGTTGTTCTGGGTCATCTGTTCTCCGTTCAGGATTGGGTTAGAGCGGCTATGCCCTCGCCAGGAGGCGCGACATCAGCCGGCGGCGCAGGCTCGGACGCGTAGGACGCGAGCGGCGATAGTCGGGGATCGTGATTCCCTCGGGGATCGAGGTCTCGATGTAGGCGAGCGGGATGTCCAGCTCGAAGTCGCTGGTCGAATAGGTCATGGGATCTCCACTTCTCTGACTTGGATGGGGTTGGTCCGCTGGGCCACGAACCTCGGCAGGAGTGCAAGCGCCTCCTGGCGGTCTGTGGCTTCCACTCGCCACCACACGCCATGTCCGCCGGACAGGCAGGTCGACGGCGCACGGCCGTGTCGCAGCGGGCTCGTGAAGCCCTGCCAGGCGGCGAACGCGGCGGCGCATTCATGTGCCTCGTGCTGGTGATGTAGGAGGAAGAACGGCATGCTCCGATGGTGTCGCCGGAGCGCCCTCAGAACATCAGGCGGCCGCCCTTAACCGGCACCCTGAACAACGACCGGCGCCCGCCGGAAGGCGGGCGCCGGATGCTGGTCAGGGGTTGGGTGTCTCTTATGCCTGAGCGGGCTGCACCTCCGGCTCGACGGTGACCTGGGGCAGCCAGCCGAGCTTGCGCGGCAGCCACCAGTTCCAGTCGCCGAGCAGCTTCATCGTGGCCGGCAGCAGCACGCCGCGGATGATCGTGGCGTCGATCAGGACGGCGGCGGCCAGGCCAACGCCCATCTGCTTCATCTGCAGCTCGGACGTGAGCGCGAACATCGAGAACACCGCGACCATCACGATCGCCGCGCTCGTGACCACGCCGGCGGTGCTCTTGATCCCGTGCGCCACCGCATCCGGGGTGCTCATCCCGCGATCGAACGCCTCACGGACGCGGGTGAGGATGAACACGTGGTAGTCCATCGACAGCCCGAACAGGATGACGAACAGGAACAGCGGCAGCCAGGCCGCGATCGCCCCGTTCGACTCGAAGCCGAGCAGCGACTCGGCCCACTCGTTCTGGAACACCAGCACCAGCAGCCCGTATGCCGAGGCCACGGACAGCAGGTTGAGGACGATCGCCTTGATCGGGATGATCAGCGACCGGAAGGTGACCAGCAGCAGCAGGAACGCCGCCGACAGCACGAACCCGAACACGTACGGGAGGTTGCCGATCATGGCGTCGTTGAAGTCACCCGTCGCGGCGGCCTCCCCGGTTGTGTAGGCCTCGACTCCGTCCACCTCGCCGAGCGTTGACGGAACGAGGTCGTCGCGCAGCGCGTCGACGGCCCGGTTGGACAGGTCGTCCGTGCCGTTCCCGGTGGTGGGGAGGGTCATGGTCGCGACCGTCTGGTCCGAGCTGACCTCGACAGTGGCCTGGCCCTCGAAGAGGTCCTGGCGCTGCTGAGCCTGCGTCTCGAGCGAGTCGATTGCCGACACGACCTGCGGTGACGTCACGTCGTCGGCCTTGATCACGACCATCTCCGAGCTGCCCTCGCTGGGGAAGGCCGCCTGGATGCGGTCGTAGGTCTGCATCACCTCGAGGTCACGCGAGAAGTCGTCGGTGCCCCCGAGCGAGGTCTGCATCCCGAGCGCCGGCACCGCCAGCGCGACCAAAAGGCCGGCGGACACGAGCGCCGAGACGAGCGGGCGCCGCAGCACCCGGTCCAGGACGCGCGACCACAGCCCGGCCTCGCCGACCCTGTTCTTGATGCGGCCGACGAGCGGCACGCGGCCCCTGTCGACCCGGTCGCCGAGCTTCGACAGCAACGCCGGGAGCACGGTCAGCGAGCCGATAACGGCTACGGCGACGACCATGATCGTGCCTGTCGCAAACGAGGCGAAATTGGAGATTCCGCCCAGGTACATGCCGGCCATCGCGACCATCACGGTCAGGCCGGAGATCAGAACCGCGCGCCCCGAGGTCGCCGCAGCGGCCTCGATTGCGGCGTCGGTCTCACGCCCGGCGGCACGCTCTTCGCGCTGCCGCTTCAGATAGAACAGGCTGTAGTCGACCCCGACGGCCATTCCGACCAGCAGCACCACGTGCATGACCGATTCGTCGACCGGAGCGATCTGGCTGACGGGACCGAGCAGCCCCATCGTCGCCGCCACGCTGGTGAGCGCCAGCAGCACCGGAATGCCGGCCGCGACCATCGCGCCGAAGGCGAACACCAGGATGATGAGCGTCACGGGCACCGACATGAACGTCGACTTGCCGAGCTCCTCGTTCGACTTGTCCTTCGTCGCCTTGTTGATGCTGGCGTCGCCCGCCTCCTCGATACGGAGCTCCGGATTCGCCTTCTGAGCCGCCTCGACGGCGGCCAACGAATGGACAACCG
>JBEVEO010000015.1:0-29846 GCA_040512695.1 Leifsonia sp. | reverse complement strand
AGAACGGGAACTGCAGGATGGCGGCCGGGAAGACGATCTCGTTGAAGCCGGGGTTGTAGTACGCGTTGATGGTCTGCGGGGTCATGAACCACTCGTCGCGGTCGAGCGGCTTGCCGATCTTGCCGAGCTCGCGATTGAACTCGAACTCGCTCGTCGCCCGCACGTTGGCGACCAGGTCCCCCGGCTGGATGGAGAGGGCCGAGTAGTCGCGCCACTTCACCGGGAAGCCGATCTTGGGTGTGAACTTCTCGAGCTTCTCGAGAGCACGCGCGCGCGTCTCGGCGCTCATCCAGTCGAGGCCGGTGATCGACTGACGGTAGGCCTCGACGAGATTCGCGACGAGCACGTCCATCGCCGTCTTCGACTCGGCCGGGAAGTGACGCTCGACGTAGATGCGACCGACCGCCTCACCCATCGCGCCCTCGACGAGCGAGACGCCGCGCTTCCAGCGGTCGCGCATCGACGGGGTGCCGGTGAGGGTGCGGCCGTAGAAGTCGAAGTTGGCCTCGACGAAGGCGGAGGAGAGGTATGCGGCGTTGGAGCGGATGACCTGCCAGGCCAGCCAGTCGCGCCACGCGTCGATGTGCGCTTCATCGAGCAGTGAGCCGAGGCCGGTGAGGAAGTCGGGCTGGCGTACGACGAGTTCGGCGAAGGCGCCATCGGGGGCGCCGAGGGCATCGAGCCAGACGTCGAGGTCGGCACCGGACCCTGTGCCGTCCGACGGACCTGCCACGAGCGCAGCGGCATCCGCCCACGAGCTGAGGTTGTACGTCTTCTCGCTGTCGCGCGATGCCACGTTGTCCCAGTGGTGCGACGCGATCGCCGTCTCCAGCTCGAAGACGCGCTCAGCACGGGCTTCGACGTCGTCGAGACCGGCCAGGCCGAACATGCGCGCGAGGTGCGCCCGGTACTTCTCGCGGACCTCGGCGAACTTCTCGTCGCGGAAGTAGCTCTCATCCGGCAGGCCGATGCCGCCCTGCTCGACGAAGACCAGGTAGCGCTCCGGGTTGCCGGGATCGTTGTCGACGAAGAGCTGCGCGAATCCGCTCGTGCCGGCGCGCTCGAGCGCGCCGAGGGCGCTCAGCAGGTCGGGAACGGAGTGCACGGACGCAGCGAGCGCCAACTGCTCGGCGATGGGCGTGGCTCCGAGCTCCTCGATGCGATCCTCGTCCATGAAGCTCGCGTAGAGGTCGCCGACCTTGCGCTCATCGACCGACCCGGACTCCGCAGAGGCCGACTCGACGATGATGTCGCGGACCGCCTTCTCGGCCTCCTCGTGCAGGAGGTAGAACGAGCCGTAGCGCGCCTTGTCGGCGGGGATCTCGGTGCGGGCGATCCACTTGCCGTTCACATGACGGAAGAGGTCGTCCTGCGGACGGATGCTGTCGTCGAGTTCCTTGCGGTCGATGCCGGAGGTGAGCGCGTCGTCGGTCATGGATCCAGCCTATTGGCCGGATGCACGCCGCCTACGTCCAATCTCCGCCGACGGCCGGGAGGGGCGCCGCGTTCTTCACCCGGAAGCCGTCGAGCATGTACGCCCCGAGACGGCGCCAGGCATCCGGAGCCGTCGTGCCGGCCGCGCGCAGCAGCCCGGCGTTCGACAGCATGAGCAGGTAGAGGTCGGAGTGCTCGAAGTCGGCGCGCACGACCCCTGCGGCCTTGACCCGCTCGACGAGGCGGGTCATCGAGCGCAGCGCACGCCGGTGCTCGTCGACGAAGACCGTCGACCCGGTGAGCGGGGCGATGAGCACGTCGTTGAATGCCCGGTCGGTCGCCTGCTGCTCGAGCAGGTAGAGCACGAAGGAACGCAACGCCTCCCATGGCTCGGTGAGCGATCGGGCCGCCTCGACGGCGCTGCGATCGGCGTAGGCCGTCATCCTCGCTCCCAGCACGGCCTCGATGAGGTCCTCGCGCTGCGGGAATCGCCGGTACAGGGTCGCGACGCCCACCCCGGCCTCACGGGCGATCTCGTCGAGCCGCACGCCGGTCCCGCGTTCAGCGAAGGTTCGCTCGGCGGCCGTGAGAATGGCGAGGCGATTCTGCTCGGCGTCCTGCCGGAGGCGCTTCGACTCCCCCGAGCGATCCTCCGTCTCGCCTGTGCTCCCTGCGTTCATTGCGAGAGAGTACCGCGCAAGCGGAGCAGATGATCCGCTTACACGCGCGCATTCCTCCCGACTGCTTGAATGACAGCATGCGTCTGCTGCTCAACATCATCTGGCTCGTGCTCTCGGGGTTCTGGCTGTTCCTCGGCTACATGCTGGCCGGCATCATCTGCTGCATCCTCATCATCACGATCCCGTTCGGCATCGCATCGTTCCGCATCGCCCTGTACGCGCTCTGGCCGTTCGGCCGCACCGTCGTGGCGACCCCGACGTCCGGTGTGTTCTCGTTCATCGGCAACGTGATCTGGTTCCTCGTCGCCGGTCTCTGGCTCGCCATCGGCCACATCGTCTCGGGCATCGCCCTGTGCATCACGATCGTCGGGATCCCGCTGGCACTGGCGGACTTCAAGATGATCCCGATCTCGATCGCGCCGCTCGGCAAGGAGATCGTCGACCTGCCGTAGCTCCCGCACCGGTAGTGTCGGCGGATGACCCAGCGATTCACCATCCGTCCCACCACGGAAGCCGACTGGCCGGACGTGCGCGCGCTCCGCCTCGAGATGCTCGCCGACACTCCCATCGCCTACGCGGAGACGCGCGAGCAGGCACTCGATCACCCCGAATCGGAGTGGCGCATGCGCGGCGCCCGGGGACTCACCGACCACGGGACGTCGCTCGTCGCGATCGACGGAGACGGGCGCTGGATCGGAGCGATGTCCGGTTTCGTGCCCGAGGACGCCGACGACACGACCGGCCCGCTGCTCGTCGGTGTCTACGTCGCCCCTGACGTCCGCGGGAGCGGGGCGGGCGTGACGGATGCCCTGCTCGACCGGATCGAAGACTGGGCCAGGACCCACGGGAACACGCTCACCCTGCACGTGCACGAGGACAACGCTCGCGCCATCGCCGCCTACGAGAGCCGTGGCTTCGAGAGGACGGATGCGACTTTCCCCTACGCACTCGACCCGGCGAAGGTCGAACTGGAGATGGTCAAGCGCCTGGCGTGACCCTTCCCCGCTCGGCCTCCCACTCCTCCAGCACCTCGGGGAGGCGGCGCTGGATGAACACGAAGAAGTCGCTCATCTCCTGTACCCGCCGGGAGGCGACGGATGCCGGGTCGTCGATCGCGACGACGGCCTTCGCGGCGAGCTGCTCGATGAGGTCGTAGAGCGCGTTCTTGCCGATCGACGCCGTGTACCAGGAGTCCTCCGGCAGTTCGTAGAGGTCGCGCCGCGAACCGGGCTGGGAGACGCGCCGGATCATCCGCACGGTCTGCAGGTAGCGCACGGCGCCGGAGATCGCGGCGGCGCTCGCCCCGAGCCGATCGCCGAGCTCCTGTGCCGTGAGGCCCGGCCCGTCGGCCACCATGAGCGCCATGAGCACACGGGCGGGCATCCGCGGGAAGCCGGCGGCCGTCATGGCGGCCGCCGACTGCTCGACGAAGTCGTTCACTCCCTTGTCGTCACGTGCCATGGATTCATCCTCTCAGCCGCCCAGTGCCAGGTCGCGGCGCCGGACGAGGAGGGCGGATGCCGCAGCCACGACCACCGCGATGCCCAGCATCATCCAGGCCGGGCCCCAGTCGACGTCCGCCTCGGTCACGATCGGGGTGTGGCTGAACGGTGAGATGTCGCGCACCCAGTCGGGCAGCCCGAACAGGCCGCCGAACTGGCCGATGAAGATCGCCAGGAGCAGGATCGTCCAGCCGAGGCCGATCGTGAGACGCGGCGCCAGCGCGAACACCAGGGCGACGACCGCGAGCAGCAGGAACACGGCGGGCAGTTGCGCGAGCGCCGCCTCGGCGATCGTGCCCCCGGTGCCGGACGGTGCGCCGGCACCCGCCGCGCCGGCGAGCGCTCCGAGCACGGCGACGCCCATCACCAGCACCGTCGACACCACGGCGATCAGGAGGTAGCCGATGAACCAGCGGATGCGCGAGACCGCCGTCGCCAGCACGATCTCCGCCGTGCCGTTGGCCTCGTCCTGCCTGGCACGCGCGACGGTCTGCACGGCGCAGACGGCGGCGATCGCCCCGGTGACGGAGAACATCGCCACGATGAACAGGTCGACCAGGTCGCCGTGCGCGTTCGGTCCGGCGATGCTGCCGACGGTGTTGCCCAGGTTCTCCTTCACGTCGGCCGGCGCGCTGCCGCTGAGGGCCTCGCTCAGGCTGCCGACGAGCAGGCCGAACAGGACGGCGGCCACCAGCCAGCCGATGGTCGGGTTGCGCAGCTCCCGCCAGACGAGGGCGATCGGCCCGGAGAGCGACGCCCTGGCGTGTGCTCGTCCTGTGCGCTCCCGGATGATGCTGGAATCGATGTCACGCACCGACCGGAGGGCGAGCGCGGCCGCGAAGGCGATGGCGCCGAGCCCGATGGCGAGCGCCAGCGGCCACACCGTGGGATCGGAGAACGGATTCGTGCGCTGCCCCCAGCCGATGGGAGAGAGCCAGCTCACCCAGCCCGCCGTCATCGACAGGCCGTCGCCGGCATCCACCGTCCCCGTCGCGTCGCCGATCCCGCGCACGAGGTAGGCCGCGGCCACGACGGCAGCGGCAAGGCCGTTCGCGCCGCGCGACGTGCGCATGACCTGGGCGCAGAGCAGGCCGATGCCGAGGAAGCAGAGGCCGACGGAGGCGATGGCCGCTCCCGACAGCAGGGCTCCGCCGGCATCGGCTCCGTAGAGCAGGAAGCCGCCCGTGTTGAGGAGCCCGATGACGACGACCATGATGACGCCCTCGACGGCCGTGGCGACGAGGGGCGTCACGCGACCGGCCGGAGTGGACTCGATGAGCTCGGCGCGGCCCGCCTCCTCGTCCCCCCGCGTGTGGCGCACGGCGAGGAAGGTCGCCATGAGGCCGATCATCACGCCGAGGAAGGCGAACAGCAGCATGAACTGGAAGGCGTCGGTCTGCGTGCCCTGCGGCGTTCCGCGCAGGACGAGCACGCTCGGCGTCTGCTCGAGCAGGGTGATGACCCCGGCGCGGTCCTGGGCGGAGCCGTAGCTCTGCTCCACGGCGGAGTGCCCGACGGCGGCGAGTGCGGCGAAGCCGAGCACCCACGCGAGGAGCTGGATGCGATCGCGGCGGAAGCGCTGGCGCAGCAGCGTGCCGAGGCCGCTCATCGTGGCGCTCCGGCGGCCTCAGCCGCCGGATCCGTCGAGATGTCGTCGTGGTAGTGCCGCATGAACAGCTCTTCGAGGCTGGGCGGGTTGATGGTGAGCCCGGCGACCCGGAGGGCGGCGAGCGCCTCGAGGATCGGAGGGAGGGCGTCCGAGTCCGCGGTGAACCGCACCCGGGCGCCGTCGACGACGAGGTCGTGGGCCC
Organism: Leifsonia sp.; assembly: GCA_040512695.1. Taxonomy (GTDB): domain Bacteria; phylum Actinomycetota; class Actinomycetes; order Actinomycetales; family Microbacteriaceae; genus Orlajensenia. Next base: position 24,419 of record JBEVEO010000015.1, on the reverse strand, counting down.
CGGGGATGCCGGGCAGCGCGGACGGGTCGATGCCGGCGCTGGTGAAGGAGACCTCGGTGCGCGTGAGGTGGCGCAGTTCTGCGAGGGTTCCGGATTCGACGGTTCGGCCGGCACGGATGATGCTGACGCGATCGCAGAGGTGCTCGACCTCGCTCAGGATGTGGCTCGACAGGAGCACCGTCGCACCCTCGCCGAGGATGTCGGCCACCTCGTCGCGGAACACGGCCTCCATGAGCGGATCGAGACCGGACGTGGGCTCGTCGAAGATGTAGAGGTCGGCAGGAGTGGCCAGGGAAGCGATGAGGGCGACCTTCTGGCGGTTGCCCTTCGAGTACGTGCGCCCCTTCTTGGTGGGATCGAACTGGAACACCTCGCACAGGTGGGCGCGGCGCGCGGCGTACAGGGCGCGATCCCGCTCACCACCGCGGAGGCGGGTGATCAGGTCGATGGCCTCGCCGCCGCTCAGCCCGGGCCACAGGTTCACGTCGCCCGGAACATAGGCGATCCGGCGGTGCAGGTCGACGGCATCCGTCCACGGGTCACGGCCGAAGAGGGCGGCACTGCCGCCGGATGAGCGCATCAGACCGAGCAGGATGCGGATGGTGGTGGACTTGCCCGCCCCGTTGGGGCCGAGGAAGCCGTGCACCTCGCCGGCCGCGACGCTGAGGTCGAGACCGTCGAGTGCGATGACCCGGCCGAACGACTTGCGCAGGCCGGAGATGTCGACAACGGTGTTCATGGCGCACACGCTACGCCTGATTCACAAAATTGTGAATGTTCCTAACGCAATCCTCACATCGCGGAGATGGAAGACTCGGAACCGATGAACGTGTTCACCAGCCGACCGGTCGATCGCGAGATCCTGCGGCTCGCCGTGCCGGCGCTGGGAGCACTCGTCGCCGAGCCGCTGTTCCTGCTCGCCGATTCCGCCATGGTCGGCCATCTCGGCGACGTGCCGCTCGCCGGCCTCGGCATCGCGAGCACGGTGCTGCAGACGATCATCGGCCTCATGGTGTTCCTCGCCTACTCCACGACGCCCGCCGTCGCGCGTCGCCTCGGGGCCGGCGATCCGCGAGCCGCCGTCGAGACCGGCATCGACGGCCTCTGGATCGCCCTCGGCCTCGGCATCCTGCTGGCGGTCGGCGGCTGGTTCGCGACTCCCGCCCTGGTCGGCGCATTCGGCGCGGCACCGGCCGTCACCGAGGCGGCCGCCGTCTACTTGGCCGTCTCGATGTTCGGGCTCCCCGCGATGCTGCTGGTCTTCGCCTCGGCCGGCCTGCTGCGCGGCCTGCAGGACACGCGGACCCCGCTCGTGATCGCCGGCATCGGGTTCGCAGCGAACATCGCCCTCAACTTCTGGCTCATCTACGGAGCCGGCCTCGGAATCGCCGGGTCGGCCGTCGGAACCGTGATCGCCCAGTGGGCCATGGTGCTCGCCTACCTCCTGGTGATCGGACGGCACGCCGCGAGGGTCGGCGCCCGGCGCCTCCCGCACCGGGCCGGCGTGCTCGGGGGCGCCGTGTCGGGCGGATGGCTGTTCCTGCGCACACTGAGCCTGCGCATCGCGATCCTGCTGGCCGTGCTCGTGGCCACCGGACTCGGCACGCCGGAGCTCGCAGCCTTCCAGATCGCGATGACGCTGTACTCGACCATCGCCTTCGCACTCGACGCCCTCGCGATCGCCGCACAGTCCCTCGTCGGGCGCGCCCTCGGGGCCGCCGACGTCCCGCTCGTGCAGGCCGTCCTCGTGCGCTGCCTGCAGTGGGGGGTGGGCGGAGGGGCGATCCTCGGCGCCGTCCTGATCCTGCTCTCGGGAGTGATCGGCCCCCTCTTCACGTCCTCGGAGGCGGTGATCGCGCTGCTGCCACCCACCATCATCGTGCTCGGGCTGAGCGTCCCGCTCGGCGGCTACGTCTTCGTGCTCGACGGCGTGCTCATCGGGGCCGGAGACGCCCGCTACCTGGCGATCACCGGCATCGCGAACCTCGCGGTGTTCGCGCCGTTCGCCCTGGCCGTGGGCGTATGGGCGCCGGCGGATGCCATCGGGCTCGCCCTGCTCATGGCCGCTTTCGCGATCGTCTACCTCGGCGCCCGCGCCGCGACCCTCGGACTGCGAGCCCACGGATCGCGGTGGATGGTCACGGGCGCTGTGCGCTGAGCATCCGCCGTCATCGTGCCGACGGGACGGCGAGCCACTCCAGGGCGGCAGCCGTGAGCGCATCCACCCCGGTCGAGAGCGTCGGCTCGATGACGGGCGCGAAGTACGCGGAGTGGTTCGATGGGATGTCCTCGTCGAGCCGGCCGGCGACCAGCGCCTGCTCATAGGTCTCGGGGTCGACGCAACCGAGCAGCCAGTAGACCAGGGGCGCCCCGGCCGCGGTCGCGAGCATGCCGACGTCCTCGCTGCCCATGAGCACGCCCGGGTCGATCACGCGGTCGTCGCCGAAACGGCGGCGCAGGGCATCCGTCACGCGATCGGCCGTCTGCGGGTCGTTGACGGTGACCGGATACACCTCTCCACTTCGGAAGTCCGGCTCACGGGTGGCCCCGGAGGCCTCGGCCTCGGCGCGCACGATGCGCCGGACGGAGGCGTCGAGCCGATCACCGACCGCTGGGTCGAAGCTCCGGATGCTGATGCCGAGCCTCGCCTCCGCCGGGATGATGTTGTTCTTGGTGCCGGAGTGCAGGCTGCCGACGGTGACGACCGCGGTGTCCATCGGCGCCACCTCGCGCGCGACGACGGTCTGCAGCCGCATGACCGTCGCGGCCGCCATGACGACGGTGTCGATGGTCTTCTGCGGACGCGACCCGTGCCCGCCACGACCGTGCATCGTCACGTGCATGGTGTTCACCGCGGCCATGAACGTGCCGGCATGCACGCCGACGATGCCGGCCGGCAGCGGGTTGAGGTGCTGGCCGAGCACCACGTCGGGCTGCGGGATCCGGTCGAACAGGCCGTCCTCGATCATCGCCCTGGCGCCGCCCTCCCGCTCCTCGGCCGGCTGGAAGACGGCCACGAGCGTGCCCGACCATGCAGCGCGATCGGCGATCATCCGCTCGGCAGCACCGACGAGGCAGGTCACGTGCATGTCGTGCCCGCAGGCGTGCATGACGGGCACGTCCGTGCCGTCCGGATCGGTGCCGCGCGCGACGGAGGCGTACGGCAGTCCGGTCTGCTCGAGCACGGGGAGCGCGTCCATGTCGGCGCGGAGCAGCACGGTCGGTCCTTCGCCGTTCTCGAGCACCGCCACCACCCCCGTGCCGGCGATGCCGGTCATGACGGCGTAGCCGGCGTCCCGCATCCGTTCCGCGACGAGCGCCGCCGTCCGGTGTTCGTCGAACGACAGCTCGGGGTGCGAGTGGAGGTCGGTGTAGAGCTCGTGAAGCGTCGAGGCCATGCCCCCATCCTGCAGTACCGGCGTCAGCGGCGGGGAGGAGCGGTCGTCGCTCCCGCGTGGAACGTGCTCGTGAAGGTGACGGATTCCGGATGCTCGCCGGCCAGCATCCGCACGATCGCCTCGCCCGCCGCCCGGCCCTTCGCCTGCGACGGCTGCGAGAGGGTCGTCAGGTCGTAGTCGAGTCCGTCCACTCTGACGCCGTCGAAGCCGACGACGCTGAGATCCTCCGGGACGGAGAGCCCGAGTTCCTCGGCGGCCCTGATGACCCCGGCCGCGAGCAGGTCGCTCTGGGCGATGATCGCCGTCGGCGGCGGGGAGGCGGCCAGCAGCGCGCGGCCGGCGATGAGCCCCTCGTCGAGGTAGCTGCCCGCCGCGACGACGCCGACCGCATCGGGGAAGACGTCGCGGGCTCCGGCCAGGCGCTCCGTGGCCGTGGCCACCGACGATGCGGCCGCGCGCTCGATGGTGAGGGCTCCGCGCGCCCGGGACGGCTCGAGCGGCAGTGTCACGATGCCCACCCGCTCGTGTCCGAGCTCCTTCAGATGCGCGGCTCCGAGTCGGGTCGCCTCGCGGTTGTCGAGGGCGATCTCGGGAACGCCGTCGCCGGCATCGCCCTCGATCACGACGGCCGGGATGCCGCGCTGGGTGAGCATCCCGATCGAGCGCTCCAGGGTGGGGCTGCAGCCGAACAGCACGACGGCGTCGAGGGGGGCGGTCTCGAGGCTCACGGGCTTGTCGGTTCCGGTGACACCGGTGAGGAGGAGCAGGGCGGCATCGATCTCGCCGATGGCCTCGGAGACGCCGTCGAGCATGGCGATGTTCACCGGATCGCGGAACGCCTCGCTGACCCTGTCGTCGATGACGACGCCCACGATGCCGCTCCGACCGCGGCGCAGCGATCGCGCCCGCGGATCGGGTCCGGCGTAGTGCAGCTCGCGCGCCGCGGCGAGCACCTTCTCACGCGTCGCATCGGAGACCGGGCCGGTTCCGCTGAAGGCGAGGGACGCGGTGGATGGAGAGACGCCGGCGCGGGCGGCGACGTCGGACAGGGTGGGGCGGGTGATCGTGTCGCCGTCCATCGAAGTCCTCCAGGATCGTGCGCCGGCTTGACCGCGGCGCATCGTGGTCGCTAGTTTAGTCGAATCGATTCGATCGAATCGATTCGATAGGCAAGAATGGACGTCGGACATCGTCCGACCGCCTCTCCGCACCCCCGCCTCCACCCGTACAACAGGATCCTCCGATGTCGCAGACCCCTCCTCCCGCAGCCACGACGGCCTCCGGCGCCCCCGAGGCGCACGTGCGCTCACGCCGCGAAGTCGTCGCCTGGCGCAACGCCGTGTTCACGGTGTTCTTCCTCAGCGGTCTCTCCGTCGCCACCTGGGTGGCCAGGCTCCCGGCCGTCCGCGACGACGCCCACCTCGCCCTCAGCACCGTCGGCTTCGTCATCCTGTGCATGTCGATCGGCGCGGTCGTCGGTCTCGTCGCCGCCCCGGCGATGATGGCCCGCTTCGGCGCCCGCCGGTCGATGACCATCTCGATCCTCCTCACCGCCGTCGGACTCGTCACGGTCGGCCTCGGAAGCACCGTCTTCGCCTCTCTCCCGATGATCATGGCCGGCATGGCCGTGCTCGGCTTCGGCAACGGATCGGTCGACGTCGCGATGAACGTGGAGGGCGCCCTCGCCGAACGCGCCAACGGCAGGACGCTCATGCCGCTCATGCACGCGTTCTTCAGCTTCGGCACCGCGGCGGGCGCCGGCCTCGGGGCGCTCGCCTCCTGGCTGGACATCCCGGTGCTGCTGAACTTCGCCGTGGTCTCCGTGCTGTTCTCGATCGCCGTGCTCATCGCCGTGCGCTTCGTCCCGGTCGACGCCGAGGCCGAGGATCCGACGGATGACGCACCGAAGGTGCCGTGGCGCGACCGTCTTCGCGAGAACCTCTCGGTGTGGGGCGACATGCGCCTCATCCTCATCGGCGTCATCATGCTGGGCATGTCGTTCGCCGAGGGTGGAGCCAACGACTGGATCACGCTGGCGGTCGTCGACGGACACGACGGAGACAACACCTTCGGCGCCGTCGTCTTCGGCGTCTTCACCATCTCGATGACCGCCTCCCGGGTGCTCGGCGGCCCGGTCCTCGATCGCTTCGGCCGCGTGCCGGTGCTCCGCGTCTGCTCGGCGGTCGGCGTCGTCGGCCTCTCCCTGTTCATCTGGGGCACAGAGCCGTGGATGTACATCGTCGGAACCGTGCTCTGGGCATTCGGATGCTCGCTCGGCTTCCCCGTCGGCATGTCCGCAGCGGCAGACGACCCGAAGAAGGCAGCGGCCCGGGTGAGCTTCGTCGCCATCATCGGCTACACCGCCTTCCTCGCAGGCCCGCCGCTGCTCGGCTTCCTCGGCGAGCACTTCGGCATCCTGAACGCCCTGCTGGTGCTGCTCGTGCTGATGGTGGCATCGGGCCTCGCGGCGCCGGCTGCTCGCGAGCGCACACTGGCCGATCCCGAGAAATAGACTCGACGGGTGCGCCTCGTCATTGCCCAGTGTTCCGTCGACTACGCCGGGCGCCTCTCCGCGCACCTGCCGCTCGCCACCCGACTGCTCATGGTGAAGGCCGACGGCAGCCTGCTGGTGCACTCGGACGGCGGCAGCTACAAGCCGCTCAACTGGATGAGCCCGCCGTGCACGCTGACGACGAGCGCCCCGAGCGACGAGCAGCGCGCGGCCGGCATCACCGAGCTGTGGACCGTCACGCAGGGCAAGACGGCCGACCTGCTCATCGTCTCCATCCATGAGGTGCTGCACGACTCGGCCCACGAGCTGGGCGTCGATCCCGGCCTGCAGAAGGACGGTGTGGAGGCGCACCTGCAGAAGCTCCTCGCCGAGCAGATCGAACTCCTCGGAGAGGGCCACCGACTGGTGCGCCGCGAGTACATGACCGCCATCGGCCCGGTCGACATCCTGGCGACGGATGCCGATGGACGCTCGGTCGCGGTCGAGCTCAAGCGCCGCGGCGACATCGACGGCGTGGAGCAGCTCACCCGGTACCTGGAGCTCATGAACCGCGACCCGCGCCTCGCGCCGGTGCAGGGCGTCTTCGCCGCCCAGGAGATCAAGCCGCAGGCCCGCACGCTCGCCGAGGATCGCGGAATCCGCTGCCTCGTCCTCGACTACGACGCGATGCGTGGGATCGACAACGCGGACGAACGACTGTTCTGACCCCCAATCTGGGGTCGGATTTCGGCTGTTGAGCATCGATTTCCCGGCCCGCGCCCAGCTGATCTGACGGTTGCTCGCGAACTGGTCACCTACTATTGGCCGGTGACTACCACAGACACCATCAGCATTCCCACGACGGACACCCGCACCTGGACCGCGGTTCTGTTCGACCTGGACGGCACCATCGTCGACTCCGCCCCCGGCATCACGGCAGCCCTCGAGCGCACCCTCGTGACGCTCGGGCTCCCCGTCCCCGATGCCGACGGCCTTCTCTCCTACGTCGGGCCGCCGCTCCTCGAGAGCTTCATGGCCCGGGCCGGCATGACCGAGCCCGAGGCGCGCCACGCCCTCGAGGTCTACCGGGCCGACTACAACGGCGACGCCGTCAACACCGCGGTCTTCCCCGGCGTCTCCGGCCTCCTCGAGCGCCTGCACAAGGCCGGCGTCCCCCTCGCCCTCGCCACGAGCAAGCCGGAGAGCGTCGCCCGCCGGGTGCTCGAGCACTTCGATCTCGCCCGCTTCTTCACCGTGATCACGGGCGCGACGGAGGACGAATCACGCAGTGACAAGGCCGACGTCATCGCCGAGGCCCTGCGCCGCCTGAACGAGCTCGACATCGACACCAGCCGTTCCGTCATGGTGGGCGACCGCTCCTACGATGCACTCGGTGCCGCCGTCCACGGTGTGCCGACGATCATGGTCGAGTGGGGCTACGGTTCGCCGGCCGAGGCCGTCGACGCGATCTCGACGGTGTACTCGGCCGACCAGCTGGCCAAGAAGCTCCTCTCCTAGCCGACGGCGATGCGCGCTGCCAACGTCACCGGCCCCGTCGCACATCACGGGGAGGGTCCGGTCTGGTCGGAGTCATGGGGCGGACTGCGCTTCGTCGACCTGACGGCCGGCGACCTCGTCACCCTGGAAGCCGACGGCCGGTCGGTACGGCGCCTCGCCATCGGCAGCCCCGTCGCAGCCTTCGTGCGTCCACGAGCCGACGGCGGCTACATCGTGGCGACGGAACGCGGCCTCGGGCTGAGCGATCTGCCCGACGCGCCTCCCGCCCGCACCGTCGAGCTCTGGGGGGACCCGGGCATCCGGATGAACGACGGCGGGACGGATCCGCTCGGACGCCTCTACGCCGGCTCGATGTCGTATGCCGAGAAGACCGGCGCAGCATCGCTGTACCGGATCGACGCCGCCCTGGGAGTGACTCCCGTGCTCGACGCCGTCACCATCTCGAACGGGCTGGCCTTCTCCCCCGACGGCACTCTCTGCTACTACACCGACACTCCGACGGGTCGCATCGACGTCTTCGACCATGTCGACGGCGAGCTCGTCGGCCGGCGCCCGTTCGTGGCCATCGATTCCGCGACGGGCTATCCCGACGGGCTCACGGTCGATGCAGCGGGACGGGTCTGGGTGGCGCTCTGGTCGGGATCGGCTGTGCACGCCTACGGCCCGGACGGCTCGCTCGAGGCCGTCGTCGAGCTGCCCGTGTCGCAGGTGAGCGCCTGCACGTTCGGGGGCGACGGACTCGCCACCCTCTTCATCACGACGTCCCGTCAGGGCTTCGGCCCCGACGACGAGCCGGAGGCCGGATCGCTGTTCTCGGTGCAGCCGGGAGCAGTCGGCCTGCCCGTCGTGCCGTTCGCGGGCTGAGCCCTCACAGACGGTCCCCGGTTTCGCTAGGATTCCCGAGGGGCTATCGAGGAGGCTGTATGACGCAGCAGCAGCGTGCCCAGGTCACCCGCGACCGCGCCCTGGAGGGTGCAGCGGCCGTCTTCGCCCGCCTCGGCTATGCCGCGGCGTCGCTGACCGACATCTCGGCCGAGACCGGGGTGTCGAAGGGATCGCTGTACTTCCACTTCCGCTCCAAGGAGGATCTGGCCCGCGCCATCGTCGCGCGCGAGCAGGAACTCGGCAAGGAATCCGCCGAACGGGTCATCGCGGCGGCGGCCAGCAGCCTGGAGGCGACGATGGGCCTGTGCGCGGACTTCGCCCGGCACATGGCGACCAACCAGTTCGCACGGGCCGGCGCGCGGCTCACGACCGAGACGACGACGTTCGATCCGCCACTGCGCGGACCGTTCGAGGACTGGATCGTGCTCATCGGGACCCTCCTCACCGGCGCAGCGGCCGAGGGCGACCTGCGCACGGATGTCGACCCCGCCGTCATCGCGCATTTCGTCATCCCCGCCTTCACCGGCGTGCAGATGGCGTCGGCCGTGCTCACCGACTACGCCGATCTCGTGCTGCGGGTGCGCGAGATGTGGACCGTGGTGCTGCCGGGGATGGTGCGGCCCGAGCGACTGGATGCCGCACTCGCCTCGCTCGACCGGGTCCTCCCCCTCGCCTGAACCCTCGCCGCAAACCCTCGACGGGATCGCCCTGCGCGCCTACCATGGGCCCTACGCGCGCACGGTGTCGTGTGCGGGAGGACTTCGACGCGAAGGGAGGGACCGTGACGAACGACAGTTCTTCGACCGGCCCCGATGACGGGATCGACCGCAGCGAGACCGAGGGCCACTACACCGAGACCGACGGCGAGGGTGCTTCCGTGCGCCAGGTGCACGGGCAGTACACCGAGACCGAGGGCGACGCCCCCGATCCGACGATCGAGGGGTCGTACACGGACGAGGAGGAGCCGGCCCAGGAGGAGGAGGGCGACTTCACCCGCTCCGACGAATAGCGGCGTCCGGCTCACCGCGCCGGCTGATCGATGTCTGCGCCTCCGACGATCCGATCGTCGCGATGCGCGCCGTAGAACCCCGTCTGGCCGCGCATGATGGCACGCATCGTGGCGTCCGGACCGGCGCCGTACACCGTGGCGGTGAAGCCGAGTTCACGTTGAATGGCCCAGATCTCCTCGTGCCGCTCCGGCGGCAGGATGGTCGCCGGACTGCCGACGGCCACCCAGCCGATCGGCACCACGGCCCCCGGCTCGACGGTCGTGTTCACCTGGACCACGCCGTTGATGCGCACCTCCGCTCCGTCACCCACGATCGCCCCCGGGAAGATGGAGGCGCCCGTGGCGATGAATGCCTCGTCGCCGATCGCCGCACCGTTGACGTGGGCGTGCGGCCCGATCATCACCGCGGACCCGACGGTCACGGGATGCCCGGCGCGCCCGCGGAGGAGTGCCCCCTCCATGATCACCACGTCGTCGCCGACCACGATGGGTCCGTCCTCAGCGCTCAGCACAGCGCCATGCAGCACCCGCACGTTCTCGCCGAGTGTGACGGCGCCGGAGAGGACGGCGGTGGGAGCGACGATGGCCGAAGCGGGAACGACGGGAGTGGCCCCGCGGTGTTCGATGAGCATGCGCTCAGCCTACGGTCGCCTCCGCTGTCGGACGAGTCGCCGGTTGTGGTCGCTTCGACGCTCGGGAAGCGACCACAACTGGCGACTGGATGCGCGCGTGACGGGACGTGCGCGGCGGCTACTCCCCCGCGTACTTCTGCACGAAGGCCAGGGCCTCGTCGGCGACGGTGCGCCAGCCGCTGTCGATCGTGAGCGAGTGGCCGCGTCCGGGGATCGTGATCTGCTCGGTGACCCCGGGGTTCTTGGCCTGGATCTTGTAGCTCGCGTTCGTGATCGCGGGCGGCACGGTGTTGTCCTTCTCGCCGCCGATGATGAGCAGCGGGCCGCGATCCGGATTCTTCGAGTCGACGGCCGTCTCGCCGCCGAACGGGTTGAAGTTGGCGGTGGCCGCCTGGAACAGCGGCAGCCCAGCGGCCGGCACATGGAAGCGCTCGTACAGATCGCGCGCCTCTGCCTCCTCGAGGGTGTTCGCCCACCCGAAGGTGAACTGCTCGAAGGTGAGCGAGACGCCGCGGTTGATGTTGGCGGGGTTCGTGAGGACGGGCGACGCCGACTTGAGCGCGGACACGGGCAGCGGCAGCACGCCCTTGAACGGTGCGTTGTCGATCGAGACGGTGGCCTCGGCCACGCCGGCTCCGGCGATCTTCTGCGCGATGAGACCGCCGAAGGAATGCCCGATCACGACGGGGCGCTTGTCGAGCCGTGCGATGGCGGCGAGGTAGTGGTCCGTCACCTGGGCGACCATCTTCTTCGCGAAGGCCTCCGGATGCTCCCGGGCCTCGGCGACGGTCTCCGGGTCGTCCGGCCAGCCCGGTGCGAGGGTGGTGTAGCCGTTGTCCTCGAACAGCTCACGCCACGGCTGCCAGCTGCTCGAGAGCAGCCACAGCCCGTGCACGAAGACGACGGGCGTGAGGCCCGAGTCGTTGGCGCGGTCGATCTCGGCGATCTCCCACTCAGCGAGGAGAGGGGTCGGTGTTTCGCTCATTGCGCGTCTCTTCCATGGTCGATGGTGCGGATTCCGGGATGGAGTCGGGATTCGGGCACGCATCGTCGAGGGCCCCGCCGCCCAGTGTGGCCCTCAATCGTCCGGACCGCCAGAGGCGATTCCCCTCTGTTCGGCGATGGCGTTCAGACGGCGCTGCCGCATCGCCAGGAACAGCGGGAACGTGAACGCGAAGGCGGTGACGCCGGACAGCACGACGTAGAGCCAGCCGAACCGCATCCCGAGGCGCCGCGCCTCGACGATGATGAAGACGCAGCCGGCGACCGCGGCGACCAGCAGGTCGACCGTGAGCGACGACACCGCTGGCCCGCTGCCCACCCAGTCGCCGATGAAGTCGCGCAGCTGGACGACGGCGAGCGCATTGAAGGTCCAGGTGCCGATCAGGCCGCAGACGCTGAGACCCAGGTACACCACGGCCAGCGGGCTCCAGTGGCGCATCATGCGCCGGCACCCGGCACCGCGCGGTCGCTGCACTGCGCGACGTGCTCGGGGGCGACCGGCTCCGGCGGCGCGGGAACCGTGCGGATGCCGACGAAGGAGACCACCCCGCCGACGACGAACAGCACCGCGGTCACGAGGACCACCCGATGGAACGCATCCGTGTCGAGCGTCGCTCCGATGATGGTGCCGGCGAAGGCGATCGCGACGAGGCCGGCCACCCGCGACACCGCATTGTTGACGGCGGACGCGATGCCGCTCTGCGCGGTGTCGATGGAACCGAGGATGGCGCTCGTGAGCGGGGCGACCGTGATCGCGAGGCCCAGTCCGAACAGGAGGATGCCGGGGAGCACCTGCAGCCAGAAGTCGACCGGCTCGGCGACCGTGAGCATGAACAGGAACCCGGAGGCCATCGTGAGCGGGCCGAGCGTCATGAACAGGCGGGGACCGTGCCGGCCGGCGAGAGTCCCGAACAGCGTCGAGAGGGTGATCGACAGGATCGAGAGGGGGATCGTCGCGAGGCCGGCCGCCGTCGCCGAGAACCCGGCGACCTCCTGCAGGTAGACGGCGATGATGAACTGCCCGAGCGAGATCGCGGCGTACACGGCCGCCGTGGTCACGTTGCCGTAGGCGAAGTTGCGCACCCGGAACAGGGACAGCGGCATGAGCGGATGCGGTGCGCGCGTCTGCCACCAGAGGAAGGCTGCGAAACAGGCCAGTCCGACGATGAGCGGCACCAGTACGAGCGGGTCGGTCCAGCCGAGGCGGCCCTGCTCGATGAGGGCGAAGACGGGGCCGGCCAGGCCGAGGGAGGCCAGGACGGCGCCGATGACGTCGATGCGCACCCGACCGGCCGGTGGCGCCTCGCGTCCGAGCCGCCCGAGCCGGACGAGCAGCAGGAGGGTCACGGCGATCGGGATCAGGTTGATGAAGAAGATCGCCCTCCAGCCGACGGTGTCGACGAGGACGCCGCCGAGCGGCGGTCCGATGACGAAGGCGACGCCGGTCCACCCCGTCCACCGTCCGATGGCGCGGGCGCGGGCTGGTCCGTCGAAGTTCGCGGTGATGAGCGCGAGGGAGCTCGGCACGAGGAGCGCGGCCCCCACCCCCTGCACCGCGCGGGCGCCGATCAGGAATCCGGCCTCCGGCGCCAGCGCGCATGCGAGCGAGGCGATGCCGAAGATGACCAGTCCTGCCCGCAGCACGCGCACCCGGCCGAACGCATCCGACAGCGATCCGGCGAGGAGGATGAGCGAGCCGAGAGTGAGGAGGTACGCATCCACCACCCACTGCTGGGTCGCGATGGCGCCGCCGAGGTCGGCGGCGATCGACGGGAGCGCGACGTTCACGATGGAGCCGTCGAGGAACGACACGAACGACGACAGGATGGCGACCCAGAGCACGATGCGACCGCGACGTGCTGCGGCATCCGGCATCGCGGTCATGACCCGAACCTACCCCCACGGCCCGAGTACGCTGAAACCGTGCTCACTCCTCCGGTCACCGCGAAGAAGCCCATCGAACGCACGCATCACGGCGACACCGTCGTCGATGACTACGACTGGCTGCGGGCCAAGGACGACCCGACGGTCCTCGCGCACCTGCACGAGGAGAACGCGTACACGAAGGCCCGCACCGAGCACCTGGCGGTGCTGCAGGAGCAGGTGTTCGAGGAGATCAGGAACCGCACCCAGGAGACCGACCTGAGCGTTCCCCGGCGCGAGGGCGACTGGTGGTACTACACCCGCACCGTCGAGGGCAGCCAGTACGGCATCCACTGCCGGGCGCCGATCAGCGATCCGGACGACTGGAACCCGCCCGTCCTCGACGCGGGCTCCGCCGGCTCCGGATCCGGCCTCCCCGGCGAGGAGGTGCTCCTCGACGACAACGCGGAGGCCCACGGCCACGACTTCTACGCACTCGGCAGCTTCGACGTCTCCGCCGACGGCCGCACCCTGCTCTACGCCATCGACACCGAGGGCGATGAGCGCTACACGATCCGGCTGAGGTCGCTCGCACCGGATGCCACGGGCGACGAGTTCGCCGACGTCATCCCCAACACGTCCTCCGGCGCCCTCTTCGACGCCACCGGCCGGTACCTGTTCTACGCGACGGTCGACGAGGCGTGGCGGCCGGACACGATCTGGCGGCACGAGATCGGCACCCCGCCCTCCGCGGACGTCTCCGTCTTCCACGAGTCCGACGAGCGCTTCTGGATCGGCGTCGGCCTGACCCGCAGCCGTTCGTACCTCGTGATCGAGGCGGGCTCGAACGTCACGAGCGAGATCCACCTGCTCGCCGCGTCCGATCCGACGGGCGACTTCTCGGTGGTCTGGCCGCGCAAGCACGGCGTCGAGTACGACGTCGAGCACGCCGTGGTGAACGGCCGCGACCGCCTGCTCATCGTGCACAACGACGGGGCGGTCAACTTCGAGCTCGTGAGCGTCTCGGCATCCGATCCCCAGGGTGAGCGCCGGATGCTGCTGCCGCACGACGAGGCCGTGCGTCTCGAGAGCGTCGACGCCTTCCGCGACTTCGTCGCCGTCGAGTACCGCCGCGACGGGCTGCCGCGCGTCGCGGTCGCGACGATCCCCGATGCGAAGCACGACGACGCCCTGCACGAACTGACCTGGGACGAGCCGCTGTTCGCGGTCGGAACCGGTTCGAACCCCGAGTGGACCCAGCCGACGCTGCGTCTCGGCTACACCAGCTTCGTCACCCCGTCGACGGTCTACGACTACGTCGTGGCCACCGGCGAGCGCCGCCTGCTCAAGCAGCAGCCCGTGCTCGGCCACTACGACCCGAGCCTGTTCGAGCAGCGCCGGGAGTGGGCGACGGCCGCGGACGGCACGCGCATCCCGATCTCGCTGGTCTACCGCAGCGACCTCGTGACGCCGGGGGAACCCGCCCCCACCCTGCTGTACGGCTACGGGTCGTACGAGCACTCGATCGATCCCGGCTTCGGCATCCCGCGCCTCAGCCTGCTCGACCGCGGCATGATCTTCGCCGTTGCGCACGTGCGGGGCGGAGGCGAGATGGGGCGCCTCTGGTACGAGCAGGGCAAGAAGCTCGCCAAGCGCAACACCTTCACGGACTTCGTCGATGCCGCCAAGCACCTCATCGATGCCGGCTACACGGCACCCGATCGGTTGGTCGCCCAGGGGGGAAGCGCGGGAGGGCTGCTCGTCGGCGCCGTGGCGAACATCGCGCCGCGGTACTTCTCCGGCATCCTCGCCGAGGTTCCGTTCGTCGACCCGCTCACGTCGATCCTGGACCCGACGCTGCCGCTCACGGTCATCGAGTGGGACGAGTGGGGCAACCCGCTCGACGACGAGGAGGTGTACCACTACATGAAGTCGTACTCCCCCGTGGAGAACGTGCACGACGTGCGCTATCCGCGCATCCTGGCCGTCACGAGCCTCAACGACACCCGGGTGCTCTACGTCGAGCCGGCCAAGTGGGTCGCGCGCCTGCGCGAGGTGGGTGCGGATGCGCTGCTCAAGATCGAGATGGCGGCCGGTCACGGCGGCGTCTCAGGCCGCTACAGCGCCTGGCGGGAGCGTGCGTTCGCCTACGCCTGGGTCATCGACGCGGCGGGAGCGCACCCGTCGGGCGAGTAGAGGCACCCATCAGACCCAGTGGCGCGGCCGATCGACGGCGGCCGGCAGTCGGGTCGCCGCATCGCCCTTGGCAGCCGCCGCCTGCGGGCCGGTGAGGAACAGGCTGAGCGACAGGTCGGCACCGCGCAGGTCGGCATCACGCAGGTCGGCACCGATGAGGTCGGCACCGCTGAGGTCGGCATCCCGGAGGTCGGCCGCGATCAGGTAGGCGCCGCGCAGGTTCGCTCCGCGCAGATCGGCTGCGCGGAGCCTCGCCCCCATGAGGTCCGCACCGCGACCGGAGCGCGGATGCGGCGCGCGGCCGCGGAGGGCGTGCGCTCGCACGCGCTCGCTCACCTGCACGAGCACGGCGTTGACGACGGCCCAGTGCGCCTCGACGTCCAGCTCCAGCAGTTCTCCGGCCGTGCCCTGCGTCAGCTGCTGCGTCGCAGCGAGGGTCGACTCGACCACGGATCGCAGACCCGCTGCCTCGGAACGCTCCCGGGCCTCGCTGAGGTACCAGAGCAGTTCGTGCAGCTCCTTCATCACCCCGAAGGACGAGAACATCGCGGAGGCCGTCGCCCGGTCGGCGCGCCAGCTGCGACCCGCGAAGGTCTGCTGCGCGATGTGCTGACCGGCGCCGAAGCAGTCGTACACCGTGCATCCGCGGAAACCGATGTCGCGCAGCTCGGAGTGCACACCGCAGCGATCGTCGTCCTGCAGGTTGGGGCACGGATCTCCCGCAGCCTTGTCGATCGCGAAGTCGGCGGACGCCACGAAGTTGAGCGCGACGCAGCACAGCGCGAAGCAGTTCGCGCAGTCGGCGCGCAGTGCGCTCCGATCGGTCAGCGGCAGGAGGTCGGGCATGCGATCAGCCTAGAACCGCCTGCCGGCCCATTCCCGTCAGGCCTTCAGACGCAGACGGCGTGTGTTCGGCGCCGCCTTGTCGTTGACCTCGACCACGTCGGAGCGCGACGCGATGAAGTCGGAGAACGACTTGTAGCCGAGCGGCTTCTCCTTGAACGCCGGATCCATCCGGATCATCTGGTTCTTCACCTCGGAGGTGAACGCCCACTCCTCGTCGTTGCTGCGGGTGTGCACGAGGCGGAGGGCCCGGACGAGCAGGTCGGTCGCCTCCTTCTGCGTCGTGGCCGGATCGACGGGGAGCTCCTCGACGTCTTCGTCGCCAGCGGCGTCGAGCACGTCCAGCGGGTGCGAGAACTCGGGGATCGTGGTCGCCGGGCGCTTGGCGCCGCGTTCGACCGCCACGGCCGGGGCCGGCGCCTCCGTCGACTTGGCCCGACGCGACCCGCCCTTCGCCTTGGCGGCCGGAGCGTCGCCCGCCTTCGCATCCGCCGCCGGAGCCTCCGTCGACGCAGCGGCAGCGGATGCGGCCGCTGCTGCCGGCGCGGCTGAGCGCGGAGGTGCGACCCAGCGCTCGATGCCCGGCAGGTCGTCGTAGTCGGAGAACTCGTCGCAGGCGGCCATGAGGGCGCGGCTGGTGGCACCGGCGACACCGATGCCGATGACGTGACGGCCGAGGCGCCTGGCGCGCTGGGCCAGGGCGATGTAGTCGGAGTCGCCGGCGACGATCACGACGTGCGTGACGTCCGGCAGCCGGAACAGGTCCTCGACGACGTCGACGGCCAGGCGGATGTCGGCGCCGTTCTTCCCGGCGAGCGTCGTGGTGAACATCTGCGTGAGGTCGATCGCCCGGTCGATGAGCTGCTTCTGGTAGGCCGAGTTGACCCGTTGCGACCAGTCGGCGTACGCGCGGCTGACGACGATCGATCCGAACGATGATGCGTAGTCGATGACGGCGCCGACGTCGACCCGGGCCTGCTGCAGGCGGCCGGACACCTCGTCGGTTCCGCCGGAGACCACTTCGTGGGTCCTGGCGCGATCCTTGGTGAATGCGGCTTTGCCGAACATCTGGTTGTAGCGGGAGATGACGATGTTGTCGAAGTCGATGTAGACGGCGACGCGGGGAGTCTGGAGTTCGGCCATGCGCCCCATCATCCTCGGTTCTGGGCTCGCCCGTGTCAGAGCACGATGTCGCCGGGTGCCTCCAGCTCGAGCCAGCCCGCCGCCCGGACGCTCTGCGGCAGGCGATCGGCCGCGACGAGCTCGTCCATGACGAGGCCCGTCGCGGCGGCGATGTCGGCGACCGGCACCTGGAAGGTGCGGTACGGGCCGAGTACGGGAGGCTGCCCCGCGACCCGGCGCAGGCGATCGACCTCGTGGTCGCGGAGCACCGCGGACTGGTCGAGCACGAAGCCTGCCGACGCCAGCTCGGTCCCGGCCATCCACGCGGCCACCTTCCAGAACCTCAGCGGGATGCGGATGCCGCGATACGGCGGATCGTCCGGGCCGAGCACCGGCGCGGTGAAGACGTCGAGCAGCAGGCGGTTGGCGCCCGCGAACGCGATCACGTGATCCTCGAGGCCCAGCCAGAGCTCCTTCGACTGGTTGAACCCCGATGCCTGCGGTGCGGCGTTCGTGTAGTGGAAGGTGTCGGACTCCGCCGCGCGGGCGATGGCATCCGATCCCCACACGGGGTCGCGTCGTCGGACGAGATGACCGCGATCGATGTCGTTGTCCGCGTACACGGCCGGCCCGGTCTGCCACGAGGCGGGGATGCGCTCATCGAGCCGCCAGTCGTCGCCGCGTTCGAGGTCGACGAGCTCCGATCCGTCGATGTTGACGCCCGTCACCAGCGCGAGGCGGCGGTCCCGGTCGAGATCCACGGAGAAGTGGACGTAGTGGAGAAGGGTGTCCGTTTCGGGGTCCGCGGCCGCTGCCACCGCCCGGTGCGGGAGCGGGACGGGTACGCCGAGGAAGTCCGGATCGAATGCCATGCGCCAACTCGATCACGGACCGCCACCGACGGCAAGGAGTTCCGAGCCGGCTCCCACGGGCTCAGCGCGGCCCGCCTCCCACCGATTCCAGCCAGGGCAGGAGCTTCGGCAGCGCGCGCATGGCGACCTCCCCGTGGCCGGTGTTCGGGATCTGGTCGTAGACGACGCTGGCCCCCATGGCCTGTTCCCCGGCGACGAAGTCCGACGTGAGGTCGGGGTGCACGAGGGTGTCGCTGAGGCCCTGGGCGACGAACAGCGGGACCGGCATGGCGACGGCACCCGGCGTGTTCGCCTCGAGCAGGGACTGCCACGGCTCCGTCGTCGCCGGATCTGCGGCGAGGAAACGGCCGATGAGCGGCGTGGCGATCTCATGCAGCTGCTTGTTCTGACCGAAGAGGCAGAGCTTCGCCATGGTGGGGACGGCTGCGGCACCGGCCGGAGTGAGGATGTCGTCGAGCGTCGCTCCCGGATGCGTCGGACCGTACACCGCGCTGTAGGCGGCGAAGGCGTACGCCGAGATCGTGACCCCTGAGACGTCGCCGATGTCCGCGTTCATGAGGGCGCCGAGGTCGGTCGCCGGCGCGGCGACGGCCACGGCCTCGAGCGAGAGCTCCGGCGCGTAGGTCGCGGCGGACTGGCCGGCGAACAGCGCGGCGTGGCCGCCCTGCGAGTGCCCCCACAGCACGAGGCGCTCGCTCGCCCCCGTCGGCAGGTCGCGAGCGGCCCTGGCGGCATCGATCAGGTTGTTCCCCTCGGTCGGGCCGATGAGGTACGAGTCGGGACCGGCGGCCCCCATGCCCGAGTAGTCGGCGGCGACGACGACGTAGCCGGCCGCCAGGAAGTCGCTGAGACCCTCGATGAAGATGAACGGGTCGACACCGACGGATGGCGCGCAACGCTGCGCGGCGCCCGTCGTCGGATGCCCCCACGAGAGGATCGTGCGGCCGCCGGCCGGCGCGGGCCCGTCGGGTGCGATGACGGTCCCGGAGGTGAGGATGTCGTCGCCCCGCACGTCCGTCGAGTGGTACAGCACCCGCCAGGCCTTCGATCCCGTCGGAGCGCTGAACAGCGGCTCCGATCGCTCGATCGTGCCGGGCGCAGCCGGCTTCTCCGACCCCGTCGTCAGGTAGAACGCCGGGGCGAACCACTCCTCGGCGATGCCGGCGTCGATGCGGCGATCGGCGGTGAACGTGAACACGGCGATGACCAGCGCCAGCACGGCCGCGCCGATCCAGCGCAGGCGGCGTCGGGCTGTCGTCGGGGCTCCACCGGCCTCCGCGGTCTCGGCCATTCCAGCAATGTATCGTGTGCGGGCGCCGAGCCGGAGGATGCGATCCGTGAGCGGCACGGGAACGTGAGTTTTCCTCCGATGCCCCTTTACCCCACGGCGCGGGCCGATGACCGAATTGGATGACATTCACAGGAACAACGGACGATTCGTCCAGAAGCCCTGTGCAGACTGGCCGTTTCGCCCGGGCTCCCCCCGCCCGAGGATCGTCGAACAAGGATCGCACGGCGCTTTGCGCTGACGGGATCCGCCCAGTGAAAGTCATGCGCAACTTCTTCTCATCTCAGTCAACGTCCACCCGCTCCGCGAAGTCCTTCCGCTCGAAGCTCTTCGCCCCCGTCCTCACGGCAGGCGCCATCGTCGCCGTCGGCGCTCTCGTCGGAACCGGCTTCGTGCTGCACTCCACGGTCGTCGCCCAGAATGAGCGCCTCGCCGCGACGGCGGAGCTCGCCCAGAGCACCGGATTGCATTCCGAGCAGCTCGCGGCCCACGGCACCGTCCTCGTATCGCTCGCCACCCAGAAGGCCGAGACGGCCATCCAGGGCGCGAATGCCACGATCGCCGCAGCCCAGGGCAAGGCGGATGCCGCCGCCCTCTCGACCACGGTCGCGACGCTCGCCCACTACGACCTCCTCGCCCCAGAGCGCGTGTTCGCGCTGGCCTCGGATGCGACGGCCAAGACCGCTGCCGTGCAGGCAGCCGTCGTCGAGTTCGACCGCGTCGCCGCCGAGAAGGCGGCAGCGGAGGCGGCAGCCGCGGCGAAGGCCGCAGCTGACGCGAAGGCATCGGCATCCGGCAGCACGGCCGCATCGTCCGGCTCCCGGCCCGCCGCGCCCTCGAACCCGAGTGAGGCGCAGGCCATCGCCCGCGACATGCTGCCCGCCTTCGGATGGGGCGACGACCAGTTCGGCTGCCTCGTGGCCCTCTGGGGTCGCGAGTCCGGCTGGAACGCCAACGCCTACAACGCCTCGAGCGGCGCCGGCGGCATCCCGCAGGCCCTGCCCGCGAGCAAGATGGCCTCGGCCGGAGCGGACTGGCAGACCAACCCCGCGACGCAGATCCGCTGGGGTCTCGGTTACATCGCCGGACGCTACGGCTCGCCGTGCGGCGCGTGGGACACCTCGGAGGCGCAGGGCTGGTACTGACCCGCTCCGGTCCTCCGTCTCGACTAGGCTTCCGCGAATGGAAACCCACGACGTCGTGATCATCGGAGGCGGCCACAACGGCCTCACCGCCGCCGCCTACCTCGCCCTCGCCGGACGCCGAGTCGTCGTCCTCGAGCGGCTCGATCAGGTGGGCGGCGCAGCGGTGAGCGCCGTGGCCTTCTCGGGCATCGACGCCAGGCTCTCGCGGTACTCCTACCTCGTCAGCCTGCTCCCCCAGCGCATCATCGACGACCTCGGCCTCGAGATCGACCTGTCGAGACGCCGGTACTCGTCGTACACCCCGGTCCCCGGGGATGCGGAGGGCGCCGGCCTCCTCATCGACAACAACGATCTGACCGCAACCACCGCCTCGTTCGCGGGCGTGGGCGCTGCCGACGACGCGGAGCCGTTCGCGCGCTTCTACGACGACACCTCCCGGGCCGCGCGGGCGCTCTGGCCCGGGGTCACCGAGCCGTTGCTGCGTCGCAGCGAGGCCCGTGCCATGGTCGCAGACGACGCGCTCTGGGAGTCTCTGATCGAACGGCCGATCGGCGAGTTCATCGAGGACCGCCTCTCGAGCGATCTGGTGCGCGGGGTCGCGGCGACGGATGCCCTCATCGGCACCTTCGCCAGCACCCACGAGGCGTCGCTGCAGCAGAACAAGTGCTTCCTCTACCACGTGATCGGCGGCGGGACGGGCGACTGGGACGTCCCCGTCGGGGGCATGGGCGCCGTCACCGGCGAGCTCGCGCGCGCGGCGATCGCGGCAGGGGCCGAGATCGTGACGGGCGCCGAGGTCACGGCGGTCGACCCGGACGGCACCGTCCGCTACTCCGACGCCGACGGCGAGCACACGGTGACCGCCGACCGTGTTCTCGCCAATGTCGCACCCCATGTGCTCGACCGTCTGCTCGGCGCGCACGGCCCGGCATCAGCCGTTCCGCATCCGCGTCCGGAGGGTGCCCAGGTGAAGGTGAACCTCCTGCTCCGCCGCCTGCCCCGCCTGCGGGATGCGAGCGTCGCCCCTGAGGCGGCATTCGGCGGCACGTTCCACATCAACGAGACGTACTCGCAGCTGGAGCGGGCCTTCGATGAGGCGTCCGCAGGTCGGATCCCCGACGTGCTCCCCTGCGAGATCTACTGCCATTCGCTCACCGATCCCTCGATCCTCGACCCGGAGCTCGCGGCATCCGGCGCCCAGACCCTCACGGTCTTCGCATTGCACACCCCCGACCGGCTGCTCACCGCCGAGAACAACGACGACATGCGCGATCGCCTGCAGCGCGCCGTCATCGCATCGCTCGACTCCGTCCTCGCCGAGCCGATCGAGAGCCTGCTCCTGACGGATGACCACGGCAGACCCTGCATCGAGACCAAGACCACCCGCGACCTCGAAGCCGCCCTCGCGATGCCGGGAGGCAACATCTTCCACGGGCCGCTGTCGTGGCCGTTCGTCGAGGACGACGCGCCGCTCGCGTCCGCCGCAGAGCGCTGGGGTGTCGAGACCAGGCACGAGCGCATCCTGCTGTGCGGCAGCGGGGCGCGCCGGGGCGGAGCGGTGAGCGGCATCGGCGGCCACAACGCGGCCATGGCGGTTCTCGAGGACCTCGCCGAACGCTGAGCATCGCCGGACGAACGGATGCGCTCCCCGCGTCTCTTCCGCGTGAAGCGCATCCGTCAGTCGCGGTCCGCCCGATCGGACCGGCGACCGATCACCACGCCGACGGCGCGGGCGGCGCGACCACCGGAGGGCGATCGTCGCACGTGATGGTGTTCGGAAGCTCCCACGGAGCCAGCCACGGTCCGGTCGTGCCGCCGCCGTCGTTGCCGCCGAGATCCTGCAGCGAGAACTCCGAGCCGGCCGGCGTGAAGTGGAAGGTGCCGCAGTTGTTCACGCCGACGGCCCCGACGTTTCGCGCGTCGACGTTCTCGAACGATGCGGACCCCGCCGCACGTGCGCTCAGCACCGAGGTGCCGGTTCCGTCGACGCGGACGTTCCGGAAGTGCAGGTTCGTGACCGAGTACAGGTCCTTCACCGGCCAGTCGGCCACCACCATGATCGCGTTGTAGGTGTTGTCGAGGAACGCGTCTCCGACCAGCTGGA
Organism: Leifsonia sp.; assembly: GCA_040512695.1. Lineage (GTDB taxonomy): Bacteria > Actinomycetota > Actinomycetes > Actinomycetales > Microbacteriaceae > Orlajensenia. The sequence continues at coordinate 2,051 of JBEVEO010000015.1, read as the reverse complement.
TGTCGGCGTCGATGTTCCCCTCCAGCGCATAGAACCAGATGGCTCCGAGTCCGATGTTCCAGTTCAGCTCGTAGGTTCCGGCGCGCACCGTCGTGTTGTCCGTGATCGCGAGGGTGCCTGCGAACGGCTCCGCGCCGAACCGCGACCCGACCTGGATGCCGCTGCCCTCGCGGATGGGATCGGCGACGAGGTTGTTCGACACCGTGGTGTCCGTCCCGCCGTAGATGGCGATGCCGTTCGCGAGCGTCGGCGTCTGCACTGTGTTGTGGTCGAAGGTGTTCCCCGCGTTCGCGACGTGCTCCGACCACATGGCGAGGCCGTCGTCACCGGTGTTGCGCACGAAGTTGTTCGACACCGTCGAGTTCGTGACGCCGGTGTGGAAATTGAGTCCGTCGGCGATCTGGTCGACGATCACGTTGTCCGTGATCGTGACGTCGTCCATCGGGCCGTCGAGCCAGATACCCACCTTGGTGTGCTGGATGTACAGGCCGTCGATCGTGGAGTCGCTCAGCGCCCCGCCGACGCCGTTGACCTGGTCGGTGTCGACGCGTTCGCGCACGTCTCCCTGGATGGCGAAGCCGGACAGGTGCACGTTGCGGCTGCCGCCGACCGACGCATCCTTGCCGTAGAAGCCGACTCCCGTGTGCACCGACCCGTCGGGCGACGGCGTCGTGAGCGCGACCTCCGATCCCCTGATGATCGTGTACCAGTTGCCAGCGCCTTCGATCGTCACGTTGTCGACGATGATGTGACGGTTGACCTGATAGACCCCCGGCGGCACGTAGACCGTGAGGTTCTTCTTCTGCGCGTAGGCGATGGCCTTGTCGAACGCGTTCGCCGAGTCCTTGCGGCCGAACGGATCGGCCCCGAACAGCAGCACGTTGGCCGCACGCAGCTTCACGTGCGGCAGCCCGACGAGTTCGGTGTCGAGGAGGTCGATCACCGTCGCGGATGCCGCGCCACGGGCGGGCGCGGTGAGGCGGATGACGTCTCCCGCCTTGTAGGTCCTGCCCAGCAGCATCCGCTGCTCGTCGTAGAAGTGCATCGGCCGGAACGGCGTCGAGATGACGGGTGCCGGGGTGGTCTGCGACGGAACGCAGCCGCACTCGGTGATCCACCAGTCGGAGTGCAGCAGCCCGGCGCCCGGGTCGTTGGTGAACGGGTACTGGTTGTACAGCCAGGAGTACTGCGACGTGAGCGTCATGGTGCGCTTGGCGCCGCCGTTCACCGTGACGGCGAGCGGAGCCGTGATGCCCCCGCCGGTCTGGGCGTCCGGGATGGAGTAGCGAACGGTGATCGCGTTGGCCGCCTTCGGAAGCACGAACTCGACGTACTGGCCGGGTGCGAGGCTCACGGCCGTTCGGCCGGAGGCCTCGGCGGCGAGCGTGTAGGCGGTGCGATCCGGACCGATGCGTGATCCCGTCGTGGTCGCCGACTCCGCCTCCTGCTCGCTGAAGGCGACGTCGGCCCCACGGCCGGCCACGAGTGCCGGGTCGAGTGCCGCCCGGGTGACGACGGGTGACACTCCGGCGGGGTGGACCTCGGCCGCCGCTGCGCCGGCGCCGCTGAGCGTGAGGCCGATCGCGACCGCGCAGGCCGCCACGGCGGCCGGGATCGTCATGGGGATGTTCCGTGTCATCGTCGACTCGTTTCCTCGGGGTTCGGCCCGACCCTAGGACGCGCTCTTCGGCTCTCACAAGACCGAGTGAGGAAATATCGACTAATTGTTCTCTTCTTGCGTAAGTGTGCGAAATCCGCCGCAAGTGGCGGGCAGATCCCTGCAACCGTCGCATGTGGGGTGGTGCCGGCGTCCGCTGCTCGAGTGGCGTCCGGCCTCCGCTGGTCGAGTAGCGCTTGGTGTCCGCCGGTGGTCGAGTAGTGCCCGACGGAGTCGGCCGCGTATCGAGACCACCATCACCTGCTGCCTTGGTTTCCTGCGCTGGGGATGGGGGGTAGCCGCTGTCCGCCGGGCGGCATCGGCGTCTCCTCCACAGCTGCCCGGACGAGGCCAGTTTGTGCACAGTCTGTGGATAAGAAACCCCGATCAATAT
>JBEVEO010000195.1:0-2572 GCA_040512695.1 Leifsonia sp. | reverse complement strand
GGCGGCGGTGCTGACGCCGGTGCGTCCGACGCGCCTCAGGAGTCAGACGGTGAATCGGTCGCGACCGTGACCTACCTTCCCGGGGTCCGCCCAGACGACGAACCCGTCGAGGCGGCGCCCGAACCCGACGACGTCGAGACAGCACTGATTCGCAAGCTCGCGCGACGTGCCCTCAGCGAAGCCGAAGTCCTCGCCTACGGGATGGACGAGGGCCTCACCGCCCACCAGGCGAATGCCATCCTCGACCGGCTGCGCGATCTCGGTTACGTCGACGACCGTGTCCTCGCCGAGCAGCTCAAGCACGCGCTCTATGAGCGCAAGGGGCAGAGCAGGGCCGTTGTGGCCCGGGCGATGTCCGGCCGCTCGATCGACCGCGAGATCATCGACGAAACCCTCGACGACATCGACTCAGGAGACGAGTTGAGCGCCGCACAGGAGCTCGCCACCAAGCGGGCGTCGCAACTGACGGGCCTCGACAAGCAGACGCTCGAGCGGCGACTCGTGGGGTTCCTCGCCCGGCGCGGGTACCCGGGCAACATCGTCCGCGAGGCGATCGCACCTCTCCTCACCGGGCGGTCGTCAGGGGCCTCGTCGAACGTCCGGTTCCGCTGACCGGTTCCTCCGGCGGATGCCGTTGCCTCTCCAGACGACCAGCCTGACGACGCGACTGACGGCATCCCGGCGCTGACCGGGCGACGCAGGCGCCCGGGGGTTCCCGAGTCGCGCTCAGTCGACCGCTTCGACGCCCGGAACGTAGACTGGAGCGATCATGAGCACGCTGCAGGAAACGCCCACCGTCATCACCCCGTCGACCGCCGCCGTCGATGAGTCTGGGCACGTCCGGACGTATGAGGTCCGCACCTACGGCTGCCAGATGAACGTGCACGACTCTGAGCGACTCGGCGGATCACTCGACGCAGCCGGCTATGTGAAGGCCGTCGGTGTCGAACCTGACGTCGTCGTCATCAACACGTGCGCGGTGCGCGAGAACGCCGACAACAAGCTGTACGGGAACCTCGGCTACCTCGCCTCGGTGAAGAAGCGTCACGCCGGCATGCAGATCGCCGTCGGCGGGTGCCTGGCCCAGAAGGACAAAAACGTCATCCTCGAGAAGGCGCCATGGGTCGACGTCGTCTTCGGCACGCACAACATGGGCTCCCTTCCCAGCCTGCTCGAGCGCGCCAGACACAACGACGAAGCACAGATCGAGATCCTCGAGTCGCTCGAGACCTTCCCCACGACCCTGCCGACCCAACGGGAGTCGACCTACAGCGGCTGGGTCTCCATCTCCGTCGGCTGCAACAACACCTGCACGTTCTGCATCGTGCCCGCACTCCGGGGCAAGGAGAAGGACCGCCGGCCGGGGGAGATCCTCGCCGAGATCCAGGCTCTCGTCGACGACGGAGCCATCGAGGTGACCCTCCTCGGACAGAACGTCAACTCCTACGGTGTCGAGTTCGGCGACAGGCAGGCCTTCAGCAAGCTGCTCCGTGCGGCAGGAGCCATCCCGGGGCTCGAACGCATCCGTTTCACCAGCCCCCACCCCGCCGCGTTCACCGACGACGTCATCGACGCGATGGCGGAAACCCCCAGCGTGATGCCGCAACTGCACATGCCGCTCCAGTCCGGCTCCGACCGCATCCTCAAAGCAATGCGCCGGTCGTACCGCAGCGAGAAATTCCTCGGCATCCTCGACCGCGTGCGTGCGAAGATGCCCCACGCCGCGATCTCCACCGACATCATTGTCGGCTTCCCCGGCGAGACCGAGGAGGATTTCCAGGAGACGCTGCGCGTTGTGGAAGCTGCCCGGTTCGCCACAGCATTCACCTTCCAGTATTCGATCCGTGCAGGCACGCCGGCCGCCACCATGCCCGACCAGGTTCCCAAGGCCGTGGTCCAGGAGCGCTATGAGCGACTCACCGCCCTGCAGGACCGGATCAGCCTGGAAGAGAACCAGAATGTCGTCGGCCGCGAAGTGCAGTTGCTGGTGGCCGTCGGCGAGGGCAAGAAGGACTCGGCCACCCACCGGATGTCCGGAAGGGCTGAGGATTCCCGGCTCGTGCACTTCGAAGTCCCTGCGGGCTCTGAGATCCCGCGGCCGGGCGACGTCGTCACGGTGCGGGTCAGCCAGGCCGCACCGTTCTATCTGATCGCGGATACCGCCGACGGACAGCCGTTGCAGGTCCGGCGCACCACGGCCGGCGACGCCTGGGATCGCGCCCAGGCCGAGTCCTGCGGCGTTCCCGCCGCGCCGTCCTCCTCGGTACCTGGCCGAGTGTCCCTCGGGCTGCCCTCCCTGCGGGTCGGCCCACCGGCATCCGTGTCCGGCGGCATGACTCCGATCTACGACCAGCTGGACGGTCAGCGCTGAACACGTCTGCCGCCGACGGCCTGATCGCGATCGTCGGGCCGACCGGTACGGGCAAGTCGGACCTGTCGCTCGCCATCGCCGAGCGGCTCGCTGCATCGGGACGCCTCGCCGAGATCGTCAACGCCGACGCCATGCAGCTGTACCGGGGCATGGACGTCGGCACGGCGAAGCTCCCACCCGCCGAGAGGCGCGGCATCCGCC
>JBEVEO010000281.1:0-3123 GCA_040512695.1 Leifsonia sp. | reverse complement strand
GCAGGGCTTCTGGGTCGCGTACGTCGGTATTCCGGCGTTCATCGTGACGCTGGCAGGCATGCTCATCTTCCGCGGCCTCGCGCTCGTCGTCCTCGGCAACGCCAACATCGGCTCGTTCCCGGCCGAGTACCGTGCGCTCGGCAACGGCTTCCTCAGCGATGTCTTCGGTGACCTCGAGCTCGACCCGCTCACCCTCATCGTCGCGGCCGTCGCCGTCGTCGCACTGATCGTCGGTCAGTTCCGCACCCGCTCGGCGCGCCAGAAGTACGGCCAGGAGGTCGAGCCGATCGTCTGGTTCGTCGCCAAGCTCGTGCTCATCACGCTCGCCATCGGTTTCTTCGCCTACGCTCTCGCCAGCTACAAGGGCATCCCCGTCACGCTCATCATCCTCGCCGTGCTGGTGCTCATCTACGGCATCATCATGAACCGGAGCGTCTTCGGCCGCCACGTCTACGCAATCGGTGGCAACCGTCACGCTGCTGAACTGTCGGGTATCAAGACTCGCAAGACCGACTTCCTGCTCTTCGTGAACATGGGCGTCCTCGCCGCCCTCGCCGGCCTCATCTTCACCGCCCGTCTCAACCTGGCCGGCCCGAAGGCCGGAGACGGATTCGAGCTCGAGGCCATCTCCGCCGCGTTCATCGGTGGTGCGGCTGTGCAGGGTGGCGTCGGAACCATCGGCGGCGCGATCATCGGTGGTCTGATCATCGGTGTGCTGAACAACGGAATGTCGATCCTCGGACTCGGCATCGAGTGGCAGCAGGCCGTCAAGGGTCTCGTCCTGCTTCTGGCCGTCGCGTTCGACGTCTACAACAAGCGTCGCTCGGGCGGCAAGTAACGAGAGCCTGCCCGGGCCGCAGGCGAAACGCCGGCGGCCCGGGCCACCTCCAGGAAAGAGAAGCGGATGCCCTTCGTCGGCGCTGTGCCTGATGGCGCGCGGCTGATCGCCGTGCTCGGCGGCCTGCCCGCGGCGGACGGCGTGCCCGTGATCGGGTCCGAGTCGCTCATCATCCCGCGGCAGACGGTCGGCGACAACGCGCTGCTCGGCGCCGAGGGGGCCAGCGGATTCTTTCCGCGCAAACGTGACCTCGACCGGCGGGCGACCGACCTCCTCGACCTGGTCGGACTCGCTGTTGCCCCGGCGACACCGGTCTCCGACCTCGACATCGTCGACCAGCGCATCGTCCAGCTCGCAAGATCGCTGTCCAGGACGCCGGAGTTCGTCCTCGTCGACGACCGGTCGATCGGCTTCAACGCCGAGGAGATACGACGCTGGTACGCCGCGGTCGCCCGGGCCGCCCAGGTGGTGCCCATGGTCGTTGCCGTGGACGGACTCGCCGGACTTGAGCAGTACCCCGTCGACGTCGTCGTCGTCGTTCGCGGCGGCGAGGTGATCGGCACAGCCCGACCCGACGAATCCGACCGTCTCCTCGAGATGCTCGTGGGGGATGACGACAGTCCGGCGCGGCCGGCCCGGGTGTTCGGACCCGTCGTTCTCGAACTCCGCGACGTCGCCGTGTCGCATCCGATCCACCACGACCGGCTGGTGATCGAAGGTGCCTCTCTGACCGTGCGCGCTGGCGAGATCGTCGGCCTCGCCGGCGCGGAGAGCCTCGTGCTCGGGATCTTCGGCGCGTCGTCGGGCGGGCGGGTGAGTGGGTCGATCCTTCTCGACGGAAGCCCGGCCGATCTCTCGACCGTCGACCGCGCGATCGCCTCGCGGGTGCTGTTCATTTCCGAGCACCCGCCGGTGTACGACGTCGGGCTGATCGGCGGCATCCCCACGAGCGTGTCCGGTGAGAAGCTGGCGCGGCTCGCGCGGATGGGTCTGATCGACTCGCGAAAGGAGTACGTTCCCCGCCGCGCCCCCTCGATGCTCCTCGAGGTGATCCCCGGTGCACGATCACGTCCGTCCACCTCCGCCATGAACGACGTCCTCGCCGGGTGGGCGGCGAACCCGCCGCGGGTCGCCCTTCTCACAGAGCCGTTCTCCGGGCTGTCCCCGTCAGACCGCGAAACGAGGCGCGACCTCATCGAGCGGATCGCCGAGGCCGGCGCCGCCGTGGTTCTCGAAGCGTCGGAGGCGGCGCAGCTCGTCGGGCTCTGTGACCGCTTTCTCGTGCAGAGGGGAACGCGCCTCACGGCCGAACTCGCCGGCGAGGATGCAACCCTTCGCGGTCTGGCCACCCTCAGCATCCGCTTTGATGTACAACGTTAGAATGACCGAAGAGAGAGGCTCTCGCGTGAGCACATATCCCCCTGAAATCGAGGTCGCCATCGCCCGGGTGCGTGCCGACGTCGCCCGCCTGCACGGTGAACTGGTGCGTTACGGTCTCGTCGTCTGGACAGGCGGGAACGTCTCCGGCCGAGTGCCTGGGGCGGACCTGTTCGTGATCAAGCCGTCCGGCGTGAGTTACGACGATCTCGCCCCGGAGAACATGATCCTCTGCGACCTCGACGGTGCCGTGATCCCCGGCACTCCAGGCTCGGAACGGTCGCCGTCGAGTGACACGGCGGCGCACGCCTACGTGTACCGCAACATGCCCGAGGTCGGCGGTGTCGTGCACACCCACTCCACCTATGCGGTGGCGTGGGCGGCGCGCCGCGAACCGATCCCGTGTGTGATCACGGCCATGGCCGACGAGTTCGGCGACGAGATCCCGGTCGGGCCGTTCGCGATCATCGGCGACGACTCGATCGGTCGCGGCATTGTCGAGACCCTCACCGGCCACCGCAGCCGTGCCGTTCTCATGGCCAACCACGGCCCGTTCACGATCGGCAAGGACGCGAAGGATGCGGTCAAGGCCGCTGTGATGGTCGAGGACGTCGCCCGCACCGTGCACATCTCCCGCCAGCTCGGCGATGCCGTGCCGATTCCCCAGCCCGCTATCGATTCGCTGTTCGACCGCTACCAGAACGTCTACGGCCAGGCGCCGCAGGGCGCACTCGCCGACACCCAAGGAGACATTAATGCCTAAACTGATCACCTCTCTCGACGCCTACGAAGTCTGGTTCCTCACCGGAAGTCAGAACCTCTACGGCGAGGAGACCCTCAAGCAGGTCGCCGAGCAGTCGCAGGAAATCGCGCGCACGCTGGGCGTGGCATCCGACGTTCCGGTGAAG
>JBEVEO010000241.1:0-39526 GCA_040512695.1 Leifsonia sp. | reverse complement strand
CGCCGGGGGGGGGGCGGGCGGGGGGGCTTGTGTGGTTCTCCACCCCCCGGGGGCGGCCCCCCCCGCCGGCCCCCCCCCCCCGGGCGCCCCACCGCCGTGGCGCCATGACGCAACTGGGGGCTGGCCCCCGAGGCCGCGGGTGGCTCCACCGATCCGAGCACCCCTGTTCGGGGGCGACGATCGTTCTCGTGAGCCATCACCGCCTGCACATCGCCTACGTCATCTGGATCCGCCGGTACCTCGCCCCCGAGATCGTCGGAACCGTGTCGGCCCTGCTCGGGGCATGGACGGCCTACGGCGCCACCGGATCGATCGCAGCAGCGGCGATCTGCGGGACCGCCGCGGAGACGATCGGCTACTACGCCGTCGTCGTCGTCCGCTGCGTGCGCGGTCACGCGGCATCCGCCGACGTCCGCGGCCTCCCCTCCCCGTGGCGGCGCGCGCTCGTCATCGTCGGCCGCAGCGTGCGCTCGGTCGTCGCGGAGTTCGGGCCGGCCGAACTCGTCGACACGCTCCTGGTCCGACCGTTCCTGCTCTGGGTGGTCCCGCTCGCGCTCGGACCCACACCGGCCGCCTGGCTGATCGGCAAGCTCGCGGCCGACGTCGTGTTCTACACCGTCGCCATCACGAGCTTCGAGGTCGGAAGGCGCGTCATCCTCCCCCACCGGAAGGCACCCGCATCATGAGTTCCGCCCTGTTGCCCGCGTTCCCGTCGTCGGCCGCCGCCGATGCCGATCGCCGAGATGAACCCCTGCGGCGATCCGACGCCGCGGTCCCGCATCGCCCGGGCACGCAGCACCGGGAGGCCGTCCGCGTCGAGCTGGCCCGGTACGCGGAACGCATCTCGCTGTTCGCGATCGTGCGCAGCCACGGCTCGCCGCTCCTCGTCCTGGATCCGACGCGGATCCACGAGCAGATCCGGCTGCTCCGTCAGGAGCTGCCGGCGGCGGAGATCCATTTCGCCACCAAGGCGCTGCCGCATCCGGCCGCGATCGGCGCCGTCGCGGCGGCCGGGGCCGGCTTCGAGGTCGCCTCCCGCGGCGAGATCGCCCTGCTCGCCCGGCAGGGGGTCGACGTCGGGCGGTGCCTGCACTCCCATCCGATCCGCTCCCGCACCGACATCGTGGATGCCTACCTCGCCGGAGTGCGGCACTTCGTGGTCGACAACCACCGGGAGCTCGTCAAGCTCGCCGTGCTGCCCCGCGACATCGACGTCCTCGTAAGGCTCAGCTACCCCAATCCCGACGCCGGCTGCGACCTCTCGGCGAAGTTCGGCTCGACGCCGGCACAGGCATGCGAGCTCGTGCGGCAGGCCGTCGGCCTGGGCGTCGCGGTCGCCGGGTTCAGCTTCCATGTCGGGAGCCAGACGACCTCGTCCGAGCCGTTCGAATGGGCGATCACCCGCACCTCGGCACTCATGGACGAGCTGGAGCGGGAGCTCGGCATCCGATTCCGGGTGCTCGACATCGGGGGCGGCTTCCCCATCGGCTACGACGAGCCTGTGCCGTCGCTCGCCGTCATCGCCTCCGGCATCCGCGCCGCCATCCGGGCGAGCGGCCGCCGGGATCGCCTGCTCCTGGAACCCGGCCGGTTCATCGCCGCCACCGCGATGACGCTCGTCTCGCGCGTCGTCGGGAGCAGCGATCGCGTCGACGGGCGCTGGCACTACCTGGACGACGGGCTCTACGGCAGCTACTCGAACGTGTTGACCGAGCAGGTGCATCCGCTGGTCTTCGCGGCGAGCGAGCTCACGGGAGGTGAACCCGCCCGCCGCGAGACGGTGACGCTGGCCGGCCCCACGTGCGACAGCGTGGACGTCATCGCCCGCTCCTGCGAGCTCCCCGCCCTCACCGAGGGCGACCTGGTCGTGAGCCCGATGATGGGCGCATACACGTCGGTGACGGCATCGGGCTTCAACGGGATCGATCCGACCCCGATCCACGTGCTCCGCTCCGCTACACCAGCGAGTCCCGCCACGCCGCGTGAAGCTGGGCGAAGCGGCCTGTTCCGGCGATGAGGTCGTCGGGCGTGCCGTCCTCGACGATGCGTCCGTGCTCCATCACGAGCACCCGGTCGGCGATCGCGACCGTCGAGAGCCGGTGCGCGATGATGACCGCCGTGCGGTCCGCGAGCAGGGTCTGCAGCGCCTCCTGCACGAGTCGCTCGCTCGGGATGTCGAGCGATGACGTCGCCTCGTCGAGGATGAGCACGGCCGGATCGGCCAGGAACGCGCGGGCGAACGAGATCAGCTGGCGCTGGCCGGCGCTCACGCGCCCGCCGCGCTTGTTCACGTCGGTGTCGTAGCCGTTCGGCAGGCCCTCGATGAACTCGTGCGCTCCCACGGCGCGCGCGGCCGCGACGATCTCGTCGAGAGTCGCATCCGGCTTGCCGATCGCGATGTTGTCGGCCACCGACCCCGAGAACAGGTACGCCTCCTGGGTGACCATGACGATCGCCCGCCGGAGGTCGTTCGGGTGCAGGTCGCGGAGGTCGACCCCGTCCAGTGTGACCGCGCCGTCCGTCGGATCGTAGAACCGCGAGATGAGCTTGGCCAGGGTGGTCTTGCCCGCTCCGGTGGAGCCGACGAGCGCGATGGTCTGCCCTGCAGGCAGGTCGAGATCGAACTGCGGCAGGATCTCGCGATCCGACCGGTACGCGAAGCGCACGCCGTCGAAGCGCACGTGACCGTCCGCCGTCCACAGGTCGACGGGCTGCACCGGATCCGGAACGCTCGGCTTCTCCTCGAGGACGCCCGAGATCTTCTCGAGCGCTGCCGTCGCCGACTGGTAGGAGTTGTAGAACATCGCCATCTCCTCCATCGGGTCGAAGAAGCGTCGCGTGTAGAGCAGTGCTGCCAGCAGCACGCCGATGGCGAGCTGTCCGTCCGCCACCCGGAACCCGCCGATCAGCAGCACGACGCCGACGGCGACGTTCCCGATGAGCACGAGGCCGGGGTCGAAGATCCCGAACAGCTGGATGACGCGGGCGTTGACGTCACGGTAGTCCTCGACGCGGTCGCCGAACTCCTTCTCGTTGCGCTTCTCGCCGCGGAACGCCTTGACGGCGCGGATGCCCGTCATGGTCTCCACGAACTTGACGATCAGCGCTGCCGAGGCGACGCGCGACTGACGGAACAGGCGCTGCGAACGCGTCTGGAACCACCGGGTGAGCACGGCGAGGGGCACGATCGACCCGATGAGGACCAGGCCGCTGACCCCGTCGATGGTGAACAGGGCCACGGCCGTGAATCCCATGTACAGCACACCGCGGATGAGTCCGTTGATGCCCTCGTCGAGGAGCTCGCGGATCGCATCCAGGTCGCTGGTCTGCCGGGAGATGATGCGCCCGGACGTGTACGACTCGTGGAACTCGAGGCTGAGCTTCTGGGTCTGCAGGAACACCCGCGTGCGCAGGTCAATGAGCACCGCCTGGCTGATGCGGGCGCTCAGCACCGTGTACCAGGCGATGAGGACGGCGCCGGCGACACCGGTGAACAGGTACGCGGCACCCGTGAGGGCGAGCGGCATCCAGTCCTGCTTCATCAGGGCGGGCAGCCCGCGGTCGATGCCGATGGCGATCAGCGCGGGGCCGGCCACCTGGAAGGCGGTGGACAGCACGATCACCACGACCGCGAGCACGACCTGCGGCCGCAGCGGCCGCAGCAGTGAGCCGAGGAGCTTCAGCGACCGACGACGGATCTGGCGGGACTCGCCGACCGTGAAGTCGTCGCGCTCCTCGCCCTCGACACCGATGACGCTCATCGGGCGACCTCCTCTCGGTCATCGAACAGATCTCGGTCGATCTGGCGCGCCTGGTCACGGCGCTCCTCGTCCTCGAGACTCGAGATGACGAAGCGGTAGTGCTCGTTGCCCTCCAGCAGCTCGGAGTGGCGCCCGACGGCCGTGATGCGGCCGTTCTCGAGCAGCGCCACCCGATCCGCCAGCATGACGGTGGACGGACGGTGGGCGACGATGAGGGCGGTCGTCGACGCGAGGACGCGCCGGAGTGCCGCCTCGACGAGCGCCTCCGTGTCGACGTCCAGTGCCGACAACGGGTCGTCGAGGACGAGCACCGCCGGTTTCGCCGCCACGGCACGGGCGAGGGCGAGGCGCTGGCGCTGCCCGCCGGACAGGCTCATGCCCTCCTCGCCGACGGTCGTGTCGACGCCATCGGGGAGGTCGTGGACGAACCCGGCCTGCGCGATCTCCAGTGCCTCCGCCAGGGCGGCGTCGGCCTCGGCGCTCGGCTCGGCGAACTCCGGCCGACCGAGCAGCACGTTGTCGCGCACGGAGGCCGAGAACAGCGTCGCATCCTCGAAGGCCATCGCGATGTGACGACGCAGCTCCTCGCGGGTGAGGTCGCGCACGTCGACGCCGTCGAGGCGCACCGATCCCCCGGTCACGTCGTAGAGGCGCGTCGTCAGCGCGGTGAGCGTGGACTTGCCCGACCCCGTGAGGCCGACGAGCGCCATGGTCTCGCCCGGCCGCAGGGTGAGCTCGACGCCGTCGATGAGGTCGGCGAAGCGCTCGGGCGAGTCCTGGTAGCGGAAGTGCACGTCGTCGAAGTGCAGCTCGCCGACGGGCTCCGGGATCGTCTTCGGCTCCTCCGGGTCGCGGATGGCGTTCACCTCGTCGAGGATGTCGAAGAACCGGTCCGTCGCGGTGCGGGTGTCGAAGGTCATCGACAGCAGGAATCCGATCGACTCGACCGGGAACCGCAGCACGGTGGCGGTCGCGAAGAAGGCGACGAGGGTGCCCACGCTGAGTTCGCCCTGCGCCGCGAGCCAGGTGCCGACGACGAGGCACAGGGCGAACGCGACATCGGGGACCATGAGCAGCCACAGCCAGATCCCGGCGATCGCCCTGGCCTTCTCGATCTCGGTCCCCCGCAGGTCCTCGGCCTGGCTGGTGAAGTTCTTGAGGGCGTGCTTGCCGCGTCCGAACGCCTTGAGCACACGGATGCCGTGCACGGACTCCTCGACGGCCGTCGCGAGGTCGCCGGCCTGGTCCTGGCTGCGCCGCGCGATCGTGGAGTACTTGCCCTCGAAGACGAAGCCGTAGATCCAGAGCGGGATCGAGCAGACGAAGAAGATGAGGCCGAGGATCCAGTTCATCGAGATGAGGATCGCGAAGCCCACGATGATCGTCACGACGTTGACGACCAGCAGGATGATGCCGAATGCGAGGAACCGGCGGATGAGGCCGAGGTCGCTCACGGCGCGCGAGAGGAGCTGGCCGCTCGGCCAGCGGTCGTGGAACGCGACCGGAAGATCCTGCAGCTGTGCGTACAGTCCGTTGCGCATGCTCGCCTCGACGTGCGTTCCCGGGGTGAGCACGAACCAGCGGCGCAGACCGATCAGGATCGCCTCGAGCACGCCGAGGCCGATGACGAGCAGCGATGCAGGCCAGACGGCCGACGCGTCGCCGGTCGAGAGGGGCCCGTCGACGAGCACCTCGAGGATCTGCGGGATCACGAGGGCGACGAGGCTCGCCAGCAGTGCTGAGACCGCGCCGAGGACGAGGAACGGCATGGCCGGACGCACGTAGGGGTAGAGCCGGAGCAGGGTGCGGACGGTACCGGCTGGCTTGTCCGCCCGCGGCGGGTGCTGGTGCTGGATGGATGCAGACATGGTGAGGTTCCCGGACGGGACCATGAGACCGCGCGGCATCCGTGAGGATGGCGGCGCAGGCCGTCGTGATCGAAGAGCTGTGTGTGAGGCGGAGACGCGACGAAGCGTCACCCGTGGATGCGGGGCGGGCGGTGCTGCCCGTCAGGCGTGCGAGCGGCTACTCCGCAAACGGGAGGAGCACGGTCGCGCCGCCGAGGGCGGCGACAGTACCGGTGGTCACTCCAGCTGGAGCCATCGGCTTCTCTGTCTTCGTCATCGGTTCCTCCTGCGTGTCGTCGTGCCGAACAGTGCCACTGCACCCGGGGCGCCAAGCAGCCTTTCAGGATATGCCTGCGAACTGGCGGCGCGCAAGCACCGACTTCGCCGGTGTGAACCACACCGGACTATTACGCTGACGACGGGGGATCACCTCACGACGGAGCGACCATCGACGGCGCCCGTCGACGACGAGAGGAACGCATGGGAACGGTTCGCCTCGTCGCGCGCCGTGCGCGCGCGCGATCCGGCCTGCTCCTCAGCACGGGGGCGATCGTCGCGGTAGCGGCGTACTTCGTCTGCATCATCCTCGGAGGGCTCGCCGCCCAGACGGCGTCCGACGTGCGGGCGGCGCTGACCTCCGGTGACGGCCGGTCGCTCCTGATGACCGTCACACCGACGAAACAGGAGAGCGCGGCCGAGGCCTCGTCGGCCGCAGCCGCTCTCATCGCCGACCTGGTGCCGCTCGCCGAGGTCGCCGGCGGCGCCGGCGAGGGCGGCGAGACGACCTGGGTGCTCACGCCCGGGGTGTCGGCCACCTCCCCCGCCGGGGCGGAACGGCTCAGCACCCAGGTCGAAGCCCTCGCCGCTGCCGTGGCGACCGGCCCCGTCGCCGACGCGCGCATCGAGCTGGACGGCGGGCTTCCCGGAACCCTGGCCGAGCTCGACCGCGGGCTGCTGGCGGCGTCGGCCGTCACACCCGTGCCCGTACTGCTCACCGTCGCGTTCACCGCGATCGCCCTCGCCCAGCTCGCCCGCCTGTTGGGCGCGGCGCGACTGACCGAGACCGAGCTGCTCCGCGCCCGCGGCTCGACGCGCGGCCAGATCGCCGGCCTGGCCGCCATCGAGTCGGCGGCGGTGGCGCTTCCCGGCCTGCTCCTCGGCTGTCTCCTCGCGTCCGCGACGCTGGCTCTCCGGGACGGCTGGCACCCCGAGTCCTCCTCCGGCTGGCCGGCCGCCCTCGTGGTCGCTGCGCTCGCTCCGGTGGTGTTCTGCCTGGATGCATGGCGCCGGTCGTCACGCTCGTCCTCTGGCCGACGTGCAGAGGTCTCCGGGCGTGGGACCGGTGCGACGGCGACGGCAGCCGTCATCGCGGTGATCGCCGCATCCGTCGCCGTCATCCAATTGGCCCAGTACGGCTCCCCGCTCGTCCCGGCTGCGGACGGCGGCGTGCGCGTCGACCTCATCGCGGAAGCCGGACCGATCCTCGTCCTCGTCGCCGGCTCGCTCGTGGCCCTGCTGGCCTTCCGGCCGCTGGCCGGCATCGTCGAGCGCGTCACCGCGCGCGGAACGTCGCTGCCGGCCGTGCTCGGTTCGCGTCAGGTGGCGCGTCACGTCGCGATGTTCCAGGTCGCCCTGCTCCTGGTCTCCCTCGCGGTGGCGAGCGCCGTCTTCACCTCCGGCTACGCAGCCACCTGGCGCGCGCTCGCCCGGGCCTCAGCCGAGCAGGCGAACGGTGCTGATGTGCGTGCCGTGTTCTCCGGCGATGCGCTGGACCCGGCCGAGGTCGACGACGCGCGCGGCGTGAAAGCCGTGGCCGCAGCGGCCCCGGTGGCGACAGCACCCATCCGGATCGGCTCCGACACCGCCTCGCTCACCGCGCTCGCCCCGGAGCTCATGACGAACGTCATGCTCGACGCCGGAGGAACCGTCGATGTCGCAGCCATCGCCGACGATCTCGCCTCAGCGCCGGTGGGACTCGAACTCTCCCCGGCTTCGACGGCGCTGCGCGTGAGCGTTGCCGCCCTCGCGCCCGAGAGCGATCGACGAGGTGTGGTGATGGTGTCCGCCTGGATCTCGGACCGTGACGGGGCGCTCGTCTCGCTCCCGCTCGGCACCGCGGCGGTCGGGGCGGGCGAGCAGAGCGACCTGGCGGCCCCGCTGCCGGAGGACGGAGGCCCGTGGCGTCTCCTCGCCGTCGACGGCGCGCTCTCCGGTGCGGACGGGGTGACGGGCATCGGGATCACCGTGCTGTCCTGGGGCACCGATGCCGACGACTCCGCCACGCTGCCCGTTCCCCCGAGCGCGAGCGCGCCGCTCTCCTCCCGGGAGGCGCTCAGCCGGGTCATGGCCACCGAGGCGAGCGCCACCACCGTCCCGGCCGTCATCACGAGTGCGCTGGCCGCACGGCTGGGGCTCGGAGTCGGAGACCGCTTCGACTACCAGTTCGACGGTCTCCTCCGCTCCGGATCGGCCGAGGTGCGTGGAACGGCGCCCTCCGTGCCGGGGTCGACGAATCCGCTCGGCGTGATCCTCCCGCTCGGCGCCCTCGACGATGCGCTCCTGCGGGAGAACGACAGCCCGGCGCCGGCCGACGAGATCTGGGCCGCCGCGACGACGGATGCAGATCTCGACTCGGTCGCCGACGACGTCTCGACGGCGCTCGACGGCGCAGCGACGATCTCCACGGCCACTCCGGGGCCGGCGACCCGTCTGGCCGAACCGGGCGTCGCCGCAGCCTGGGCGGGCGTCGCGGCGGCCATCGCCCTCGCCGTCATCGCGATCGTCGCGATCACCGTGACGCTCCTCGCCGGTCGCTCTGCCGAGGCCGGCCTCCTCCGCGCGCTGGGCGTCAGCGCGCGCGCCCAGTCCGGAGGGCGGTCCGTCGAACTCGCGGTCGTTGCTGCTGCCGGCCTGGTGATGGGGGTCGGCATCGGAGCCGTGGCCGTCCTGTGCGCTGCCGTCCCGTTCGCTCGCGGATCGGTCGCGGAGGCCGCAGGGACCATCGTCCTGCCGCCCGTCGTCGACGCCGCGACGCTCGGCGTGGCGATCGCGGTGCTGCTCGCCGCCGTCGCCGGCGTCATCGCGGTCTACGCGGTCCGCGTGAGAGACCAGGCTGCGCACGCGATCATCGCCGGGGATGCCGCATGACGCGCCGCTCGGTGACATCCGCACCCGCCCTCGTCCGCCGTCACCTGCGTGCGCACCCGGCGGGCGGGATCACGGTCGCCATGCTCGTCGTCCTGATCGCCGTCATCGCTGCCGCAGCGCCCCGCTCCGTGGAGGCCATGCACACGCGGGCCATCGGCTTCGCGCTCGGCGCCATCGACGCCGATCAACGCGACATCACCGGAGACGCCATCGGGATCCCGGATCCGGGCGCGTCCGACGGGTCCTCGGAGCTCTCGCCGGCCTCCGACGCCGCGTGGGGGGCGTTCGACGGTGCCGTCCGCGCCGTGCGCTCCGGCCTGCCATCCCCGCTTCGGGAGGCCACCGGCGAGCCGCAGTACTTCCTCTCGGTCGACGCGTTCCCCATCGTGTACCCGGGCTCCGGCCATCACACCAAGCTCTCGCTCGCTTTCGATCCCCGTTCCGACCAGCGCGTGCGCTACCTCCAGGGTGCGGCCCCCGCCGCCACATCCGACGATGTGCTCGAGGTGTCGCTGGCCACGGAGAACGCGGATGCGCTCGAGTGGAGTGTCGGCGACACGCGGACGGTCGAGACCGGCGAGGGATCGTCGATCACGGCACGGCTGTCCGGTGTCTTCGATCCGGAGGACCCGACCGACGGATACTGGTCGCACGCGCCCCTCCTCACGACGCCGTCGATCATGATCACGGGGCTTGGCCCCCCGATCTACACCGGCACCGGCATCGTCGACGCCTCGGAGCTCGGCCGGATCGCCGGCCTCGCCGCTGCGACCCGCCTCTCCGTGTGGTTCCCCGTCGACCCGGCGGCCGTCACGAGCGCGAACGCCGCTGACGTGGTCGAGCAGATGCGCCGCTTCGACAGCGCACCGCCGACCATCGAGGTCTCGCGCACCGGGTACGGACCGTCGCCGTTGACCTTCACGTCGGGGGCCGCTGACACGATCGACGACACGCTGGCTCGGGATGCGGCGGTCGATGCCGTCCTGGCCATGACGGCGAGCGGACCGGCCGGCGTCATGATCGCCGTCCTGCTCCTCGGCTGCCGCATCATCGCCAGACGCCGGGGCGACGCCATGCGGCTCCTGGCCGCTCGCGGCGCCTCCCCGGGCGACCTCCGGGGACTGCTGCTCGTCGAGGGCCTCGTCGTCGGCGTTCCGGCGGCGATCGTGGGCACACTCATCGGGCTCGCCATCAGCACGGGCGCCGTCGAACCGGACCAGCTCGTGCTCCCGCTCATCGCCGGCCTCCTGCCTGCCGTCCTGCTCGGCCTCGGCCCGGTGGACTCCGCCCGGTCCGCACGGCACGACCTCGACGAGGCCGGCGCCGGTCGTGTGCGCGTCGTCATCGAACTCGTCGTCGTCGGGCTGGCCGTCGTGGCGACCGCCGCGCTCCTGCAGCGCGGCCTGACCACGGCCGCGGCGAGCGCCGGTGTCGATCCGCTCCTGGCCGCCGTGCCGCTGCTGCTCTCCCTGGCCGCCTGCGTCGGGGCCCTGCGGCTGTACCCGCTCCCACTGGCGTGGCTCGCCGGTCGTTTCCGGCGGCGACCGGGGCTCAGCGCGTTCCTCGGCCCGGTGCGCGCATTGCGGGATCCGGCGACGGGACTCGTCCCGGTCCTGGCCCTCGTGGTGGGGGTCGCCGTCGCCGTGTCGTCCAGTGTGCTGCTCAGCACGATCCGCGTCGGCATCGACGACGCCGCCGTCACGGCGGTCGGCGCCGATCTCCGCGTGAGCGGCATCGCCATCACCGCCGAGCAGGTGGACGCCATCACGGAGATCCGGGGGGTGGAGGCCGCTGCGACCGCCTCGGGGCCGAAGAGCCTGATCATCGATGCCGGCGGTCGGCGCACGAACACGTCGGTGGTCGTGGCCGACATGGCCGCCATCGCGCTCGTGCAGGCAGGACAACCCGGAGCGCTCCCCATCGACGCCGCCCTCACGCAGGACGGACCGACTCTGCCGGTCCTCGCCGCGGCGTCGACGGCATCCGCGATCGGGAACGCAACGGCACCGGAGCTCGACGGCGAGCCCATCACCATCGTCGCCACGGTGGACGGCCCGACACCGCTGAGCTCCCGCGGGAACTGGGTGCTGCTCGACAGTGCGTTCGCGAAGCGCGCGGGCGTCAACCCCGTCACCCACACCATGCTCCTCCGGCTGGACCCCGGCGCCTCGACGGACGACGTCACGGCCGCCGTGGAGGCCGTCGTCGGCCAGGAGGCCACCGTGACGACACCCGGCCACGTGGCAGCGGTGCTGCGGGCGACGCCGACCGCGACCGGCCTCCAGACGGCCCTGCTCGTCGCCATCGCAGTGAGCGGGCTCCTCAGCGCCATCGCCATCGCGATGACCCTGGTGCTCGGCTCGGATGCCCGGGGTCGGATCCTCTCCGTCCTCCGCGCGCTCGGAGCAGGCCGCAGCCAGGCGCGGGCGCTCCCCGCGTGGGAGATCGGCCCACCGGCCGCCGTCGCCCTCGTCGTCGGCGCCGTCCTCGGAGTCATCCTGCCCGCCGTCATCCTCGCCGGGGTCGACGTGCGCGGGTTCACGGGCGGACGCGCGCAGCCAGCGCTCGCCATCGACCCGCTCGCGACGCTCGGCCTCGTGCTCGGATTCGTGTTCGCGACGGCGGCATTCACGATCATCGCGCTCGGCACCTCCCGCCGAGTGCGCGCCAGTACGATTCTGCGAACCGTGGAGGACGCATGACAGGCACGACGATCACCACGCCAGTGCATCCGGACGACGCCGACATCCTGTGCTCCGACCTGGTCCGCATCTTCACCGCGCAGGGCGTCGAGGTGCAGGCCCTGCAGGGACTCAACCTCCGGGTCGACCGCGGCGAGCTCGTCGCGCTGGTCGGGGCGTCCGGCTCGGGGAAGTCCACGCTGCTGGGCATCCTCTCCGGCCTCGACACCCCGACGGCGGGCCTCGCCTCCGTCGCAGGACACGACCTCCTCACGCTCGGTCGTCGCGAGCGGACCGCCTTCCGCCGTTCGAGCGTCGGGTTCGTCTGGCAACAGACGTCGCGCAACCTGCTCCCCTACCTCACGGCAGCCGAGAACGTGGCCGCGACCCTTGCCGTCGCCCGCAGCCGCCGCGACAGCCGGACCCGCATCGACACGGTCCTCGACGTGCTCGGGGTGTCGCACTGCGCCGACCGGCGACCGGCGGAGATGTCGGGTGGGGAGCAGCAGCGGGTCGCGATCGCGGTGGCGATCGCCAACGAGCCCCGGGTGCTCCTCGCCGACGAGCCGACGGGCGAACTCGACGAGGCGACGTCGGCATCCGTCCTGGAGGCGATGCGCGGCGTCAACGAGCAGCTCGGCGTGACGACGCTCATCGTGACCCACGATCCGACGGTCTCCGACCACGTCGCCCGCACCGTGCAGATCCGGGACGGGAGGACCTCCACCGAGGTGCTGCGCAGCACCCGCCGGGACGAACACGGCACGGAGCAGGCGGTGGCGCAGGAGTTCGCCGTACTCGACCGCGTGGGCCGGCTGCAGCTGCCGCACGACTTCGTCCATGCCCTCGCCCTCCGCGATCGCGTGCGCCTCGCCCTCGAGGACGACCATGTCGCCGTGTGGCCGGGGCATGGTCCCGACCGGGCGGAGGCCGCGGATGGATCACCGACCGTCGCACCGATCGATCGACCAACGGAGGACCCGTCATGAGCACGGCATTGCGCGCAGAAGGCCTCACCCGGGTGTTCCCGTCCTCGGCCGGCGACGTCGTGGCGTGCGACGACGTGTCCCTCGAGGTCTCCGCCGGGGAGCTCCTCGTCGTGCGCGGCTCGTCCGGCGCAGGCAAGACGACGCTGCTCAACCTGCTGGGCGGTCTCGACACCCCCACGTCCGGCCGGGTCTGGGTCGGCGATCGCGATCTCACGACGCTCGGCGAGGACGAGCTGGTGGAACTGCGTCGATCGGGACTCGGCTACATCTTCCAGAGCTTCGCTCTCATCCCGGTCCTGTCCGCGGCGGAGAACGTCGAGGTCCCGTTGCGACTCGCCCGCGTCGACCCCGTCGAACGGGATGCGCGGGTCGCCGACGCGCTCGAATCGGTCGGACTCGCGGAGCATGCCGCCCAGCGCCCGTCCGAGCTGTCGGGTGGACAGCAGCAACGCGTCGGCATCGCGCGCGCGCTCGTCTCGCGGCCCGCCATCCTGCTGGCGGATGAACCGACCGGCCAGCTCGACAGCGGCACCGCCGCCACCGTCATGGACCTCATCGCCGGCCTCGTCCACGACCGCGGCATCGCTGCGATCGTCTCCACCCATGACCCGCTCATGGTGCAGCGGGCCGACCGCGTCCTCGAACTGCACGACGGCCGGCTCCGGCAGCCGGGCGGACGGCACGCGATGCGCTGAGCGGCCGTCGCCGCATCACGGGCGCGTCAGCGCACGCGCACGCTCAGGCAGGTGACGCAGCCCTCGAGCTTCTCGAACTCGGAGATGTCGACCGTCACGACGCGGTAGCCGAGATCGGCGATGAGCGCAGCGGTGCGCGGCGCCGACGCCGCCATCAGCACGGTGTCGGGTGCGAGCTCCACGACGTGGGCCCCACCCTCCTCCGGCACGGGGATGAAGTGATCGAAGACCGTGATGTCGTCGAGCAGCTCCGGGTAGCCGATGACGGTGCCGTCCGGCAACGCCGTGGCGGCGGACTTGAGGTGCAGGGCCTTGGTGAGCGGAACGGCGACGACCGTGTAGCCGAGCGGTGACAGCAGCACGCGCAGCTGACGGATGCCCTCGGCATTGGTGCGGTCGGAGCGACCGACGTAGACGGTGGAGCCCACCTTGAGCACGTCGCCGCCGTCGAGGGTGCCTGGCAGTTCGATGCGCTCGACCCGGACTCCTTCCAGCTCCCGGATGGACTGCTCCGCCCCGACGATCTCCCCACGGCGGGCCTCGGAGCCCGGGCTCGCGATGACGGCGAGGTCGCCGAACATGACGACGGCGTCCTCGATGAACACGGAGTCGGCGAGCTGCGGCTCGGCAGGGACCTCCACGATCTCCCAGCCCTCGGAGGCGAGGGCCGCGCAGTAGTTGTCCCACTGCTCGTCGGCGCGCGTCGTGTCGACGTCGCTGCGCTCGATGTGCGTGACCTGGCCCTCGGCGAGGTTCTCGGCCGGGATGCGCACGAGGGCGATACGACGTTCGCCATCCGTCGCACCGGCGCGGTAGCCCAGCACCAGCGCCGTGATGCTGCGGCCGAGGGTGACCTGCGCGATCGTCACCGCAATGACGAACAGCAGGCTGAAGCCGACGAGGCTCGCGAAGATCTGGCCGATGATGGCCGCCGAGATGGCGGTGCCTGCGCCGGCGACGGTGATCGTCGCGCCGAGCACGGCCCCGATGATTCCCGCGCCCAGGCCGCCGGCCAGCGCGGGGAGCCACCAGCGGGTCGCGCCGACCGAGTTGAAGACCGCCAGCAGCAGGAAGGCGATGATCGTGGGGACGAGGAAGAAGTCGGCAGCGCCCGTGAGCGCGGCTGTCGCCTGCTGGCCGCCGATGAAGAACGCCAGGCTCGTGACGGCGAGCGCGACAACGGCCACGACGAGCGCAGAGACGACGCCGGCGGTGATCCGGCGGCCGAGATCGGCGACCGGGACGGGCGGACGGGTGGCAGCACTCGCGAATGTCATGAGTGCGACACTACCGTCCGCCCGTCGCGGTCCGTTCCGCCGCCTGCCGGAGGGCGTCTGCCCATCGGCGGCAGCGGGGCGACCGCATCCGCCGTCAGTTCGCGGTGACGTCCTGGGCGTTGAGCCGGGCGGCGGCGATGCGCTCGGCGGCGGCGAGCGTCGTGCTGCCGGATGCCGCCGCCTCGCGGAAGATGGCCGTCACGGTGTCGCCGATCGCGTCGACCCGACGGGCGATCGCATCGAGGTCGGGGTCGGCCTCCGATGCTCCGTCGAGGTAGATGACGCCGCCGCCGTTGGCGACGAAGTCCGGCGCCCACAGGATGCCGCGGTCGGTCAGTCGTCGAGCGCAGTCGCGCGTGGCGAGCTGGTTGTTCGCGGCACCCACGACGCCGCGCACGCGCAGTTCGTCGATGACCCCGGGCGTGAGGGCCCCGCCGAGGCCGCACGGCACGAACAGGTCGGCATCGACGCGGTGGGCATCCTCCGGCTCGACCCAGCGCGCGCCGAGCTCGGCGGCGAGCGCCTTCTTCGAGTCGGCCACATCCGTCACGGTCAGTCGCGCTCCGCCGGCGGCGAGCGCACGGGCCAGACGGCCGCCGACCTGTCCGAGACCGGAGATGACGACGTGCTTCCCGGCGACGTCGCGGCTGCCGTCCAGGGCGTCGAGCGTCGATCCGATGGCGGCGAAGACGCCGGCGGCCGTGGCGTCGGCCGGTTCCCCGACTCCGCCCTGCGCCGCCGGGAGGCCGCAGACGTGAGCGGTGCGGAGGGCGACGACGGCCATGAGCTCCGCGCTCGTTCCGACATCCTCAGCCGTCATGTAAGCACCGTCGAGGCTCTCCACGGCATCGCCGAGGTCGAGCATCGCGGCGTGCAGACCTTCCTCGGTGAGCTGGGTTCCGCGAGGGATGTGGATGACGGCCTTGCCGCCTCCGCGCTGCAGGCCGGCTGCGGCGTTCTTCAGCGTCATGGCCGCCGAGAGGCGCAGCGCGTCGGCGAGCGCGTCCTGCCAGTCGTCGTAGTGCCAGACGCGGCATCCGCCGAGGGCCTGGCCGAGGCGCGTGGAATGCACGGCCACGATGATGGTGAGTCCGGAGCGCCGACCGGTGACGACGAGCACACGCTCGTGGTCGAACTCGGGGGCTGTCGATCCGGATGCGGCGGCCCGGGTGGGCGCCGACTGCAGGGGGGCGTTCTCGATGAGAGTCATCGTTGATTCTCCTTGGGTTCTGCTTCGTGAGCAGGGCTGGGCGGCACGGGGTGTGTGCCACCTCCAAGGATACTCGCGACGGACCCGCTCGCGGGTGCGCCGACGCGCACCTCGACGTCGAGGTGCGCGTTGACGCACCCGTCGTGATGGTGAAGCGTCAGTGGAAGAAGTGCCGCTCGCCCGTGAAGTACATCGTCACGCCGGCGGCCTCCGCCGCGGCGACGACCTCGTCGTCCCTGATGCTGCCACCGGGCTGGACGATCGCCCGCACGCCGGCCGCGATGAGGATCTCGGCGCCGTCTGCGAACGGGAAGAACGCGTCGGACGCCGCGACGGAGCCGTCGGCGCGGTCGCCGGCACGCGTGACCGCGAGCTGGCAGGAGTCGACACGGTTGACCTGGCCCATGCCGACGCCGACGGATGCGCCGTCGGCGGCGAGCAGGATGGCGTTCGACTTGACGGAGCGGCAGGCACGCCAGGCGAACTCGAGGTCGGCGCGGGTGTCGGCATCCGCCGCGGACCCGGCCGCGAGGGTCCAGTCGTCGAAGGGCGCGAAGTGCGCATCGGCCTGCTGCACCAGCAGCCCGCCCGAGATCTGGCGCAGCTCGATGCCGCTGCGCGCGTAGTCGGCCGGCAGTTCGAGCAGACGCAGGTTCTTCCTGGCGGTGAGCAGTTCGAGCGCCTCCGGCTCGAACCCGGGGGCGATGAGCACCTCGGTGAAGATCCCGGCGACGGTCTCCGCCATCGCCCTGGTCACGACGCGGTTCGCGGCGATGACCCCGCCGTAGGCCGAGACGGGGTCGCAGGCGTGCGCCCGCTCGTGGGCGGATGCGATCGGGTCGGCAGCGCCGGCAGCGGCCACGGCGATGCCGCAGGGATTGGCGTGCTTGATGATGGCGACGGCCGGCTCATCGAAGTCGTAGGCGGTGCGGAGTGCCGCATCGGCGTCGACGTAGTTGTTGTACGACATCTCCTTGCCGTGCAACTGCGTCGCCTGGGCGATCCCGCCTCCCTCGCGGTTCGCGTAGAGCGCGGCCGCCTGATGGGCGTTCTCGCCGTAGCGGAGCGACTGCTGGCGGGTCCACGTGCCGCCCAGCCATCCCGGGAAGCCGGTCCCCTCGTCGTCGGGGGCGACGACGTTGCCGATCCAGGATGCGACGTTGACGTCGTAGGTGGCGGTGTGGCGGAACGCCTCGGCGCCGAGGGCGCGGCGCTCGTCGAGCGTCGTTCCGCCCGCAGCGATGGCGGCGATGATCTGCGGGTAGCGCGCCGGGTCGACGACGATCGCGACGTTCGCGTGGTTCTTGGCCGATGCGCGCACCATCGCGGGTCCGCCGATGTCGATCTGCTCGACGACATCGGAGGCCGGTGCCCCGGATGCGACGGTCTGCACGAACGGGTAGAGGTTGACGACGACGAGCTCGAACGGGGCGATCCCGAGCTCGAGGAGCTGCGCCTCGTGCGACTCCAGGCGGAGATCAGCGAGGAGACCGGCGTGCACGGCGGGGTGCAGGGTCTTCACCCGCCCGTCGAGGGCCTCGGCGAAGCCGGTGACGCTCGCGACGTCCGTGACGGCGAAGCCGGCGTCGCGGATGGTGGATGCCGTGGACCCGGTCGACAC
Organism: Leifsonia sp.; assembly: GCA_040512695.1. GTDB lineage: Bacteria > Actinomycetota > Actinomycetes > Actinomycetales > Microbacteriaceae > Orlajensenia. The sequence goes on along the minus strand of JBEVEO010000241.1, from coordinate 22,298 downwards.
GATCTCGACCCCTGCGGCGGAGAGGGCTGCCGCGAGCTCGACGAGTCCCGACTTGTCGCTCACGGAGATCAGGGCGCGACGGATGGGGACCACATCGCGGTCGCGGTAGAGGCTGGGGTCGTGGCTCGGGCCGCTCATGCTCGGGAGAGTTCCTTCAGGTCGACGTGTCCGTTGGCGATGTCGAGTACGGCCTCGATGAGGAGACGGCGCTCGACGGGCTTGATGCGATCGTGGAGGGACGACTCGGTGTCCCCGGGGTGGATCGGCACGCGCTCGCGCGCGATGATCGGGCCGCCATCGACGCTGTTGTCGACGACGATGAGGCTGGCACCGGTCTCGGCGACTCCCGCTGCGAGGGCATCGCGCACGCCATGGGCACCGGGGAACTCCGGGAGGTAGGCCGGATGCGTGTTGATGAGGTTCGGCGACAGGGCGGCGACGACCCGCGGCGGCAGCAACCGCATGAGTCCGCTGAGCACGACGAGATCGGGCTGCCACTGCCTGATCTGCTCCAGCAGGGCGTCGCCCCAGAGCTCACGGTCCGAGAATGCCGGATAGGCCACCGTGAACGTCGGGATGCCGTACTCCTCGCCGAGAGTGAGGCCCTCTGCATCACGGTCCGCCCCGATCGCGACGACCCGTGCCGGGAACTCGGCATCCTGTGCCGCGTCGAGCAGGGCACGGAGATTCGACCCCCCTCCGGAGATCAGAACCACGAGCGACAACACGCTGACGAGCCTACCCGAGCCGCAACGACCCGGTCACCGCGCGCCCGGCGGTCACGGCGCCTCACGACCGGTCGACGCCCTCCGCGTGGTAGTCGGCGAACGCACGGGCGGCGCCGGCGCTGCGCCACCCGGAGACGACCACGGCGATGATCGCGGGGAGGCCGATCTCGACGGCGGACAGCGCACCGACGAGCCAGGGGTCGGGACCGACCTGCGCCAGGCGGCCCGGTCCGACGGCGCCGCCCGACCACCACGCGAGCAGGCCGAGCCCGAGACCGGACAGCAGTCCGATCCCCGCGCCGACCGCGGCGAGGTGCATGAGCGGGGTCGATCGCGGCATCCGGCGCTGGCACGCCCAGCCGGCCAGGGCGCCGAGGGCGATCGGGACGAGGACGCCCAGGACGCCGACCGCGGGATCACCCTGCGGGAGGGCGCCGAGAACGGGCAGGCCGGGGACGGAGCCGAGGACCGTGCCGCCGGGGGCGACGCTGGAGGCTGCGCCGACGGCGAAGCCCGGCCCGACGAGCCACGACGCCGCCCAGACGATGAGGTTCGGCAGCAGCGCGAGCTGCAGCACCGTGATGGCCGCACCGCCGAGCAGGCCGGCCTGCAGCGTCTCGAACAGGCTTGTGATGGTGGCGTAGTGGGTGAAGATCGAGAGCGCGACCACGACGGCGGACACCGCTATGACTCCACTCACGGCGCCGGCGGCACCGCGGAACGCCGCCCCGATGCCGACGGTCAGCGCTGCGGGCCACGCCGCGATCCTGCGGTGGATGGCACGTCCGAGCGGGTCGCGTCTGGCCGCGGGGATCCGGCGCATGCTCCACTCGGAGCCGGCGAAGACCGCCACCAGGTAGATGAGCGCCGGAAGCGTGAATGCCTGCAGGTGCGACGGGCGGACGACGTCTGCGCCGACGCTGAGCGCAGCGAGGACGGCGAGCGCCCCGAAGGCGACGACGGACACGACGACTCCGGCCATCCTGGCGCCGCCGATGGCCGACCGCCGACCGGCGCGCAGTCCGCTGAGCACGGTGATGACGGCGAAGCCGAGGAGCGCGATCGTGACCGGGAACGGCTGCTCGGCGCCGGGAACCCCGGTCGACGCTGCGAGGGCGGGCGGCAGCGCCACCATCAGGTCGACGCCATGGCCGAGCAGCCAGATGTCGACCGCGGCGCTCCAGAAGCCGGCCCAGTCGGGTCCCATCCCGAAGGTGATCCCCCACAGCACGGTCAGCGGCACGAGCGGGATGCCGATGCCGATGGCTACGGCGATGAGCGCTTCGAGAGCGGCGAGCAGGGCTGTCGTTGTGCGGTTCATCCGGGTGCGAGCTTAGCCCGCGGATGCCCGCTCTCAGCCGACGACGACCGGGGTGTCACCGTCCGCATCGGCCGGCACCACGACCACGGGCCGCTGGAGCAGCTCGAGCACGCCGAGCGCGATGATGGCGATGACCGCCGTCCAGATGATCGTGCTCGGGTTGAGCGGCCGCACGAACAGGATGACGGCAGAGCCGATGACGGCGATGGCCACGCGGATGACGATCCGCATGCGGTACAGCCACTCCCCGAACCGACCGGTCGTGACTCCGCGCTTGTCGCCCGCCTCGCGCACCGAGGCGACCCAGCCGACGAAGATCGCGCGGAGTGCCGCGGCGGGCCGGTACGACGACGACAGCCAGCCCACCACCGCGACGGTCACCGCGAGTACGGCGACGGCGAGGGTCGACGCGGCCATGAAGGTGATGACCTGGTCGTAGATCGCCCCGGCGGCCGCTGCCGTCATGATCGACGGCGAGAGGCTCGCGATGGCGACGATCCGTCCGACGCCCAGCGAGCCCCCGAGGACGATCATGACGACGGCCAGCCCGATGCTGGCGCCGAGCAGCGCGACGATGCGACGGCGTGCGACGAGCACGCCGGCGATGAGGAAGGCGATGGCGATCCACGGCAGCCAGGTGCCGACGCCGACGGCGATGCCGTACGCGGCCTTGGCGTACACCGCCTGGTCGGACTGGGCGACGACGATGGTCTTGTCGATGGTGGGGATCTGCGAGGCGAACCCGATGCCCTGCTTCACGAGCACCTGCTTCACCTGGTCGATGATCGGGCCGAGCTGCACGCCGATCTGCCCCTTGTCGTCGATCCCGACGGCGGCGTTCGGATCGTCGTTGAGGGTCGCGAGCAGCTGATCGTGCGTGACGGTGAGCGACTGCTTCCAGATCGTCGAGAAGGCGTCGGACCGCACGAAGTCCTGGACGGCGTTCTGGATGAGCGACTGGATGCCTGCGACCGCCGGCGCCCGCAGAAGGTCCAGGGCCCTCGACGCCTGCGGCCCGAGGCCGAGCTCCTCCACGCCGTCGAACAGCGAGTTGGTGAGGCCGGCGACGTCGACGTTCTCGTCGATGGCGGCGACCACCTCGTCGGTGACGAGGTTCTGCACGGCCGGATCGTCGGCGAGCGGTCCGAAGGTGGCCACGAAGGTCTCGGTGCTGGCGAGCTGGTTCTTCGCCCAGCTCGCCACGACGGCCGTGGGTGCCAGGATCAGCCCGATGATGATGAGCGATGCGGACAGCACGGCCCACCAACGGCTGTGCCGACCACGCCGCGCAGGGGGAAGCCCGGCATCGGCCTCCAACGGGGTGATCGGGACGGTGTCTGCCGAGGCGGTCGCCGCAGCACGCGCGGCGTCGAGCTCCGCCCGCAGTGCGGCGTTCTCCGCGCGGAGGGAAGCCGTGGCCTCGTCCTGCTCGAATCGCAGTTCGGCGGTCTCCCCCGCCAGCTCCCCCGCCGTCTCCTGGCCGGACAGGCGCAGCTCGGCGTTCTCGGCCTCGAGGGCGTTCAATCGCTCCAGCAGCTCAGCGTTCGTCATTCGCGCCATGGCCCAGCCCTCTCGTCGCCCGTGACCACAGGCTAGCGCTGACGGGGGCCTCGTGCGGGGGTGATTTTGCGACGGCGGAGACGCACGAAGGGCCCGCCGGATCCGGCGGGCCCTTCGTGTGCGTGCGTGCTGCTACAGCGCGGCGAGCACCTCGCGCATGAGCCGGGCGGTCTCGCTCGGCGTCTTGCCGACCTTCACGCCGGCGGCCTCGAGGGCCTCCTGCTTCGCCTGGGCGGTGCCGGCAGAGCCGGACACGATGGCGCCGGCGTGGCCCATGGTCTTGCCCTCGGGCGCGGTGAACCCGGCGACGTAGCCGACGACCGGCTTGGTGACGTTGGCCTTGATGAAGTCGGCGGCACGCTCCTCGGCGTCACCGCCGATCTCGCCGATCATGACGATCGCCTTGGTCTCGGGGTCCGCCTCGAACGCCGCGAGGGCGTCGATGTGGGTGGTCCCGATGATCGGGTCTCCGCCGATCCCGATGGCGGTGGAGAAGCCGAGGTCGCGGAGTTCGTACATCATCTGGTAGGTCAGGGTGCCCGACTTCGACACGAGGCCGATGGGTCCCTTTCCGGTGATCGTGGCCGGCGTGATGCCGACGAGCGACTCGCCGGGGGTGATGATACCGGGGCAGTTCGGGCCGATGATGCGCGTCTTGCCGCCCTTGGCCTTCGCGTACGCCCAGAACTCGGCGGAGTCCTGCACGGGCACGCCCTCGGTGATGATGACGAGCAGCGGGATCTCGGCATCGATGGCCTCGATCACGGCGTCCTTCGTGAAGGCCGGCGGGACGAAGACGATCGAGACGTCCGCTCCGGTCTCCGTGACGGCCTCGGCGACCGTGCCGAACACGGGGAGCTCGACGTCGCCGTGCACGACCGTGGTTCCTGCCTTGCGGGCATTGACGCCGCCGACGACCTGCGTCCCGGCCTTCAGCATGAGGGCGGTGTGCTTGGTGCCCTCACCGCCGGTGATGCCCTGGACGATGACCTTCGAGTCCTTGTTGAGGAAGATCGACATTTCTTTGAATCCTGTCCTTGTCCTGGGCCTACGCGGCGGCGTTCGCGAGCTCGGCTGCCTTGTCGGCGCCCTCGTCCATGGTGGCGGCGAGGGTGACCAGCGGGTGGTTGTACTCGTTGAGGATGCGGCGTCCCTCCTCGACGTTGTTCCCGTCGAGGCGCACCACCAGCGGCTTGTTGGCGCTGCTGCCGAGCTCGGCCAGAGCGCCGACGATGCCCTTGGCGACGGCGTCGCAGGCGGTGATGCCCCCGAAGACGTTGACGAAGACGGACTTGACCTGCTCGTCACCGAGGATCACGTCGAGGCCGGCCGCCATCACCTCGGCGGATGCTCCGCCTCCGATGTCGAGGAAGTTGGCCGGCTTCACGCCGCCGTGGTTCTCGCCGGCGTACGCGACGACGTCGAGGGTGGACATGACGAGGCCGGCGCCGTTGCCGATGATGCCCACCTGGCCGTCGAGCTTGACGTAGTTGAGGTCCTGGGCCTTGGCCTTGGCCTCGAGCGGGTCGGCAGCCGAAGCGTCCTCGAGCGCCGCGTGACGCGGGTGGCGGAAGTCGGCGTTCTCGTCGAGGGTGACCTTGCCGTCGAGGGCGATGATGTCGCCCTCCTCGGTGAGGACCAGCGGGTTCACCTCGACCAGGGTCGCGTCCTCGCCGGTGTAGACCGCGTACAGCTTCACGAAGACGGGAGCGACCTTGTCGACGAGCTCGGCCGGGAACTTGGCCGCGATGGCGATCTCCTTGGCCTTCTCGAGGTCGAGGCCGGCTCCGGGGTCCACCTCGATGCGGGCGAGGGCCTCGGGCTTCTCGACGGCGAGCTGCTCGATCTCCATGCCGCCCTCGAAGCTCGTGAGCGAGAGATAGGAGCGGTTGGCCCGGTCGAGGAGCACGGAGAAGTAGTACTCCTGCGCGATGCGCGCTCCGCCCGCGACCATGACCCGCTTGACGACGTGACCCTTGATGTCGAGTCCGAGGATGGCCTTGGCCGCCTCGAACGCCTCGTCGGGGTTCTTCGCGACCTTGACGCCGCCGGCCTTGCCGCGTCCGCCGACCTTCACCTGGGCTTTGACGACGACGACGCCGCCGAGCTTCTCGGCTGCGGCGCGCACCTCCTCCGGCGTGTCCGCGATGATGCCCGGGAGTACCGGGACCTCGTAGTGCTCGAACAGGTCTCTGGCCTGGTACTCGTAAAGATCCACGCTTCAACTTCCAATCCGCATTCAGCGCGCGGCGCTAGTTTTCGGGGGTTTTCCGCGGCCCGGTCCGAGCGATTACCTCGACATCAAGACATTTTCGGGCCAGATGAAAGCCTACCCCTCCCGTTCGGACGCCGATCACCCGTGACGGCTCGTCATCCGACCCGCCCCAGGGCGATCGCGGCGTAGAGGAGCGCCGCGACGGTCTCCCCGTCGGTGATCCCGCCGTCGCGAACGAGACGGAGCGCCTCGGCGAAGGGCACGCCATGCACCACGCTGATGCCCTCCTCCGCCTGGCTCTCGCCGACGGAGGCAGTGGGTCGGGCCCCGGTGGCGAGATACACGATCTCGGGAGCACGGCAGATGCCGTTGAGCGCGTTCATCCGGCCGATCTCGCGCCAGTGGTCCGCCGTGTGACCCGTCTCCTCGAGCAGCTCGCGCCGTGCGGCCTCGAGCGGATCCTCTCCGTCGGTGCCGCCGGCCGGGACCTCGATCGAGACCCCGACGGTGTGGCGATCGATCGTGACCAGCAGGACCTCGTCGTCATCGGTGATCGCCACCACGAAGACCGCTTCGTTGCGCACCTCCACGACGCCGTAGATCCCGTCGCTGCCATCCGGTCTGGTCACGCGGTCCTCGGCCACCCGGATCCACGGGTTCTCGTACACGGTGCTGCTGGATGCGATCGGCCAGGTCATGACTCGATCTTGGCACCTGCCGCTACCGTGGTGCGGCGGACTGCGCCTGACGGCCGGCGATCCAGCGCGGGCCGATCGACCGTGCCAGCAGGACGACGACGACGCCGGCCAGGCAGCCGAGCAGGGTCTCGACGACCCGGTCGGCGAGCAGCCCGTCGAGGGCGACCGGGTGACTGAGGTAGGACACCACGAGGGCGAGCGGGGTGATCGCGAGCAGGGCGGCGCCGTAGTGGCGGCCGACCAGCACCTCCGCCGCGAACTGCGCGACGCCGACCACGATCACGAGCACCGCGACGGGCGGCGACGGCCACAGGATGAGGCCGGCGACGACGATGCCGCCGAGCGTGCCGATCACCCGATGCCAGGCGCGTGCCAGCGAGTGCGCCGCACCCGGCGGCGGTACGACCGCGACGGCGCCCACGACGGCCCAGTACGGGTGACCGATGCCGAGGCCGGCCGCCACCGCGCCGGCTGCGACTGCGGCTACGACGTTCTGCGCGATGTTGAGCCACACCGTCCGGTCGCGGAGGGCTTCGGGGCGGAGCGGCGCGATCGGCGACAGTGGTGTGAATGCCGCGGCGCCGCGAGGTCCGAGCGCGCGTCGCAGCGACCAGCCCGAGAGGCTCACGGCGATGGCGAACGCAGCAGACAGGACCGCGACCAGCAGGCGGGGCAGCACCTCGGACGGCGCCGTCGGCACGCTCGCGCAGACGAGGAGGCCGAAGACGAAGAACAGCGGGGTCGGAGGAGCCATCCTGAGGACGGCGATGAGGAGGATGCCGAGGACGATGACGCCGACGAGCACGGCCGCCTCCGCCCACAGCGGTGCCGCCGCGGCGGCGAGCACGGTGCCGGCCGTGACGCTCACGAGGATCCCGCCGGCGGCGGCAGGGACCGTGCGGACGCGCATCCGGTAGCGTTCCCGGCGGCCGAAGATCGCCGCCATCCCGCCGAACGCGCCGTAGGCCGCCCAGTCGAGGCGACCGATGATGACGAGCACCGTCAGCGGAACGACCACGGCGATCGCCGCCCGCAGCGCGACCTCCACGTCGAGGCCGCGGAGTGCCGACGTCCGGCCCACGCTCAGAGCTTCTCGATCGGGGCGATCTTGATGAGCAGCTTCTTGGGCCCCGCCGTGTCGAACTGCACGTGCGCGACGCGTTTCGTGCCGTCGCCCGTCACCTGGTTCACCCGCCCGTCGCCGAAGTTGGCGTGCCGGATGCGGTCGCCGACGACGAGCTCGAGGTCGCCGTTGTCGCGCACCTGCGCACCGATGGCGTTCGGCCACTCGGCCTTCGGGCGCGGGGCGGGCGGAAGGGACGGATCGGATCCGTAGCCGTAGCCGCCTCCACGCGAGCCGTCGCGTCGCGCGTTGAGCGCACGCGGCTGCGTTCCTCCGCGGGAGTTGGCCATTCCAGGGGACTGGCGCCAGTCGATGAGGTCGGCCGGGATCTCCTGCAGGTACCGGCTCGGCATGGCGACGGAGGTGTCCCCGAACTGCGAACGGGTCATCGCGAGTGAGAGGTAGAGGTGCTTGCGCGCGCGGGTGATGCCGACGTAGAACAGGCGCCGCTCCTCGGCGGGGCCGCCCGGCTCGGTCGCCGACATCTTGTGCGGGAGCAGCTCCTCCTCGATGCCGGTCAGGAACACGGCTTCGTACTCGAGCCCCTTCGCGGTGTGCAGCGTCATGAGCGACACCGTTCCGGATGAGTCGTCGAGTTCGTCGGCCGCGGCGACGAGGGACACCTGGGTGAGGAAGTCGACGAGTCCGGCGTCGGGGTTCTCCTTCTCGAAGTCCTTCGTCTGGGCGACGAGCTCCTCGACGTTCTCTGCTCGTGTCTCGTCCTGGGGATCGCGACTGCGGCGCAGCGTCTCGAGGAGTCCGCCCTCCGTCATGAGGAAGGTGAGCACCTCGGAGACCTTCTGCGGCGCGGCGGGCTCGTCCTCGAGCGATTCCCGCAGCGTCGGGTCCAGCATCGCGGCGGCGTCGTCCAGCAGGCGCGCGAGCTGCACGATCGCATTCGTCACCTTCGGGCCGAGTCCGAGCGACGCGGCATCCCGCATCGCCTGCCGGAAGCTGATGCCGTTGGTCTCGGCGAAGCTCGCCAGTCCGGTCTCCGTCGCCGGCCCGATCCCGCGCTTCGGTGTGTTGAGGATGCGTCGCAGCGCGAGCTCGTCGAGGGGGTTGGCGACGGCGATGAGGTACGCCATCGCATCCTTGATCTCAGCGCGCTCGTAGAACTTGGTGCCGCCGACCACGCGATACGGCAGGGCGGAGCGCACGAAGATCTCCTCCAGCGCACGTGTCTGGGCATTGGTGCGGTAGAACACGGCGATGTCCCGGTACGCCATGCCCGCCCGGTGCAGGGTCTCGATCTCGTCGGCCACGAACTGGGCCTCGTCGTGTCCGGAGTACCCCGTGTAGCCGATGATCTTGTCGCCGTCGCCGACGGTCGTGAAGAGGTTCTTGGCCTTGCGGTCGAAGTTGTTCGAGATGACGGCGTTCGCGGCGCTCAGGATGTTCTGCGTCGACCGGTAGTTCTGCTCCAGCAGCACGACGCGTGCGCCGGGGAAGTCGCGCTCGAACTCGGTGATGTTGCGGATGTCGGCGCCCCGGAACGCGTAGATCGACTGGTCGGAGTCGCCGACCACGGTGAGCGATGCCCCGGGGATGGCGCCGGACGGGTCCTGCATGTTCGACACGTGCAGGCCGTCGCGCTCCATCTGCTGGGCGATCGCCGGCTCGATGGGCCGCGTGAGTTCGCGGATGAGCGAGTACTGCGCGTGGTTGGTGTCCTGGTACTCGTCGACGAGCACGTGCCGGAACCGCCGACGGTACAGCGCGGCCGTCTCGGGGAACGCGCGGAACAGGTAGACGGTCTCGCCGATGAGGTCGTCGAAGTCGAGCGCTCCCGCCGCCCGCAGTGTGGCGGTGTACTGCCGGAAGATCTCGAGGAACACCGCCTGCTTGGGGTCGTTCATGTTGGCGCTGCGGGCGTACGAGTCGACATCCGTCAGCTCGTTCTTGAGCTTCGAGATCTGCGCTGCGGCATTCGACGGGGTGAAGCCGAGAGTGTCGGCCTCGAGCGCCTTGATGATGCGCTTCAGCACCGTGCGGCTGTCGGCGGAGTCGTAGATCGTGAAGGTGGACGTGAGGCCGGCCTTCTCGAACTCGCGGCGGAGGATGCGCACGCAGGCGGAGTGGAAGGTGGAGATCCACATCCCGTCGGACGCCTGGCCGAGCAGTGCCGAGACGCGCTCGCGCATCTCGGCTGCCGCCTTGTTCGTGAAGGTGATGGCGAGGATCTGGCTGGGCCATGCCTCGCGCGTCTCGATGAGTCCGGCGATGCGGTGGGTGAGGACGCGGGTCTTGCCGGAGCCGGCACCCGCCACGATGAGCAGGGCGGGGCCGCGGTACTCGACCGCTTCGCGCTGGGGCGGGTTCAGTCCGTCCGTCAGGCGGCTCGACGGCCCACTCGATGCATCGGGTCCGGTTCCGGAGCCCGTCGGCCGGCCACCAGGCGCGTCGTGGACGATCATCGGGCTGCGGCCCTCGCCGAGTTCAGGGGCCGGAACAGGCTGGGACGAGGCGGGATCGAAGAGTGTGCTCATGGCTGCCTCAATTGTAGGCGCGCGGGCCGACAGCCGCCCGGCCCGGTCAGACCCGTCGAGCGGCGACGACCTCGACAGCCAGGTCGGGGTGGTCGGCGAAGACCCCGTCGACCCCGGTGCCGATGATCGCTTCGAACTCCGCCCACCAGTGGCCGTACGCGGCCTTGCCCGACCCATGGCGGTGCGCGGGCGCGAGGAACCGGTTCTCGGGCCGGAGGGTCCACGTGAAGACCGAGAGGCCGGCGGCGTGGGCTGCGTCGACGAGCGTCGATCCGCCGGTCGTCGCATCGCGCAGGGTGGAGAGCAGCCGGCCCTTGTCGACGCTGATCCCCTCGATCCTGCCCACGAGATCGGCGAGGCCCCGCTGCCCGAGGTAGTCGTCGTAGCTCGCCGCCCTGGCCCCGAAGGCGCTGACCTGGTCGAACGGCGCACCCGTCGCCTCGGCGAGGAAGACGCGGGAGCTGCCGATGCCGCGTCGCACGAACTCGTCGAGCACGGTGAGCTCGAACGCCTCGATCGTGAGGCGCTCGTCGTCCCTGGACCAGCCGGTGCCGTCGAGTTCCGCGGCGAAGAGCTCGTCGAGCGGGAGGCCGAGATCCGAGAAGTACGTCGCGTGCTTGATCTCCGCGACCATGCCGAGCGGTCGTCCGAGGTCGCCTGCGCTCTCGTCGATGAGCGGGAACAGGTCGCTCAGCCGGAGGATCGGGAACCGGCCGTCGAACGTCGAGCTCGCGTGCCTCACCTGCGGGAGCCGCTCGATCGCCCGCAGCGTCGACAGTTCGTCCCAGGTGAAGTCCTCGGTGAACCAGCCGGTCATGCGGGACCCGTCGATCTCCTTCGTGGTGCGCCTGGACGCGAACTCCGGACGGCGGGCGACATCGGTCGTGCCGGAGATCTCGTTCTCGTGGCGCAGCACCAGGACGCCGTCGCGGGTGGCGACGATGTCGGGTTCGACGGCATCCGCGCCGAGCGCGAAAGCCAGCCGGTACGCCGACGCCGTGTGCTCCGGTCGGTAACCGCTCGCCCCCCGGTGGCCGATGACGATCGGATGCGTACGGGCTCTCATCCGACAAGGCTAGCGATGGCGTGCGGGCGTCCGTCCGCTTGCGGCGGATTCCCATGCAGAATCAGGCATTCCCCGATAGATTTGGTGCAGGCGATGCACCGTCGCCACACTTCCCCCGCCTCGAGCGAAGGATCACCATGGCAAACCCCGCATTCAATCGCAATCCCGCGTTCAGCGAGAAGGGCGGCGTCGCCGTCGCGCCCGCCACGCCGACCGCCGCGGAGCTGGAGGCGCACTACGGCCAGCCGTCGGCCAACGCCGTCGACACCGACCGCATGACCGTCCCCGACACCATCGTGAAGTCGGTGGTCAGCTTCGTCGTCCTGCTCGCCGGAGCCTCGGTCGGCTGGATGACCTACCCCGCCGCACCGTGGCTGTGGATGGTGGCCGGAGTCATCGGCTTCGTGCTCGCCCTCGTCAACATCTTCAAGCGCGAGCCGTCCGCTCCGCTCATCCTCGCCTACGCCGCAGCCCAGGGCGTCTTCATCGGCGGCTTCTCGCTGGTGTTCGAGACCATCTACCCCGGCATCGTCATCCAGGCCGTCGTCGCGACGTTCGTGGTCGTCGGCGTCACGCTCGCCCTGTTCGCGAGCGGCAAGATCCGGGCGTCGAAGAAGGCCACGAAGGTGTTCCTCGTCGCCATGGTCGGCTACCTGGTGTTCTCCATCGTCAACGTCTTCGTCATGATCTTCGGCGGCGCGAACGGCAACCCGTGGGGTCTGCGCGGAGAGGACATCCCCGGCACCAGCATCCCGTGGGGCATCGTCATCGGCATCCTCGTCGTCATCATGGCGGCCTACTCGCTGGTGCTCGACTTCGACGCCATCCAGCAGGGCGTGAAGAACCGCGCGCCGCGCAAGTACGGCTGGTCGGGCGCGTTCGGCATCATGGTCACCGTCATCTGGCTGTACACGGAGATCCTGCGGATCTTCGCCATCGCACGCAACTAGCAGCGTCGGCAGTCTGTCCGGAACGGGTCGTCCCTCGGGGCGGCCCGTTCCGCGTTCCGCCCTCCCCGACCCGGCCCGCCCGCCCCGCCCCGTCCCTCCCGCATCCGGGATGACCGGGCACCGGATCACGCCGGGAGGCGGTCAGGCGTCGCCGAGCGCGGCGACCTTCGCCAGCAGCACGGCCCGCTCGCGATCGTTGCCGGTCAGCCGCGCGGCCGTCTCGAGCTCGGCACGCGCCTCCGCGACCCGGCCGAGGCGGCTGAGGAGCTCGCCGCGCACGCTCGGGAGCAGATGACTGCCGGCAAGCGAATTGGATGCCGCCAGTTCGTCCACCACACGCAGCGCCGTCGCCGGCCCCGTCGCCATGGCGACCGCAACGGCCCGGTTGAGCTCGACGATCGGGGACGGGGCGAGCCGACCGAGCACCTCGTAGAGCAGCACGATGCGCTCCCAGTCGGTGTCGTCCGTCGACGGGGCGATCGAATGGCACTCCGCGATCGCCGCCTGCAGCGCGTAGGCGCCCCGTCCGCGGCCGAGAGCGTCGCAGCGGGCGAGGGCGGCTCGACCCCGCGCGATGCCCGCCCGATCCCAGCGCCGGCGGTCCTGGTCGCCGAGGAGGATCGGCTCGCCCTCCGCGGTCACCCGTGCCCCGAAGCGCGAGGCCTGGAACTCCATGAGCGCCACGAGTCCGTGCACCTCGGGTTCTCGCGGCGCGAGCCCGGCGAGGACCCGGCCGAGCCGCAGCGCCTCGTCGCAGAGCTCCGTTCGCATCCACTCGGAGCCGCTCGAGGCGGCGTAGCCCTCGTTGAAGATCAGGTAGAGCACTCCGAGCACGGACCCGAGGCGGGCTGCGTGCTCCTCCCGCGCCGGCGCCTCGAACGGGACATGAGCCGCCGACAGGGTCTTCTTGGCCCGCACGATGCGCTGCTGGACGGTCGCCGTCGGCACCAGGAAGGCGCGGGCGATCTCGTCGCTCGAGAGGCCGCCGACGACGCGCAGGGTGAGCGCGACCCTGGCCTCGCGGGAGAGCACGGGATGACAGGCGATGAAGACGAGCTGCAGCACGTCGTCGTCGACCCGGTCGGGATCCCACGGCGCAGCGTCGAGATCGACGCGCGACTCCAGATCATGGGCGATGGCCGAGTAGCGCTCGTCGAGCCGCTCGCGCCTCCTCCAGCCGTCGATGGCCTTGCGCTTGGCGACGGCGGTCAGCCACGCGCCCGGGTTCCGGGGGATCCCGTCGCGCGGCCACTGCTCGATGGCGTCGACGAGCGCCTCCTGGGCGAGGTCCTCGGCCAGTGCGAAGTCGCCGGTGACCCGCGTGAGCGTCGCGACGATGCGCGCGGCCTCGATGCGCCAGACGGCCGCGACGGAACGTCGGATGCTCTCGGCATCCGCCGCCCGCCCGTCCCCGGTCATGGTGCGGTGCTCAGAGCTTGAACGACGGATCGTTGGCCGCCCGGAACTCGGCCTCGCGCTTGATGTACTCGTTGTCCATGTCGAAGTCGGTCACGTCGGTGACGCGGCGCACCTCGATGAAGTTGCCCGGACCGAGCGGTACCCGCTTGGCCCACTCGGCCGCCTCCTCCCTGGACGAGACCTCGAGGATCCAGAAGCCGTTGAACAGCTCCTTCGTCTCCCCGTACGGGCCGTCGGTGATGAGCGGCGTCTCGGCCGAGAAGTCGACGACGAACCCCTCGCTCGCGTCGGACAGGCCCTCGCCGGAGAGCAGCACGCCCGCCTTGATGAGCGACTCGTTGTACCTCCCCATCGCCGCGATGACCTCGTCGAACGGCATCGCCTTGTACGCCTCGACGGCCGCGTCGTCGGATCGCATGATCAGCATGTACTTCATGGTGTTCTCTCCTCGGTTGTGTGGTGGAAGTCGGGCGCTCCATCGGCCCTCACTCGGACGTCGAACGGATGTCGGCCGGATCGACACGGGCTGCGGAACTTTCTCGGAAAACGACGGACACGCATCCCCCGTCAGTAGCCGAGAGAAGCGAGAGACGCACGCAACGCCTCGCTCGAGGCGAGCAGCCGGGCCTCCTCCTGTGCGGAGAACGGCGTCTCGCGGATGGGGATCACGCCCGTCGCGCTCACGAGGCTCGGCACCGACAGCGCTATTCCGTCGACGCCGTGGTAGTCGCTCAGCACGGTGCTGACGGGCATGACGGCGTGCTCGTCCTGCAGGACCGCCTCCACGATGCGGGCGCCTGAGAGCCCGATCGCGTAGTTCGTCGCACCCTTGCCCCGGATCACCGCGTAGGCGGCGTTGCGCACGTCCGCGGCGATCTGCTCGAGTTCCTCCGCGGCGAACACGGTGCCTCCGCCCCAGTCGAGCAGCGGGACCGTGCCGATCGACGCGTTCGACCACAACGGGAACTCCGTGTCGCCGTGCTCGCCCACGATGTGGGCGTGCACGCTCGAGGTGGCGACACCGGCACGGTCGGCGAGCAGCACGCGCAGACGCGAGGTGTCGAGCACGGTCCCGGAGGAGAACACGCGATGCGCCGGCAGCCCGCTGATGCGCTGCGCGACGACGGTGAGCACGTCGCACGGGTTGGTCACGAGCACGTAGACGGCGTCCGGAGCCCGCTCGAGCAACGACGGGAGGAGCTTCTCGAGGATGCGCACGTTCGTCCCGGCGAGATCGAGCCTGGTCTGGCCCGGTTCCTGCTTCGCCCCAGCGGTGATCACGACGATGTTCGAGCCCTCGACGACCCCGATGTCGGCACCGCCCGTGATGGTGCTCGAACCGGTGAACTGCGTGCCGTGGGCGAGGTCGAGCACCTCGGCATCGGCTTTGGCCGCGTCGATGTCGTAGAGCGCGACATGGCGCGCCGACCCGCGGATGAGCGCCGCGTAGGCCAGGCTCGCCCCGACGCTGCCTGCGCCGACGATGGTCAGTTTCGAGTTCTCGATCTCAGCCATGTGCCCATCCTCCCGTGCGGACCCGCCTCGCGTCACGGATCCCACGTGCCGGCGTCAGCGATTCCACGGCCGAGCTTTCGCGGCCGGGTGGCTCGCGGGGTGGCAAGTAGTGAGGGCTTGGAGACGCCCCACGCCTTCCGGGGTGTCTCCAAGCCCTCAATGTCTGAGCGAGGAGCGAGCTATCCGGCCGCGAAAGCGACCCACCCACTCACTCCCACTCGATCGTTCCCGGCGGCTTCGACGTGACGTCGAGCACGACCCGGTTGACGTCGGCCACCTCGTTGGTGATGCGGTTGGAGATGCGCGCGAGCACGTCGTACGGCAGGCGGGTCCAGTCAGCCGTCATGGCGTCCTCCGACGAGACCGGGCGCAGCACGATGGGGTGGCCGTAGGTGCGACCGTCGCCCTGCACGCCGACCGAGCGCACGTCGGCGAGGAGCACGACGGGGCACTGCCAGATCTCGCCGTCGAGCCCGGCGGCCGACAGCTCGGCGCGCACGATCGCATCCGCGTGCCGCAGCAGTTCGAGGCGCGCCTCGGTGACCTCGCCGACGATGCGGCTGCCGAGTCCGGGGCCGGGGAACGGCTGGCGGCCGACGATCTCCTCCGGGAGGCCGAGCTCGCGGCCGATGGCCCGCACCTCGTCCTTGAACAGCGTGCGCAACGGCTCGACGAGCTCGAACTGCAGGTCCTCGGGAAGGCCTCCGACATTGTGGTGGCTCTTGATGTTCGCCGTCCCCGACCCGCCGCCGGACTCGACGACGTCGGGGTAGAGGGTGCCCTGCACGAGGAAGCGGATGGGCTCGCCGTCGGCATCCGCCTCCGCGATGAGGTCGCGCTCGGCCTGTTCGAAGGAGCGGATGAACTCGCGCCCGATGATCTTGCGCTTCGTCTCGGGGTCCGAGACGCCGGCGAGGGCCGCGATGAACTGCTCGCGGGCGTCGATCGTGACGAGGCGGATGCCGGTGGCCGCGACGTAGTCGACCTCCACCTGGCGGCGCTCGTCCTGGCGCAGCAGGCCGTGGTCGACGAAGACGCAGACCAGCTGGTCGCCGACGGCCTCGTGCACGATCGCTGCGGCGACGGCCGAGTCGACTCCGCCGGACAGCCCGGCGATGACGCGGGCCGAGCCGACCTGCTCACGGATCTTGGCGACCTGCTCGGCGATCACGTTGCCGCTGTTCCAGTCGGCCGGGATCCCGGCCGCCTTGTGCAGGAAGTTCACGATGACGTCCTGGCCGTACTGCGAGTGCTTGACCTCGGGGTGCCACTGCACGCCGTAGAGGCGCTTCTCGTCGTTGGCGAACGCCGCGACGGGCGTCGAGGCCGTCGAGGCGAGCACCTCGAAGCCCTCCGGAGCGATCGCGACGGAGTCGCCGTGGCTCATCCACACCGTCTGCGCGCTCGGCTGGCCGCCGAGCAGCTCGTTGTCGTCGGTGCGTGCGGTCACGGCCGTCGAGCCGTACTCGCGCTGGCCGGTGTGGGCCACCTCGCCGCCGAGCTGGGTGGCCATGACCTGGAAGCCGTAGCAGATGCCGAGGGTCGGGACTCCGAGCTCGAGGATCCCGGGGTCCAGCGCAGGGGCGCCCTCCTCGTAGACCGACGACGGACCGCCGGAGAGCACGATGCCGATCGGATTCTTCGCGGCGACCTCGGCCGCCGTGATCGAGTGCGGCACGATCTCGGAGTACACGGATGCCTCGCGCACGCGCCGCGCGATCAGCTGCGCATACTGGGCGCCGAAGTCGACGACGAGGACGGGACGCTGTTCAGTGGCGCTCACGGGGCTGCCTCCACGCTCGGGGCGCCCTGCACCGGGGACGTCGCGTCATCCGCTTCCCGGCTCGCGAGGTACGCCGTCACCTCGCGGGCGATGCGGCCCTCGAGGAAGAACGACAGGAACGGGATGATGCCGCCGAGGGCGATCACGATGAACCGGGTGAACGGCCAGCGCATGAGGCTCCACAGCCGGAAGTCGCTGAACAGGTACACGACGTAGAACCAGCCGTGGACGATGAGGATGCCGGTCGACACGTTGACGGCCGTGACGGTGTCGACGGGCACGAGGGCGAGGAAGCCGGCCGGGCCGCCGAGTTCGATCTCGAGGCCCCAGACGTACTTGAGGAGCATCTCGGCGCAGAGGGCCAGGAGCAGCGTTCCTGTGATGATCGACGCGACCTGGTAGAACTTCACCGCCCCCCGGATGCGTGGAAAATCAACGGGTTTGGGTGCGAGCGGCATGCGTCCATTCTACGGCGCGGTCGACGTGCTCCGGTCCGCCCCGTCTCCATCGGCGACGATGGCGTCCTCCTCCTGCTCGCGCTCGTAGGCGTCGCGCACCAGGCGGTACCAGAGGAAGATCGCGAATCCGGCGAAGACCACCCACTCCACGGCGTAGAAGATGTTGAGCCAGTTGAGCTCGACCTCGTGCTCCGGTACCGGGGAGTCGATCAGGTCCAGTCCGGGCGCAGCCTCGGCGTCGACGAGGTAGGCCGCGTAGACGTCCTGGTCGTCGAAGTCCGCCCACAGGTTGATGAGGGCAGCGGATGACACGGTCGTCATGGAGTGCGGATCGGCTCCATCGGCCGGGATGGTGGGCGCCTCGGTCGGCAGCAGTCGCCCGGTGATGGTCACGGGGTCGTCAGGAGCGGATGCGAGATCCTCGGCGACGGACCGTGCCGTCTCGACGTCCCGAGCCCAGCCGCGCGCCACCGGGAGGCCGGCGCCCCCCGCATCATCGACGGCGAAGTGGCTGACGACCCAGAACCCCGTCTCCGATCCGTTCAGGCGACCGCCGACGATCTGCTCGTCGCCGGGGACCCAGTGTCCGCTCGACGTCACCATCTGCCCGGTCGACGTCTGACGGATGGGCTCGGCGGGCGTCGCCTTCTCCGCGAGCGGCACGACGATCTCGGTGGTCTGCTGCTCGACGTGCCCGGACTCCACGGCTCGCGTCAGCTGCCACTGGCCGAGCAGTGCGAAGCCGGCGGCGATCGCGAGCGCAGCGAGCAGGGCGAGCACCCAGCGCGGGCGCACCATCATCCGGAGCATGGATCAGTCGTCGTCCTTCGAGCGGGAGGTGTCCGCTCCATTCTCCGTCACGTCGAGCAGCCGGCTGACCGCGTCGGAGGTCTCGTGATCCGCACTGGAGCTGAGCCCGCTCGTCGCCGCCTCGACGAGCGCGATCTCCTCGCCGAGCATCGGGTCGCGCTCACGGCGCTTGTCCGGTCCCGACGGCTTGCGGATGATGCGGGCGCCGATCTTCTCCGAGTTCGCAGCCAGCAGCGGCCCGATGATCGACATCGTGAGCACGTAGAGGCCCGCGAACGGCGTGATGCGTTCATCCAGTCCCGCCGCGACGGACAGGGTCGCGAGGATGAGCGCGAACTCGCCGCGGTTCTGCAGGATGACAGCGGCGTTGATGCCCGCCTGGACGCCGAGATTGTTGAGACGGGCCACCAGTTGCCCGGCCGCGGCGTTGAGGATCAGCGTCATGACGACGGCGATCGCCACGGGGAGCGCGACGGCCGGGAACTTCGCGATGTCCATGGCGAGGCCGAAGTTGAGGAAGAAGAACGCCCCGAACACGTCGCGGAGGGGCAGGGCGATGTGCTCGATCTTGTTGCGGTAGCGCGTCGCGCCCAGCACGAGGCCGATGAGGAACGCCCCGATCGCGTCGGTGACGCCGAGCACCTCGCCGATGCCGCCGAACATCACGGCGAGGCCGAAGAACAGGATCGTGAACAGCTCATCGTCCTTGGTCCGGAAGATGCGGCCGACGAAGCGGCCGCCCCAGCGGGCGACGGCGAACATCACGATGAGGAACGTGAAGGCGATGCCGAGCTTGACCAGGATGGGACCGATGTCGGTCTCGCCGCTCAGCACGACCGAGACGATCGCGAGGTAGATCGCGATGAAGATGTCCTCGACGACGGTCACGCCGAGGATCATCGGCGTCTCGCGGTTCGGCAGGCGTTTCAGCTCGATGAGCAGTTTCGTCACGATCGCACTGGACGACGTCGCCGTCATGCCGGCGATCACGAGAGCCTCCCGCGGGCCCCAGCCGAGCATGAATCCGAACACGAGCCCGGCGCCCATGTTGAGCACGATGTACGAGCCGCCCGAGATGATGAGCTTGCCGGCGTTGGAGAAGAACTCGTCCTGATCGAACTCGAGGCCGAGATTGAACAGCAGCATGATGAGGCCGAAGACGGCGATCAGCTCGATGTAGTGGTTCTCGAAGTTGAGCGGGAACCACCCGGTGTGCGGGCTCGCGAGCAGGCCGACGATCATGTAGATCGGGATCGTCGGCAGCCCGATCATCTTCCCGAGGCGACCGAGCACGTATGCGACGATCAGCAGGATGCCGAGCGTGATGAGTTCTCCGCCGAAGTGCATGTCAGCCTCCGGGCGGTGCGTCTGCCGTCGGAACCGCTGAGCGGCTTCCGGTGCGGAAGTATGCGAAGGCCTTGACGACCTTCTCGGGGGCGCCGGCGACGACGAGCGTGTCACCCGGGAAGACCTTGAAGTCGGGGGCCGGGGCCGGGTTGGCCGATTCCCCGCGCACGACGGCCACGACGGTGAGGCCCGCGACGCCGGCGTCGGCTGGATCGCCCAGCGGCTGGCCGGCGATGTGATCGTCGTAGTCGACCGTGAACCAGTCGATCGAGAGTCCGGGGATCTGGTCGAGGGCCGTGAGCGTCTCGGTGATCTGGGTGCCTCCGAGGAGTTCGGCGAGGGTGTGCGCCTCGTCCTCGCTCAACCGCAGCGACACCTTCTCGGAGTCGTTCTCCTCGTCCGAGAATGTCACGAGGTCGCTGTGGCCGGAGCGGTGGGCGATCACGCCGACCTTGCCGCCGTCATCCGTGATGAAGGTGTGCAGCACACCGACTCCGGGGAGCTTCACGCGCCGAACATCAACCATGGCTGGAACTCCGTATGTCTCGTCAGAACAGTCCTTCAACCCTAACAAGCCTCTGGCCGGACCTCCGGGCCGGTGCCAGACTGGTGCGATGGCAGAACCCCGCGATCGCCCGTCCACCGCCCTCGTCGTGATCGACCTGCAGGTCGACGTCGTGGCCAGCGCCTTCGACGCGGCCGGCGTCCTCGAGCGAACGGCCGCCCTCGTCGAACGCGCCCGCAGCGAGGGCGTCCCGGTGGTGTGGGTGGCGCACGAGGACGCCTGGATGACGCGGGGCAGCGACGACTGGCAGCTCGCGGCACCGCTCGAGCGACGCGACGACGAGCCGCTGGTCCACAAGGAGTACCGCGACTCGTTCGCTGCGACGGATCTCGCCGAGGTGCTCGAGCGACTGGACGTCGGGCGCCTCGTCGTGGCCGGAGCGCAGACCGACTACTGCATCCGCACCACGACGCAGCGTGCTGCGGCCGACGGCTACGACGTCGTGCTCGTGAGCGATGCCCACACGACCGAGGACGCCGAGTTCGCGGGGGTCGCCGTGACGGGCGAGCAGATCGTCGCCCACACCAACATGTACTTCTCGGGCCTGGCCTATCCCGGACAGTCGTTCGGCATCGCCACCCACGACGCCGTGGACCTCGGCGCATCCCGGTGAACGGATGCGCGACACCCGGCCGCGCATCCGTTCGACGGTGAGGCCCCGGCCTACTCGGCCGTCATGATGTCGGGCGCCTCGAGTCGCACCCGGTCGGCCGACTCGTCGTCGGGCTGCTCCTGCGACTGCCGCTCGGCCGCGACGCGCTTGAGGTAGTTCGCAACCTCGACCTCGCGTCGCTCCTTGTCCCAGCCGAGCACCCCGCCCATGAGCTCTGCGGCCACCGGAGCCGCGGAGACGCCCCTGTCCCATGCCTCGATCGAGATGCGGGTGCGTCGGGCGAGCACGTCCTCGAGGTGCAGCGCCCCCTCGTGCGAGGCGGAGTAGACCACCTCCGCCGCCAGGTAGTCATCGGCGCCGGGCAGCGGCTCCCCCAGGGCGGGATCGTTGCGGATCAGGTCGAGCAGTTCGTCCGTCAGGGTTCCGTAGCGGTTGAGCAGATGCTCGATGCGCACGGTGTGCACCCCGAAGGCCTTGGCGATCTTGCTGCGCTTGTTCCAGGCGGCGAAATAGCCCTCGGCGCCGAGCAGCGGGATCTCCTGCGTCGTCGACGGCGGGATGCGGCCGTCGAGCGCGTCGACCGCCGCGTCGATGGCATCCTTCGCCATCACCCGGTACGTGGTCCACTTGCCGCCCGCGATCACGACCAGCCCCGGCACGCTGTGCCCGACGAGGTGCTCGCGGGACAGCTTCGAGGTCTGCTCGCTCTCGCCGGCCAGCAGCGGGCGGAGTCCGGCGAACACGCCTTCGACGTCCTCCCGCGTCAGCTGGGTGGACAGCACGCTGTTGACGTGCTCGAGCAGGTAGTCGATGTCGGCCGCCGTCGCCGCCGGGTGCGCCTTGTCGAGGTTCCAGTCGGTGTCCGTGGTGCCGATGAGCCAGTGCCTGCCCCACGGGATGACGAACAGCACGCTCTTCTCGGTGCGCAGGAGCAGGCCCATGGACGACTGGAACCGGTCGCGCGGCACCACGAGGTGGATGCCCTTCGATGCGCGGACCTTGAACGTGCCGCGCTCCCCCACCATCCGCTGCGTGTCGTCCGTCCACACTCCCGTGGCGTTCACGACCTGCTTGGCGCGCACCTCGAACCGTTCGCCGGTCTGCAGGTCGTGGGCGTGCACGCCGACGACGCGCTGGCCGACCTTGATGAACCCCTCGACCTTCACCCGGGTGGCCACGTGCGCCCCGTAGAAGGATGCGGTGCGCCCGAGGGACGACACGTAGCGTGCGTCATCGACCTGCGCGTCGTAGTAGGTGATGCCTCCGACGAGGGCGTCGTGCGAGAGGGACGGGATGGCGCGCATGACCTGGCGCTTCGACAGGTGCCTGTGGTGCGGAACACCGGGAGGACGACCGCCCGAGTAGCTGAAGATGTCGTACAGCAGCATGCCGGCGCCGACGTAGAAGCGCTCGATGACGCGCTTCTTCAGCGGATACAGGAACCGCACCGGCTTCACGAGATGCGGTGCGATGCGCTGCAGCAGCAGCCCGCGCTCGATTAGCGCCTCGCGCACCAGCCGGAAGTCGAGCTGCTCGAGGTAGCGGATGCCGCCGTGCACGAGCTTCGATGATCGGCTCGACGTGCCGGACGCCCAGTCGCGCTGCTCGAGGAGGCCGACACTCAGTCCGCGGGTGACG
>JBEVEO010000232.1:0-2696 GCA_040512695.1 Leifsonia sp. | reverse complement strand
GCCTGCACATCATCTCGATCGCCAGCCCCATCGCCCTCCTCGTCGTGTGGGAGATCCTCTCCCGCGCCGGGGCCCTCGACGCCCGCTTCTTCCCCGCACCGACCGGGATCTTCCGGGCCCTCATCAACGAGGCCCAGAACGGGGGCCTCTGGACGCAGTCCCGGCACAGCCTGGGCCGGCTCGCGATCGGCTTCGTGGTCGGCGCCGTCCCTGCCATCGTGATCGGCGTCATCATGGGTCTCTCGAAGACCGTGAACGCCGCGCTGCGACCGATCATCTCGGGCCTCTACCCCGTCCCGAAGAGCGCGGTCTTCCCGCTGTTCCTGCTCTTCTTCGGCACCGGCGAAAACACCATCTGGTACTTCGTCGCGATGGGTGTCTTCTTCCCGGTCGTCATCAACACGTTCACGGGCGTCGCCAACGTCGCCCCGATCTACTACGACGTCGCCGAGAACTTCGGCGCCAGCAGGCGTCGTGTCTTCTGGACCGTCGCCCTCCCCGGTGCCATGCCCAACATCATCACCGGTGTCGAGCTCGGCGCGGGCATGGGCCTGATCATGCTCGCCATCGCGGAGATGCTCGGCGGCGTCGGCAACGGCTGGGGCTTCATGGTCTGGAACTCCTACCAGCTGTTCAGCATCGAGTCGATGTACGCCTACCTGCTCATCTTCGCGCTGGTCGGCATGCTGCTCGCCGTCGTCGTCGGGTTCGTGGGCCGCAAGCTCACGCCCTGGATCTCCCGGCACTGAGCCGGAAAGGAACCCATCATGAGCATCGCCACCACTCCTGTCCCGGGAGCCGTCACCGACGTGGACACCAAGATCCGCATCCGCGGCCTGAACAAGAAGTTCACCGTCCCCGGAGGCCACGTCGTCACGGCGCTCGAGGACTTCGACCTCGACGTCCCCACCGGCCAGTTCCTGACCATCGTCGGGCCCTCGGGCTGCGGCAAGACCACGTTCCTACGCATGCTGGCGGGCCTCGAGTCGCCGAGCGCCGGCACGATCGAGGTCAACGGCGGCAGCGCCGGCCGCCCGGAGAACTCCATGGTGTTCCAGGGCGACTCGATCTTCCCCTGGATGAGCGTCCGGCAGAACGCCGCGTACGGCCTCACGGTCCGCGGCGTCGGCAGGGCGGAGATCAACGAGACGGTGGGCCACTACCTCGACGCCACCGGTCTCACGAAGTTCGCCGACGCCTACCCGCACCAGCTCTCCGGCGGCATGCGTCAGCGCGTCTCGATCGCCCGCGCGTTCGCGAACGACCCCGAGATCCTGCTGATGGACGAGCCGTTCTCGGCACTCGACGAGCAGAACAAGACCCTCCTCCAGGCCGAGCTGCTCCGGATCTGGGACGAGACGCGCAAGACGGTCGTCTTCATCACGCACTCCGTCGACGAGGCGGTGACGCTGAGCGACCGGATCATGGTGATGAGCGCGCAGCCCGGCCGGGCGAAGGCCTTCATCGACGTCCCCTTCGAGCGCCCGCGCGACGTGCTCCAGCTGCGCCACCAGCCGGCGTACGGCGAGATCGTCTACGACATCTGGAGCCAGCTGAAGGAAGAGGTCGAGAAGGCCAAGCAGCAGGCCGACGCCCGCGCCGGATCCTCCAAGCGCAGGTTCCGGCGGTGACACCGACGGCGGGGGCCGCCGGCCTCCCCTCGACCGTGCTCGCGGCCGTCAGCGACGGGCACGGCCACACCGAGGTCCGGGAGGTCCCGGTCCCCACGACCGGCAGCCTCCTGCGGGTCGAGTCGTCCGCCCTGTGCGGCACCGACGTCGACCTGCACGAGGGCAAGCTCAAGGCCCCGGCCGTCCTGGGACACCATGTCATCGGCCACGTCGTCCGGCTCACCGACGAGGACGCGGCCCGGCTCCGCGTGAAGGTGGGCGACCGCGTCGCCGTCGAGGAGTACGTCGGCTGCGGCGACTGCATCGAGTGCCGCGCCGGCGACTACCGGCTCTGCGCGACGGTCGACCTGTGGACCGGGGGCGAGCGCGTCGGGATGATCCCGGCCGACCGCACTTCCGGCCTGCACGGCGGCAACGCCGGCTACCTCGAGCTGACGTCGCGCCATGCCCTGCACCGGCTGCCCGACGACCTCGACCCCGACGCGGCCGCCTGGACCCTTCCCCTCGCGAACGCCGTCGACTGGACCCTCGTCCACGGGAGGGTCCGGCGCGGCTCCAAGGTCGCCATCATCGGTCCCGGCTACCACGGGCTCGCCTGTGTCGCCGCTGCCGTCTCCGCGGATGCCGCCGTCATCCGGGTCCTCGGCCGGGCGCACGACGTCCAGCGCCTCGCGTACGCCGAGGCACTCGGTGCCGTTGCCGAGGTCAACGACGAGACCGTGGTTGCCCGCATCACCGCGGCCACCGGACTCCTCGACACCGTCGTCGACACGATTGGCACACCCGAGACGATCGCCACCGCGGCTGCGCTGCTGCGCCGCGACGGCGTCCTCGTTCTCGCCGGCCTCGCGGGCGGCTCCGCCGGCAACGACCTGTCGCAGGTCGTGCGCAAGACCCTCACGGTGCGCGGCGTACGCGGCCGCTCGCCCGAGTCTGTCCGCCACGCGATCGACCTCCTCGCCGAGCACGAGCTCCCGCTCGGTGCCGTGCCGAGCCACCACATCCCGCTCGACCGCGTCGGCGAGACGCTCCACGCCCTCCACGAGGGCACGGGCCCCGAGTCAC
>JBEVEO010000127.1:0-21825 GCA_040512695.1 Leifsonia sp. | reverse complement strand
CCGCCGCCGCCGGCGACCGCCTTGGCGAAGAGGGGGAAGCCGATCTCGTCGGCGCCGGCGAGGAGCTCGTCGATGTCCCGGGATGCCGGCGTTGAGGCGAGGACGGGGACGCCTGCCTCGATCGCGTGGGTCTTCGCGGTGACCTTGTTGCCTGCCATCTCGAGCACCTTCGAGGTGGGGCCGATGAAGGTGATGCCGTTCGCGGCGGCCTGCTCGGCGAGGTCGGGGTTCTCGGAGAGGAACCCGTAGCCCGGGTAGATGGCGTCGGCGCCGGACTCCAGGGCGACGCGGACGATCTCGGCCACGTCGAGGTAGGCGCGCACCGGATGCCCCGGCTCGCCGATCTGGTAGGCCTCGTCGGCCTTCAGCCGGTGCAGCGAATTGCGGTCCTCGTACGGGAAGACGGCGACGGTCCTCGCCCCCAACTCGTATGCGGCCCGAAAGGCGCGAATGGCGATTTCACCGCGGTTGGCAACGAGGATCTTCTGGAACATACAGGCCTTTCAGAGGCGCGCGGCACGGGTCTGACGGTTAGGTTCTCTCAGACTAGTAAAGGTAACGTATCTACTTGTGCACGTACTCTCCGTCAGCTCCCTCAAGGGAGGCGTCGGCAAGACGACGGTGACCCTCGGACTCGCTTCAGCGGCGTTCGCCCGCGGCATCCGTACTCTTGTCGTCGACCTCGACCCGCAGTCCGACGTCTCCACCGGCATGGCCGTGAGCGTCGCGGGGCACCTCAATGTCGCCGACGTCCTGGCGAGCCCGAAAGAGAAGATCGTGCGTTCCGCGATCGCTCCGAGCGGGTGGACGCGTGGGCGTCCCGGCTCGAAGCTCGATGTCATGATCGGCTCGCCGTCCGCCATCAACTACGACGGTCCGCATCCGCACGAGCGCGACATCTGGAAGCTCGAGGACGCCCTCGAGACCATCGAGAAGGAGTACGACCTCGTCCTCGTCGACTGCGCCCCGACGCTCAATGCGCTGACGCGCACGGCATGGGCGGCCAGCGATCGGGTCGCCGTCGTCACAGAGCCCGGCCTCTTCTCCGTCGCAGCCGCCGATCGCGCGCTGCGTGCCATCGAGGAGATCCGGCGCGGCATGTCGTCCCGGTTGCAGCCGCTCGGCATCATCGTCAACCGCACCCGAGTCGCCTCCCTGGAGCACCAGTACCGCATCAAGGAGCTGCGCGACATGTTCGGGCCGCTCGTGCTGAGCCCGCAGCTCCCCGAGCGCACCTCGCTGCAGCAGGCGCAGGGCGCCGGTCAGCCGCTGCACGCCTGGCCCGGCGACAGCGCCCAGGAGATGGCGCGCTACTTCGACCAGCTCCTCGACCGCGTGCTGCGCACGGCGCGCATCGGCGAATACGCCCACCTCGCGGCTCCGCAGCCGGTGGAGCGCCCGGCGATCGGGCGCGCGGAGTCGAACGGCTAGTCGCCTCCCGCTCGACGAGCGCGACCACGCGCTCGCCGGTGATCTCGATACGCGTCCGACTCCGTCGGGCGCTACTCGCTCAGCGCGGAATCGCGCGCTACTCGATCTGCGGGCGTCGGGCGCTGCTCGATCGGCGTCGGAGCTAGGAGATCTTGCGGGTCTGGCGACGAGCCGCGAGCTCGTCCATCGTGTCGACGGGGTGGGAGTCGATCTCCACGAGGGTGGACTCCACCTCGCGGAGCACCTTGCCGACCGCGATGCCGAACACGCCCTGGCCACGGCTCACGAGGTCGATGACCTCGTCGTTCGAGGTGCAGAGGTACACGCTGGCACCGTCGCTCATGAGCGTCGTCTGGGCCAGGTCGTTGATTCCGGCCTCGCGCAGCTGGTTGACGGCGACGCGGATCTGCTGGAGCGAGATCCCGGTGTCGAGGAGGCGCTTGACGAGCTTGAGGACGAGGATGTCGCGGAAGCCGTAGAGGCGCTGCGAACCGGATCCGGCCGCTCCGCGAACCGTGGGTTCGACGAGCTCCGTGCGGGCCCAGTAGTCGAGCTGGCGATAGCTGATCCCGGCGGCGCGGGCCGCGACGGCACCGCGATACCCGGTGTTCGCGTCCATCTCGGGCAGTCCGTCGGTGAACAGCACCTGCAGATCGTAGCGATCGGCGTCACTCCGACTGAGTTCACTCATTGGTCCGCCTCTTCCAGGATGCGCGCTGTTCGCACGCTGCTCCACACACGCTACCCAGCCCAGTGCCGTGCGGCAACGACATCGACACCGCGTGTCGAGGAGGTCACGGATTGGTCACGCGCGAGATGGCGCTGCGGAGCAGGCTCGAGCGTACTACCTCGAGCTGGGAGCCGATCTCGAGGGCGAGTTCCGCGGCCTTCGCGCGGCTGGAGGCGTCGCGTCGACGCAGCACGGGGGTCATCGCGGTCTCGATCAGGGAGGACTCGCGTTCAGCGGCCGCCCGGAAGCCCCGGAGGTGGCGTGGCTCGATGCCCGCCCGGCGCAGTTCTGCCAGGGCGCGCAGGACCGCGACCGTCTCCTCCGTGTAGTACTCGGCCGGAACGATGAGCGACGTCGACACGGCATCGGCCAGCAGCTGCGGGGACGCCTCCGATTCGCGCAGCAGTTCATCGCGGTTGAAGCGCCTGGCCGTGGAGAGCATCGACGGGCCCGGAGAGGCCGTTCCGGGAAGCGTCGGGACGTGGCCGGCGTCGAGCTGCTCCAGGTAGCCGCGGATCACCTTGAGCGGCAGGTAGTGGTCGCGCTGCATGCCGAGGATGAGCTGGATCCGCTCGACGTCAGCCGCGCAGAACTTGCGGTAGCCGGAATCCGTGCGCGCGGGAGAGATGAGGCCCTGCTCCTCGAGGAAGCGCAGCTTCGACGGGGTGAGTTCCGGGAACTCGGGGGTGAGGCGTGCGAGGACCTGACCGATGCTGAGGAGGGATGCGGATGACTGGACCCGCGCCTGGGCGCTGGCGCCCCGCATCATGCCCCGGCGACGTCAGACCGCGAGGAGTAGAAGGTGAGACGGAACTTGCCCACCTGCACCTCCGCACCGTCTGCGAGGAGGGCGGTCTCGATGCGGACGCCATCGAAGTACGTGCCGTTCAGGGATCCGAGGTCCTTGACCTCGAAGGCGGTGCCGTGACGGAGGAACTGCGCGTGATGGCGCGAGACCGTCACGTCATCGAGGAAGATGTCGGCATCCGGATGCCGGCCGGCCGTGGTGACATCGGCATCGAGGAGGAACCTCGCACCCGCGTTCGGCCCGCGGCGCACCACGAGCAGCGCCGATCCGGACGGGAGGGCCTGGACGGCTTCGTCCTCCTCCGCCGTCAGGTCGGAGTCGATATTGGACAGGGCGTTGGCCTGCTCCTGAGTGAAGGACAGTGTGGTGTCCGTGCTCACCTGGTCGACCTTGTCGGCCTGTGCCCCGGTCTTCCGGTCGTCGGACTCTCCCACAGCGCACCTCCCTATCGATCAAGCGTATCGGATCGAACGGTGCTCGGAAGGTTCGGCAACCGAATCACGCGCAGTGTCTCGATGGCGTAGATGATTCCCGCCCACCAGTAGAGGAACACTCCCCAGAGGGTGATGGCCCATCCGAGCGGTTCGGCCACCAGTTCCGTGACGGGGAAGGCCGGTCCGACCATGATGATCGGCAGTCCGAGGAACAGGGCGAAGGTCGCGACCTTGCCCAGTTGGTGCACGGGAAGCGGACCGTACCCGTGGTTCGCCAGCAGGATGCC
Source organism: Leifsonia sp. (assembly GCA_040512695.1). Lineage (GTDB taxonomy): Bacteria > Actinomycetota > Actinomycetes > Actinomycetales > Microbacteriaceae > Orlajensenia. The sequence goes on along the minus strand of JBEVEO010000127.1, from coordinate 18,135 downwards.
GAGCGCCGCAAGGAAGACGTCGCGTCCCACGATCAGCACCACCAGCCACCAGGGCACGAGTCCCCCGGCGGCCAGCCCGACGATCGCGGCGAACAGGTAGAGGCGATCCGCTGCCGGATCGAGCAGCTGCCCCAGGCGGGTGACCTGGTTCAGCCGGCGGGCGAGGAAGCCGTCGAGGAAGTCGGTGGCGCTCGAGATCACCAGGATCACGAGGGCCGCGATGTAGTCGCCCGCGATGAGGTAGCCGAGGAAGAACGGCACGAGTGCGAGGCGGAGGAAGCTCAGGACGTTGGGCACCGTCCATATTCGAGCGCTCGGCTCGCTCTGCTGTGCCACGGGTCGAGTCTATCCACGGCGTAACATCTGGTGCCATGCAGCCTCTCGTCGTGTGTCTCTGGATCTGTGCGGCCACCATCGTCGCCACCTGGCTCCTCTCGGTGATCACCCGTGAGTACTCGTGGGTCGATCGCATCTGGTCGATCTCGCCCGTCGTCTACGTCTGGGTGTTCGCCGCCGCAGCCGGGTTCTCCGACCCCCGGCTGCTCATCATGGCCGCACTCGTCACTCTCTGGGGGGCCCGCCTCACCTTCAACTTCGCGCGCAAGGGCGGCTATGCGCGTGGCGGCGAGGACTACCGCTGGGCGGCGCTGCGCGGACGGATGTCGCCCGCGCTGTTCCAGGTCTTCAACCTGCTCTTCATCGCCACCTACCAGAACCTGCTCATCCTGGGCATCACCCTCCCCGCATGGACCGTCTACGCTGCTGGGCCGACTCCCCTCGGCGTCTGGGACGTGGCCATCGCCGTGCTGTTCCTCGCACTGCTGTTCGGCGAGACCGTCGCGGACCAGGAGCAGTGGAACTTCCACCAGTGGAAGAAGGCGGAGACGGCCGCCGGTCGCACGCCGAACCCGCGCGTGCTGCAGACGGGCCTGTTCCGGTACTCCCGCCACCCCAACTTCTTCTTCGAGCAGGCTCAGTGGTGGGCGTTCTACCTCTTCGCCGTCGCCGCGACCGGGATCGTCCTGCACTGGACACTCCTCGCTCCGGTCCTGCTGACGGCGCTCTTCATCGGTTCGACGGCGTTCACAGAATCGCTGTCGAAGGCACGGCACCCGGAGTACGCCGAGTATCAGGCTTCGACGTCGGCGATCGTCCCGTGGTTCCCGCGGAAGGCGCAGCAACGAGCGGAGGCACCGGCCTCCTGAGCCAACGACACTCCGGCCGCCGCTGCAGGACGGTCGCTCAGTCCTCCAGCAGGGGACGCAGGGCCGGCCAGCTCGCCGCGAATCCCGGGTGCAACGGCAGGGAGGCCACGTCGGCGACGGGCACCCAGCGCAGCTCGATGCTCTCCGGATCGCTGATGACGGGCTCGAACGGGCGCACGACGCGGGCGATGACGGTGGAGTACGACCAGAATCCGAGGTCGAGCACGGAGATGGAGATGACCTCGACGTCTCCGCGGTGCACGCCGGCCTCCTCCGAGGCCTCACGAATGGCGCCGGCCACGGCGTCCTCCTGCTCATGGCGCGCTCCGCCGGGGAGTCCCCAGGTATCGCCGAAGTGGCTCCAGCTGGCGCGATGCTGCATGAGCACCCCTCGATGGGGATCCCACGCGAGCAGGCCCGCCGCGCCGAACCTGCCCCAGTAGCGGGCACCGTCAGGCCCCTCGACCCAGGCATCGCCGGTTGCTGCACTCACCCGTCAAGCATGCCCCACGACGGTGGGAGCGAGTGCGTCAGTCGTCGTTTCGCGTCACAGCCTCGGCCATCTCGGTGAGGAATCGCATCACGACGTGCTGCTCGTCGGGGTCCAGGGAATCGGCGACGGCCATCATCCTGGCATGCATCTCGCCGAGGGTCTTGCGCACCTCGTCGTGGGCGCCGGGTGTGGGCCGGAGCACCTGGGCGCGCCCGTCGCTGGGGTGCGGCAGTCGCATGACGTGGCCGGATGCGCTGAGACGCTTGACGAGCTTCGTGGTCGCCGCCGTCGAGATGGCGAGGTGGTGGGCGAGCTCCGTGGCACCGACCGAGCGCCCGTCCCGTTCCGCGGCGATCATGAAGCGCAGCGCGGCGAGATCGGTCTCGTTCATGTCCATGTCGCCCTGGGTGCGCTGGCGCATGGTCCGGTCGGCGCTGCGGAAGCGCCGGAGCGCCTCCAGAACCCGCACGGCTTCTCCCCCGTGGGTATCGTCGACGTCATACCAATAGGAGGCCGTCTCCCCTCCCGATTCGGCTTCTGTCGTCATGGAAGACATGGTAACGTCTATTTCGCTAACTTAGTTAGCTATTTGTACGATCGAGGACGAATCCGGGGGCACAGGGTGACACTGACGGAGACCGGCATCCAGGTGGACGACGAGATCGTCCTGCTCGACATGGACGGCACGCCGATCGGGCGAGCCTCGAAGGCGGCAGCCCACGGCCCGGACACCGCGCTCCACCTCGCCTTCTCCTGCTATGTGCTCGACAGCGAAGGCCGGCTCCTGCTCACCCGCCGCGCGCTCAGCAAGAGCACGTGGCCCGGGGTCTGGACCAACTCGTTCTGCGGCCACCCGCGACCGGCCGAGCCGGTGCTGTCCGCTGTCCACCGGCGCGCCGACTTCGAACTGGGCATCGAGATCAGCGACGTCTCCCTGGCCCTCCCCCTGTTCCGCTACCGCGCCGTGGACGCCCGCGGAACCGTCGAGAACGAGGTATGCCCCGTCTACGTCGCCCGCACCGACGGCGATCCCGACCCCGATCCCCGCGAGGTGGCGGAGTTCGTGTGGGCGGACCCCACCGCCGTCGCTCGCGCAGCGCGCGAGACGCCGTGGGCCTTCAGCCCCTGGATGGTCATGCAGATGGACCAATTGGAGCGCTTCTCATGATCGACGTCGCGACGGCGACCGTCGAGAGCGAGCTCGACCGCTATTTCGCGGCGGCCCGGCTGCGCGCCGGCGACTACGGCGACCACTACGTCGAGCTCTGGGACCAGCTCGAGAGGGCGAGCGCCGGGGGCAAGCGGGCGAGGCCTGCCCTGGTGCTCGCCGCGTACTGCGGTCTGGGCGGCACCGACGAGCGGGTGTCGACGCGGCTCGCGATCGCCTTCGAACTGCTCCACACCGCCTTCATCATCCACGACGACGTCATCGACCACGATGCCGTCCGGCGCGGGGCGGCGAACGTGCTCGGTTCCTTCAGCGCACGGGCGACCGCGCACGGAGCCGACGCGGTGCAGGCCCAGGTCTGGGGAGAAGCAGCAGCCCTGCTCGCCGGCGACCTCGCGCTCAGCCAGGCCCACCGCATCGTGGCGATGCTCGAGGTGGACGCCCAGACGCGCGTCCGTCTGCTCGACCTGCTCGATCGTGCCGTGTTCATCTCGGCGGCCGGTGAGCTCAGCGATGTGACGAACACCGTCGGTGCGCACGCCGTCGGCATCCCGGAGGTGCTGGCCACGCTCGAGCAGAAGACCGCCGTGTACTCCTGCGAGGCACCGCTCCAGGCGGGAGCCATCCTGGCCGGAGCGACGTCGGAGGACACCGCGAGCCTCGGGCGCTTCGGCCGGCTGATCGGCGTGGCCTTCCAGCTCACCGACGACCTCCTCGGAGTCTTCGGCGACGAGGCCGTCACGGGCAAGAGCCGGCTCGCCGACCTCCGGGAGGGCAAGGTCACCACCCTGCTCGCCCATGCCAGGACCACTGCGGAGTGGCCGTCGATCGCTGCCTACGTCGGCAAGCCCGACCTCACCGAGGACGAGGCCGAGCTGGTGCGCGCCTGTCTGATCTCGTGCGGCTCGGTGGCGCACACGGAACAGCTGGCCCGAGACCACGTCGCCCTCGCCGATGCCGAACTGTCGGCATCCGGACTGCCCTCCGAGCTGCGCCAGTTGCTCGCCTCCTTCGGCGACCGGGCGGTGAACCGATCCCGATGACCGGCAGAGAGCCCCTCGACCTGTACACGGATGCGGCGTCCACCAGCGCAGGCGTCGTCATCGCGCGATACTCCACCTCGTTCGGCGCCGCCGCGCGCCTGCTCGGCTCCGGCGTGCGATCCCAGGTGCGCGACCTGTACGCCCTCGTGCGCGTCGCCGACGAGATCGTCGACGGTGCGGCAGCGGCGGCCGGCCTCAGCGTCGACGAGCAGCGGGAACGGCTCGACGAGTTCGAGCGCGAGACCGATCGCGCCGTGCTCACCGGGTTCAGCACCAACCTGGTCGTGCACGCCTTCGCGACCACGGCTCGCGCGACCGGCATCGGCACCGACCTCACCGCCCCCTTCTTCGCCTCCATGCGCCGCGACCTGGACCCCCGCCCGTTCGAGGCCGACGAGGTCGAGCGTTACATCCACGGCTCGGCCGAGGTGATCGGGCTCATGTGCCTGCGCGCCTTCGTGGCCGGCCAGGTGTACTCCTCCGATGAGTTGCGGCTGCTCGAGGACGGCGCCTGTCATCTGGGCGCCGCCTTCCAGAAGGTCAACTTCCTCCGCGACCTGTCGGCCGACTGGAGCAGCCTGGGTCGCAACTACTTCCCGGCCGTCGACCCCGCCCGCATGACCGAGGAGGAGAAGACGGCGATCCTCGACGACATCGACGACGATCTCGCGATCGCCGGACGGGCCATCACCCGACTCCCCCGCAACAGCCGTGCGGCCGTCACCGCAGCGCACGCACTCTTCGGCCGGCTCTCCGTGAAGCTGCGGGCCACCCCGGCGAGCGACCTGCTCTCCTGCCGCGTGCGGGTGCCGGATGCCGAGAAGCTCACCATCGCCGTCAGGGCCGCCGTCACGGCGGGACGCGAACCATGACCAGCACGATCGTGATCGGCGGCGGCATCGCCGGACTCGCCACGGCAGCACTCCTGGCGCGCGACGGTCGCGAGGTGACGCTCCTCGAGGCCCGCGACGAGGTGGGCGGCCGGGCCGGGCACTGGGAATCCAGAGGTTTCCGGTTCGACACCGGACCGTCGTGGTACCTGATGCCGGAGGTCTTCGAGCACTTCTTCCGCCTCCTCGGCACGAGCGCCGCTGAACAACTGGATCTCACGCTCCTCGACCCCGGCTACCGGGTGTACTTCGAGGGCGAGCGGGAGCCCATCGACCTGGCGGCCGCCCGCGCCAGCAACGTCGCGGCCTTCGACCGCATCGAACCCGGAGCGGGAGCAGCCCTCGACCGCTACCTCGACTCCGCCCGGGACACCTACCGGGACGCCGTCGACCGGTTCCTGTACACGAGCTTCGCATCCCTCAGGCCGTTCCTCGACCGTGCGGTGCTGAAGCGCTCCGGCCGACTGATCCGCCTGCTCGCGCAGCCGCTCGACCGCTTCGTCGCCGGCTACGTGAAGGACAACCGGCTGAGGCAGATCCTCGGATACCCGGCGGTGTTCCTCGGCTCGTCCCCTGATCGCACCCCGGCCATGTACCACCTCATGAGCCACATGGACCTGGCTGACGGCGTGCTCTACCCGCAAGGCGGCTTCTCCGCCCTGATCGCGGCGATCGAACGACTCGCGCGCGCCGAGGGCGTCCGGATCGTCACGGGCGCCCGCGTCGTGTCGATCGACGCCGTGACGTCGACCGGCGCCTCCGTGACGGGCGTCAGCTACCGCGACGCCGGCGGCAGTCACGTTTCCCTGGCCTCGGACGAGGTCGTCTCGACGGCCGACCTGCACCACACCGAGACCGAGCTCGTGCCGGAGTCCCTCCGCACCTATCCGGAGCGCTGGTGGCAGCGGCGCACGTCGGGACCCGGCGCCGTCCTCGTGATGCTCGGCATCCGGGGCGAACTCCCTCCCCTGCTGCACCACACGCTGTTCTTCACGCGCGACTGGCGCACCAACTTCAACAGCATCTTCGGGAGCCGGCCGACGATACCGGAACCCGCGTCGTTCTACGCCTGCATGCCGAGCGCGACGGATCCGACCGTCGCACCATCGGGAGACAGCAACCTGTTCCTGCTCGTCCCCGTGCCTGCCGACGTCGGCATCGGCCGCGGCGGAGACGACGGCGCGGGAGACGTGCAGGTGGAGCGCGTCGCCGACGCCGCCATCCGTCGCCTGTCCGAGTGGGCCGACATCCCCGACCTCGCCGAGCGCATCGTGGTGCGCCGCACGGTCGGGCCCGGCGACTTCGCCTCCGACCTCAACTCCTGGATGGGCGGTGCGCTGGGTCCGGCGCACACGCTGCGCCAGAGCGCCATGCTCCGCGGCCGCAACGCCTCCCGCAAGGTCGACGGCCTGTTCTACGCCGGAGGGAGCACCATCCCGGGCATCGGACTGCCGATGTGCCTCATCAGCGCCGAGATCGCGCTCAAGCGCATGAACGGGGACACGACGGCGACGCCGCTGCCGGAACCGGGAGCCCCGTCCGGTCCCCGAGCCTCGAGCCCCGTGCCCGCGGAGACGCGGTGACGTTCGCCTATCTCACCGCCCTGCTCCTGAGCATCGCGGGAATGGTGGTGCTCGACTGGCGCTACCGGCTGTTCTTCTGGCGTTCCCCCGGCCGAGCGGCGATCGTGCTGGTCGTCGGCCTGGTGTTCTTCCTCGCCTGGGACCTCGTCGGCATCGCACTGGGCCTGTTCAGCCGTGGCGAGACCCCGTACATGACCGGCATCCTGCTGGCTCCGGAGCTGCCCATCGAGGAGGCGTTCTTCCTCGCCTTCCTCTGCTACCTGACCATGAACCTCGTCGCCCTGTTCTCCCGGCTTCCGCAGCGGAGGAGCCGATGAGCTACGCCGCCCTCGATCTCATCGTGCTCGCCATCGTGGCCGTCGTGGCGGCGATCGCCCTGCCGCGTCGACCACGGCTCATCCGACCGATCATCCTGACCATCGTGGTGCTGTTCGCGCTCACAGCGGTCTTCGACAACATCATGATCTCGGTCGGGCTCATGGTGTACTCCGACGAGGGGCGCAGCGGCATCGACCTCGGGCTCGCTCCCATCGAGGACTTCGCGTATCCGCTGGCCGGTGCGCTGCTGTTACCGTCGATCTGGGTGCTGATCGGCCGGAAGGAGGACGACCGTGAATCGTGAGAACACGGATGCGTCCCCGCGCCCGGCGCTGCTGCGTCAGGTCGTGCTGTCGTCGCGGCCGCTGAGCTGGATCAACACGGCCTATCCGTTCGCCGCCGCCTACCTCCTCACGACCGGACGGATCGACGCCCTCTTCGTCGTCGGCACCCTGTTCTTCCTCGTGCCGTACAACCTCCTGATGTACGGCATCAACGATGTGTTCGATTACGAGTCCGACCTCCGCAACCCGCGGAAGGGCGGCGTCGAGGGCGCCCTCCTCGACCCGCGGGTGCACCGCACGGTCATGGTCTCGGGCATCGTGTTCTCGGCCGTGTTCGTCGCGGCGATGCTCGTGCTCGGCGGCACCGGGCATCCGGCGTCCTGGCTCGTGCTGGCCGTGAGCCTGTTCGCCGTTCTGGCCTACTCGGTTCCAGGACTGCGCTTCAAGGAGCGGCCGGTGCTCGACTCAGCCACCTCGAGCACGCATTTCGTGAGTCCTGCCGTGTACGCCCTCGCCGTGGCCGGCGCCGTCTTCACCCCGCAGCTGGTCGCGCTGCTCCTGGCCTTCTTCCTCTGGGGAATGGCCAGTCATGCGTTCGGAGCGGTCCAGGACGTGCGGCCCGACCGCGAGGCCGGCATCGCCTCGATCGCCACCTGGCTGGGCGCCCGGCGCACGGTGCGGGTGGCCATCGTGCTGTGGGCGCTCGGCGGGGTCCTCATGCTGACCACGCCGTGGCCCGGTCCGCTCGCGGCGCTCCTCGTGCTGCCGTACATCGCCGCCGCCGCGCCGTACTGGTCGGTGTCCGACGACGATTCCGGACGGGCGAACCACGGCTGGCGCCGCTTCCTCGCGATCAACTACGTCGTGGGGTTCCTCGTCACCCTCCTGCTCATCTGGTGGTCGTTCCTGCAGGGATAGGCAGGGCGGAGCGGGTTTAGTCTGAACGGATGGAGCCGATCACCGCAGCGCGCGTCGACGCGTGGCTGTGGGCGGTGCGCCAGTTCAAGACCAGGTCGCTCGCCACCGCCGCGTGCCGCGCCGGGCACGTCCGCGTGAACGGCGAGCGGGTGAAGGCGGCGCAGACCGTCCGCGTCGGCGATGAGGTGCGCGTGCGCGCCAACGGCTTCGATCGAATCCTCGTGGTGCAGAAGCTCATCGTGAAGCGGGTCGGGGCAGAGGTCGCGGCGACGGCGATGCTCGACCAGACCCCGCCACCACCGCCTCGCGAGGCCGTGGCGTCGGTGGGAGTGCGCGATCGTGGCGCCGGGCGTCCGACCAAGCGGGAACGTCGCGACATGGAGAGACTCCGCGGCCACTGATCCGGGCGGCGGGCGGCGTCGTCGTGCCGATGGCCGAGGTGTCAGGACTCCGGATCGGGTCGTCCGGCGATCTCGGCCAGCCGTGCCACGAGTCCGGCCGTGGCATCGTCGGTCACCTCGGCGGCCTCGACGTTGGCGGCCTCGACGGCTCGGACCACCTCGTCGCGCTGGATGCGCAGGCTGCCCGGCGCCTCGATGCCGATCCGCACGTTGTCGCCCCGCACGTCGAGCACGGTCACGATGATGTCGTCTCCGATGAGGATCCGCTCACCGATCTTTCGCGTCAGGACCAGCATTCGAACCACACTATCGTCTTCATCCCATCGTCACGCCGAGAGCTGCTCGCTGGCACGGATCACCCCGAGCGTCTCGATCTGGGCCCCCACCGTGGTGACCTCGGTGTAGGACAGCACCATGAGGTCGGGGGCCTGCACCGCGATGAGCCGGTGGATCGCGGAGCGCAGTGCCGGGGCGCACACGAGCACGGCGCTGGTCCCCGATTCGGCCACCGCGCGGACCGTCCGCGTCACGGCCCCGATGACCTCCTCGATGAGCGACGGGTCGAGCACGATCTGGGTGCCGTTCTCGCCGGGGCGGAGGCCCTCGAGCATCCGCTGTTCCAGGCCGGGATCGATCATGATGACGCGCATGACCCCCTCGTCGACGTGCGGGGCGGCGATGGCGGGACCGAGGCTGGCGCGGGCAGCCTCGATGAGCCCCTCGGGATCCGTCGACACCCGGGCGCGCAGCGCGAGCGCCTCGTAGATGCGCGGGAGGTCGTTGATCGGCACCTGCTCGGCGAGGAGGCCGCGCAGGACCCGCTGGATCTCCGCGAGGGAGAGCAGGTTCGGGGTGAGCTCCTCGACGGCGGCCGGGTTGGATCTCTTCACGCTGTCGGTGAGGGTGCGCACGTCCTCCCGGCTGAGAAGCCGGTCGGCATTGGTGGTGATGATGCTCGAGAGGTGCGTGACGACCACGGAGACGCGATCGATGACCGTGGCTCCGGCGATCTCGGCGCTGTGCCGCATCCCCAGGGGGATCCACTTCCCGGCCAGCCCGAACACGGGCTCCACCGTCGCGATGCCCGGCATGGTGTCGAGTCCGTCGCCAAGGGCGAGCACGCGGCCGGCTGGAGCCGTTCCCCGTCCCATCTCCACGCCCGCGACCCTGATGACGTAGGTCGCGTTGGGGAGCTCGACGCTGTCACGCGTGCGGACAGGGGGCACGACGACGCCGAGGTCGAACGCGATCTTCCGTCGCAGCGCGCGCACCCGCCCCAGAAGGTCGTCCGCCGACCCGGACACCAGGTCGACGATGTCGGGAGCGAGGAGGATCTCCAGAGCGTGCACCCGCATCTGCTCCATCAGCTCCTCCGGCGTCTCGGCCGGCGACGGCGGCAGGGTCTCGGCGCGCTCGGCCTCCGCCTTCTTCCGCGCGTCACTCGTCTTGACGCGCGCGGCCGCCCAGAACAGGAGTGCGCCGACAACAAGGAACGGGAGCTTGGGCATCTCGGGGATGAGGGCCATGACGATGGCGGCGCATGCGGCGATCTGCAGCGCGATCCTCGATTGCATGAGCTGCGCGGATGCCGTGGTCCCGAGGTCGGACTCGGCGTTCGAGCGGGTCACGATCATGCCGGTCGAGACGGCCATCAGCAGGGCGGGCACCTGCGTGACGAGACCGTCGCCGATCGTGAGGAGGGTGTACGTGTTGACGGCGTCCTCGATGGACTGGCCGTTCTGCAGCATGCCGATCGCGATGCCGCCCACGATGTTGATGATGATGATGATGATCCCGGCGATGGCGTCGCCCTTGACGAACTTCGACGCACCGTCCATGGCGCCGTAGAAGTCGGCCTCCGCCGACACCTCGGCCCGCCGTTCGCGCGCCTGCACGTCGGTGATGAGACCGGCGTTGAGGTCGGCGTCGATCGCCATCTGCTTGCCGGGCATCGCGTCGAGGGTGAAGCGCGCGCCGACCTCGGCGACGCGCTCGGCGCCCTTCGTGACGACGACGAACTGGATGACGACGAGGATGAGGAACACGACGGCGCCGATGATGAGCGACCCGCCGACGGCGACGTGCCCGAAGGCGGCGATGACCTGGCCGGCGTAGCCGTCACCGAGGACGAGCCTCGTCGACGCGACGTTGAGCCCGAGGCGGAACAGGGTCGCCCCGAGCAGCAGCGACGGGAAGACCGAGAAGTCCAGCGGCTTGCGCGCGAACATCGTCGTGAGCAGGATGATCAGCGCGAGCAGGATGTTGACCACGATGAGGGCGTCGAGCAGCCATGCCGGGATGGGCACGACGAGCAGGAGCACCACGGCCACGATCCCGACGGGGACCCCGAGCCTGGCGAAGTTCCGATTCACGTTCTGCTACCTCCTGGTGAGCCGATGGGCGTCTGCGCGATGGTGTGCATCCCGCCGCGCATGCCGCGTTTCTCGAGTGCCATCACGAATGCGAGCACGCGGGCGACCGCGGTGTAGAACTCGGCCGGGATGACGTGGCCGATCTCGCAGCTGGCGTGCAGCGCCCGGGTGAGCGGGATGTCCCGTACCTGGGCGACGCGGTGCTCGTCGGCCTTCTCGCGGATGCGGGCGGCGACGAGCCCCTTGCCCTTGGCCACGACCCGCGGCGCGGACTTGCCGGGGACGTAGCTCAGTGCGACGGCGACGTGGGTGGGGTTGACGAGCACGACGTCGGCGTCGGCGACCGCGGCGATCATCCGGTTGCGGCTCATGGCCAGCTGCCGGGAGCGGCGCTGCGACTTCACGAGCGGGTCGCCGTCGGTGTTCTTGTTCTCGTCGCGCACCTCGCGCTTGGTCATGCGCGACTTGGTGCGGTTCCGGCGGATGACCACGATCACATCGATCGCGGCGAGCACGAGGCCGGCGACGACGGCGGCGCGGATGAGCGTGGCCGCAGCATCCTCCCCGATGCCGAGCAGGGTCGTGATCGGAAGGGCGCCGGCTGCGGAGAGCACCGGGACGAGGCCCACGACGACCATGGCGAGCACGATGCCGACGACGGCGGTCTTGGTGAGCGACTTCAGACCCTCGTACAGCGCACGGAGGCCGAAGACCCTGCGCACACCGGACACCAGGTTGAACTGCTCGAACTTGCCGGTGAAGGCGCGCATGTGGATGCCGCCCTGCAGCACCGCTCCGGCGACCACTGCGACGAGCACGACTCCGAGGAGTGGCCCGAGGACCGTCGCGAGCGAGGCCAGGCCGTCCTGCATGGCGACGATCGCGACGGCCGGGTCGGGTGCCGCGATGACGGAGGTGACCGTGAAGAGCTGGGCGACGCCGGCATCCGTCCCGCGCTGGATGGTGGACGGCAGCATGACGGCCGCGGCGCCGATGCCGACCCAGGCCGTGAGGTCCTGCGACGTCGCGAGCTGGCCCTTGCGACGCACCTCGCGCATGCGCTTCGGCGTCGCCTCCTCTGTGCGTTCCTGGGAATCCGACATCAGCGCACTCCGGCCATGAGTCCGACCGCTTCGCCCGTCAGGGCTGCGACGACGGCGGGCAGGGCGGCGAAGGCGAGTCCGCCGAGCAGCAACGTCAGCCCGATCTTCACCGGGAAGCTGAGCGAGAACGCGTTGAGGGCAGGGGCGACCCGGGTGAGGAGGCCGAGCCCGATGTCGGCGAGGAACAGCACGACGATCAGCGGCCCGGCGATCTGCAGGGCCGCGACGAACATCTGCGATACCGCACCGATGAGCACGGGGATCGAGGCGCCGAGGTCGAGGGCGCCGCCGATCGGGAGGGAGCCGAACGATCGCACCAGTCCGCCGATGATGAGCTGGTAGGCGCCGGAGGCGAAGAGCAGGGTGAGGGCGGTCATCTGGAACAGCCGGGAGTACTGGGCTCCGTTGATCATCTGCTGCGGATCGAAGGCCTGGGCGAGCTGGAAGCCGCCGAACAGGTCGATGAACCCACCGGCCGCCTGGACGGCCGTGAACACGACCAGCACGAGGAACCCGAGGAGTGCGCCCACGATCAGTTCCTGGACGAGGGAGCCGAGGAAGGCGCCCGTGTCGCCGATGCTGTAGTCCGGAACGACCCGAGGCGAGACCGCGAGCGCCAGGCCGACGGCGAGCATCGCCTTGACCCGACCCGGGATCGCACGGGTCGAGAACGGCGGGGCGATGACGAGGAACACGGCCATCCGCACGCCGGCCAGCATGACGGCCTCGAGCCAGGTCGCATCGATGGCGAACTCCATCGCGTCACCCCCCGACCAGTGACGGGATGCGGGCGAACAGCTCATGCGTGAACGCCACGGTCTCGGAGATCATCCAGTGGCCGGAGATCAGGAGGGCGATCGCCACGGCGATCGCCTTGGGCACGAACGAGAGCGTGACCTCCTGGATCTGCGTGATCGACTGCACGAGCGAGACGGCGAAGCCGACCACGAGTGCCGTGACCAGCACGGGAGCCGAGAGCTTGGCCGCCAGCATCAGGGCGGCGAGGCCGATGTCGATGACCGCGTTGGTGTCCATCAGCCGCCCCCGCTGTAACTCTGGATGAGCGATGTGATGATGAGTCCCCAGCCGTCGACGAGCACGAAGAGCAGGATCTTGAACGGCAGTGAGATCATCACCGGCGGGAGCATCATCATGCCCATCGACATCAGCGCGGCAGAGACGACGAGGTCGATCACCAGGAACGGGATGAAGATCACGAACCCGATGATGAACGCCGCCCGCAGCTCGGAGATCATGAACGCCGGGATGAGGGTGGTCATGGGCACGGCCGCGGGATTGGCGGGGTTCGGCTGGCCGGCGGCCCGGGTCATCAGGGCGATGTCGTCCTCGCGGGTGAACGCCATCATGAACTCGTGGAGCGGGACGGATGCCGCCGTGACCGCATCCGTGAAGGTCAGCGTCCCGTTGAGGTAGGGCTGCACGGCGATCTCGTTGATGTCGGTCAGCACGGGAGCCATGATGAACAGCGACAGGAACAGCGCGAGGCCGGCGAGCACCTGGTTGGGCGGGATCGTCGGCAGTGCCAGCGCGTTCCTGGTCATGGCGAGCACGACGAAGATCTTGGTGAACGAGGTCATCATGAGCAGCAGCGCGGGAGCGACGGAGAGCAGCGTGATGCCGATGAGCGTGAGCACCGCGGTGCTCGGCTCGCCGTTCGGTCCGTTGATCTGCACGCTCACGTCACCGCCCGACGGCGCGCTGGGGTCGACGGGCGCGCTCGGGTCGGTCGGTGCGGCGAACGCAGGACTGCCGGACAGGACGATGAGGACGATGCCGATGACGGCGGCCGCGAGCGCGACGAGGAGGACCCGGCGAAGCGACCGACGACTCGTCGACGTCGTCTGAGTCACCGGTCCTGCCGCAGGAAGGCCGCCGTCGCCCGCCAGGTCTCCCGCGAGAGGATCGATCCGCCGGCCACTTGGGCGCGATGGTTGGCCCGCCCCGTCGCCTCGCGTGGGCTGAGGGCAGGCGCACTCTGCACCGCGTCGGTGCTGACGAGGGCCGCAGGCGAATCGAGTGCGGCATCCGCGAGCAGGCGCTCGAACTCGTCATCGACCGTCATGCCGTCCGACGTCTGCGTCGACCGGACCGACTCCACCGCGGCCGGAGATGCCGGCGCATCCGCTGCCGTCGCGGCGCTGTGCAGCACCGCGATGTTCTGCTCGGTGACACCCAGCAGGAACCGACGGCCGTCGACCTCGACCACGACGACCGACGCCTTCGAGCCCACTCCCGTGCGCGCGACGACTGACAGCGGGTTCGCCTTCCGAGTGCGTGTCGTGCCCTTCGTCAGTCGCCGCTGCAGGAAGAGCAGCAGGCCGAGCACCGCGGCGAGGGAGAGGACGACACGCGCCGCGACGATGACGACATCCACTTAGGCGTTGCCCTCCGCGACGTCGAGGATGCGCGTGATGCGCACGGCGTAGTCCTGGTCGACGACGACGATCTCGCCGTGGGCGATGAGGCGGCCGTTCAACAGAACGTCGGCAGGTGCTCCAGCGGAGCGGTCGAGTTCGATGACGGAGCCCGGCTCGATCGCGAGCACGTCGCGCACCGACATGCGGGTGCGTCCGAGCTCGACGGCGAGCGTCATCTCCACGTCCCGGATGCGACCGAGGTTCTCCGCGGCGCCGGCGCCGTCCGATGCCGGCGTCGGACGGGTCGGCCGGTGCACGCGGATGGCGAACCATCCGACGGTCGCTCCGGCGTCGGTCAGCGCGTAAACGTCCGCGTCGGGATCGACGACCCAGGACGATGCATCCCCGACCTGCGCCGTCCCGAGGACTCCGTGACCCAGTGTGGAGGCCGCGGCCTCGATGGCAGGACGGAGCGCATCGGCGTGCGAGACAGCGGCGCCCACCGTCTCGAGAGCATGCTCGATGGCGCCGGCCGGCTCGAGGACGAGAGCGAGGTCGGCGGACGACGAACCGACGAACGAGGCGACGACCGCGCCGGTGAAGGCCTCGGCGGGGATCGACCGGTCGGCCTGGATGACGGCCTGGAGCCGGCCCTCCGTCGGCAGGGCCTCGACGAGGGTGTGGACGGCGACCGAGGAGACGGTGGCGGTTGATGTCATCGGGAACTCTCTTTCATGCTGACGACGACGAGGGCTCGGCGGGATCCGCTCGTGCCCACCGCCGCCTCGGCGAGCGTCTCGCCGTGCACGCTGAGGTGCAGCGGGCGGTGCTCGGGGTGCGGGAGGGGGATGACATCGCCGACGGCGAGCCCGAGCACGTCGCCCGGGCGCACCGAGGCGGCGGTCAGGCGCAGCGACACCTCAACGGGCACGGTCTGCACCTGGGCTTCGACGAGGGAGCGGGCGTCGCCGGGAGCACTCGATCCGACGCTCGATCCGAGGCGGGGAAGGAGGCAGGATGCCGGGATGGCGACGGTCGCCCGGGTCTCGCGCTCCCCCACGGTCAGGGCGAATTCCGCGACGATCATGAGCTCGTTCGTCGGCGCGGCCTGGGCGAACTGCGAGTTGTACTGCACCCCGTCGACGGCGATGGTGTCGACCAGCAGTGCACCGAAGGCGTACTGCAGGTCCTCCAGGGCGTCGTCCAGGATGCGGCGAACCAGGGCGTGCTCGATCGGGGTGAACGCGCGCTCCGGGAAGGACTCCCCCGCGTGGCCGCCGAGCATGTGGTGCACCCAGCCGAGCGCATCCGGTGCCGGGAACTGCACGACCGCCTTGGCGGCCGTGTCGCCGATGGTGCACAGCACCATGGCCGTCGTCGACGGCAGGGCTGCGGCGTACTCGTCGTAGCTCTGCATGGTGACGCGCAGGCACGTCGCGTGCGAGATCACCCGCACCTCGGCGGTCATCTGGGTGCCCCACGCCCTCGCGAAGGTCTCGAAGGCGAGCTCGAGCATCCGCGACTGCTCACGGGCGAGGCTCGTCGGCCGGCGGAAGTCGTACGGCTCGACCGTGCGCTCTCGCGCGGGAGCCGATCGAACGTCCTGGAGGGTCACGCTGGCCACTATCGGCAGGGATCGGGGGGCCGTTAGGCGATCTCGGACCGGATCCGAACGGATCAGCGACTCGCGAGCACCTCGGGGATCTTCGCCCGCACGTCATCCGGCATCGTGGAGAGCACCGCGATGTCGACGCGCCGGTTCTGCGCCGCGTCGCTCTCGGTCGGTCCCGTCGCGGCGGGCCTGGCCGAGCCGTAGCCGACGGACGAGATCCGGCCGCCCGGGATGCCTCCGACCTCCACGAGCCGCCGCAGCACCTGCGTCGCCCGCCCGCTGGAGAGCTCCCAGTCGGTCGGGAAGGGGAACGACGTCCCCCGGAAGTCGGCGTGACCCTCGACCGACACCTCGTAGGGGGTCGGCGTGAGGATCGGGCCGATGGTGTCGAGCACGCTGATGGCCGGGCCGCCGAGGGCATCACTGTTCGGCTGGAAGAACGTCTCCCAGCCGATCAGCCCGATCGTCAGTCCCCGCTGGTCGATCGTGAAGGTGACGTCGGATGCGAGCCCGCGGGCGTCGAGTGCTGCATACAGCTGGTCCCGGAGGTGCGTGAGGGCATCCACCTCCACCTCGGCCTTCTCCAGATCGGTGGGTTCGGCGACCTCCGCGGGGCCGACGAAGCCCTCAGCGTCGTGCTCGACCTGCTCCGCTGGGACGACGACGCCGGATGCGGTGTCGACCTTGCCCTCGTCGACGACGCCGAAGCCGGTCGCAAGGGAGTTCTTGAGCGCCGTGAACTTCGCCTGGTCGACCGTCGACATCGCGAACAGCACGATGAAGAGGCACATGAGCACCGTCACCATGTCGGTGTACGAGGCCATCCAGCGTTCGTCGGCGTGGAACTCGCCGCCGGTGTCGAGCGCGCGCCGGCGTCTCCTGCTCATGCCGCTTCCGCGGATGCCTGCGACCGCACCGGCTTGGCATGCGGGACCATGGCCCGCAGGCGTTCGCCGAGGACGCGCGGCTGGCTTCCGGCCTGGATCGCCAGCACGCCCTCGCAGAGGAGCGTCATCCGTTCCGTCTCGAGTTCGGCGAGCCGCTGCAGGCGGTTGCCGATCGGGAACCAGACGAAGTTGGCCGACAGCAGGCCCCACAGGGTCGCGACGAAGGCCGACGCGATCATCGGACCGAGCGTGTCGGGGGTGTCGAGCTTCTCCAGCACGTGCGTGAGCGAGACCACGGTGCCGATGATTCCGACGGTGGGCGCGTAGCCGCCGAGGGCCATGAAGAAGCGTGCGGAGTTCTTCGAGGCGCGCGCCGTTGTCGCGATCTCGTCCTCCAGCATGATGCGGAGGTCCTCCTCGTCGATGCCGTCCGCGATGTTGAGCAATGCGCTCCTGAGGAACGGATCGTCGGCCTTCTCCGCCTCCTGCTCGAGGGCGAGCAGCCCGTCGCTCCGGGCCGTCTCGGCGAGCGAGACCAGGGTGTCGATGGTGACGTTCGGGGAGACCACCTTGCCCCTGAACGCCCTGGGGACGGCCCTCATGGCGCCGAAGAAGTCCGTCATGGTGCCGCCGGCGATGCCGACGGCGATGGTCGCCCCGATCACGAGCACCATGGGTCCGGGGATGATGACGGAGGAGACGGTGGAACCCTCCATCAGGATGGAGGCGACCACTGCCCCGAACGCGAGGAGGATGCCGACGAGGGTCGCTGGATCCATCAGGTCCTCCTCGGCAGCGTGGGAACCGTGCGGTCCCGATCGTCATCATCGGCGTCGCGCGTGTCGACCGGGGCGACCAGCTCCAGCGGCCTCAGCGGCTGCCGGCTGATCGGGATCTCCTGCGCGAGCGACAACACGCGGGCACGGTAGGCGGCGATGCGCTCGATCACCTCGGCGAGGCTCTCGGTGACGATGTACTTCGAGCCGTCGACGAGCACGATGGTCGTGTCCGGGCTGGAGTGGATGCGCTCGATGAGGTCGGGATTGATCGCGAACTGCGAGTCGTTCAGCCGCGTCACTACGATCATCGCCCGATCCAGATCTCGACCCCCGGTGGGTCGTCACCGGTGACTATCGGCCGAGCGCATCCGCCCGTTAGGGCGAGTGCGTCCACTCCGTCGTGGACAAGACCGGGCGCTGCAGAAGAAACGGGCGGCGGTACCATGCGCGATGCCCTCGATCATGGCTCGCATCAGCCATCTCGTTCTGGGACGCCGGAATCCGTCGAACGTGTCCGAGGCGCTCCGCAACGCCGGCCAGCTGAACCTCAACGGAACGCTTGCTGCTTCGCTGCCATTCCAGAACGAGGCGAACGAGACCGCTATCCTCGATCTGCAGCTCCTCCCCTGGGAACTCCGCCAGGAAACGTGGCTTCAGGCGTTCTGTGCGAATGGTCGGCACCCCACGCCTGCTTCGGTCAT
>JBEVEO010000115.1:0-9031 GCA_040512695.1 Leifsonia sp. | reverse complement strand
CCACCGTTCCATCCAGTCGGGGATGTCGTCGGCGCCCGAGACGCCGAGGGCCTCGACGATCTCGGCCATCGGCACCGTGCCGCCGCCCTTCTTGAGGAAGCGTGCGCGGATGAAGCCCTGCGCGTAGATCTCGGGTTCGCCGTCGGCGCCGGGCCGCACGTAGCGGTGCTCGACGTACACGGCCTTGTCGTCGTGGCCGACGAGGCGCGACTCGATCGTGAAGCGCTGCCACAGCTGCAGGGACTTGCGGAAGGTGACCGTCTCGCTCGCCACGACCGGGTACCAGCTCTTCTCGCGCATCATCGCCCAGACGCCGTTGCGCACGAGCATGTCGAAGCGCGCGACGTCCATGATCGACAGGTACACGCCGTTGTTCATGTGGTTGAGGATGTCGAGGTCCGTCGGCAGCGTGATGAAGTTCGTGCGGGCGACGTCGTAGTGGCCGAGTCGCCTGCCGAAGCGTGAGCGCCAGAGATGGAACAGGGTCCGGAAGAACATGTGCACCCGGCCACGCTAGACCGGCTGCGCCGCATCCGTCATCCCGGCTGTCAGCCTCGCGCAGCACGCGCGCGGAGCGGGCCTCATCGTTTGGAGGATGCCACAGTGGAGGCGAGCCCGCGCGATCGCGGTACGACGCATCGGCCGGACGACGACCCGTGCGGTGCGCGCAGGATCGCCCCGTGCGCCGCACCGGCTCAGTCCGCGTTCCCGAGCACCCGGTAGCGCAGGTGCACGGCTCGCGACGACTCGATCGTCCGGGTGTGGACGAGTTCGATGCGGGGACCGTCCGGGGCGAAGAGCCTGGCACCGGAGCCGAGGACGACCGGGACCAGGTGCAGCCGCAGCTCGTCGACCAGGCCGGAGCCGATCGCCTGGGTGGCGATGTCTGCTCCGCCCATGACGGCGACGTTGCGATCCGCCGCGGCGGAACGGGCCGCCGCGATCGCATCCGTCAGCCCCGTCGTGATGAACCGGAACGTGGTGGGCCCGCGCACCACGTCGGGGTGGGGCGCGTGGGTGACGACGAAGGTCGGCACGCCGAATGCGCCGTCGGGTCCCCAGAGGTCGATGCCGACGTCGAATGTGCGCCGGCCCATCACGAAAGCGCCCGTGCCGTCGAAGAGCTCGGCCGCCACTGCGGTGTCCTCGGCCGATGGCGGTCGGCCGTCCGATCCGAACAGCCATTCGTGCAGCCGCTCGCCGCCGACGCCGAGCGGATGGTCGCGGCCGACATCAGGTCCGGCGACGTGACCGTCGACCGCCATGGTGATGTCGACGAAGACGTCGGACACGGCTCACCTCCGCGTGATCAGGCAGGCAGCTCCCGCTGGGCTTCACCGTTGTAGACCGAGAGCGGCCGGATGAGCGAGTTCGAGGCGAGCTGCTCCATGATGTGCGCCGTCCAGCCCGTCACCCGGCTCGCGACGAACAGGGGCGTGAAGGTCTCGGTCTCGAATCCCATCACGTGGTACGTGGGACCGGCCGGGTAGTCGAGGTTCGGCTTGATGTTCTTGGCCTCGCCCATCGCCGCCTCGAGCCGCTCGTACATCTCGAGCAGGTCGGGGCGGTCGAAGTGCTCGAGCATGGCCACCATGGAGGCGCGCATGGTGGGAACGCGGGAGTCGCCGTTCTTGTAGACGCGGTGCCCGAAGCCCATGATCTTGGCCTTCCTGGCCAGGGCGTCCTCGAGCCAGGGCTCGACGTTGTCTGGAGTGCCGATCTCGCCGAAGGTCTCCATGACGGCCTCGTTGGCTCCGCCGTGGAGGGGACCCTTGAGAGCGCCGATGGCACCGACGACGGCCGAGTACAGGTCGGAGAGGGTGGAGGCGATCACGCGGGCGGTGAAGGTCGACGCGTTGAAGGAGTGCTCGGCGTACAGCACCAGGCTCACGCGGAAGGCCGTGACGACCTGCTCGTCCGCCTCGTGGCCGAAGGTCATCCAGAGGAAGTTCTGCGCATAGTCGAGGTCGTCGCGCGGCTCGACGAGCGGCAGCCCCTGACGGCGCCGCTGGTCGTAGGCGACGATCGCGGGCAGCTGGGCGAAGAGGTGCTTCGCCTTGCGGAGGTTCTGCTCGTGGTCGTTGTCCTCGGCATCCGGATCGTTCGCGCCGATGACGCTCACGGCGGTGCGCACGACGTCCATCGGGTGCGACGTGACGGGCAGGTCGTCGATCACGCGGCGGACGTTCGGTGCGAGCGAGCGCTCACTGCGCTCGGTCTCGACGAAACCGTCGAGCTGTTCGGCGGTGGGCAGTTCGCCGTACCAGAGCAGCCAGGCGACCTCCTCGAACGAGCGCCGCGCGGCGAGGTCCTGAACGGGGTAGCCGCGGTACAGCAGGGTGTTCGTCTCCGGATTCACCATCGAGATCGCCGTGTAGTCGACCGGAACACCGGCCAGGCCCTTGTAGATCTCGCGCTCGTCCATCCACGTCCCCTTCGTCGCCTGCGGTCCTCCAGACTACTTCCCGTGAGTGAGTTGCCAGCAATAGACAGTGCAGGGTCTCCCTCACAGTCCGGATTCGTCCCCTGAGACTCCACGGCGGGGACGGGATTCGCAGCGCAGCGTGCGCTGGCGAGGAAGGCTGTCGGCGTGAACCGCAGAACGCCCCTCCCCGATGAGCTCGCCGGCCGCGGGTTCAGTACCGCGCGCGCCGAGCAGGCCGGTGTCGCGGCCAAAAGGCTGAGGGCGAAGGACCTCATCAGCCCCCACCATGGAGTGCGGATGCCCGCCACGTTCGCGCCCTCGATGCTCAATTCGTGCTCCGCCCTGTCGCAGGTGCTGCCACGGCACGCGTTCTTCTGCGGGACAGCGGCGGCGGAACTGCACGGCATGCCGTTGCCGCCGCGCCTGCTGCACCCGCGACATCCCATCGAGGTCGGCGTCGGCGCTCAGCATCGCGCGATCCGCCGCCGTGGCGTGCGGGGGCGACGTCTGACGATCCGGGACCTCGATGTGTGCGTACGAGGGATCTGCAGACTCACCACCGCCGTCCGCACCTGGTGCGATCTCGCCGATTCGCTGACGGTGCCAGAACTCGTCGCGGCCGGCGACCATCTCATCGATCATCGACGTCCGGCGACCACGCGGGATGCCCTGGTCGAGGCGGTCGACGCCCATCCGGGCCGACGCCACCGCACGAAGCTCATGCAGGCACTCCAGCTTCTCGACGACCACTCGGAGTCTCCCAAGGAATCGGAGACGCGAGCCATCATCGTCCTGGCCGGACTGCCCCGGCCCCGCGCCAACGTCGAGATCCACGCTCCCGATGGACGATTCATCGCCCGCGTGGACCTGCTCTTCGAGGACTACGCCGAGGTTCTCGAGTATCACGGGGACCAGCATCGAACCGACCGGCGGCAGTGGCGGCGCGATCGCACCCGCGAGGCCGACCTCGAATCCGTCGGGTACCACGTCACGGAGGTCACGGATGACGACCTCCACCCGCCCGACGCCATGCTGGACCGACTCCGTCGCATCCTCATCAGCAAGGGATGGCGCCCGCCTGTCAAATGAGGGGACGAATCCGGCCAGTGCTGGGCTCCAATAACTGGCGGATGCTGGCCCCTCGACCGATGGTCGATGGGCGAGGACCGTCAGCCGGAGGTCAGCGGGCGACGCGGAAGTTGAAGATCGAGGTGTCGAAGTGGTTGTAGCCCTCGTAGTCGATGAGCTCGTAGAGCTCGGCCCTGTGCTGCATGTCACCGAGCTTGCCCGTGAGGTTCCCGGCCGTCGTCAACTCGTCGAGGCCGGCCATGGCGGCGCCCATGGCGAGGCGCAGCAGCGAGACCGGCCAGATGACGATGTTCATGCCGACGTCGGCCAACTGCGCCACCGTGAACAGCTCGCTCTTGCCGAACTCGGTCATGTTGGCCAGCAGGGGCACGTCGACGGCGGCCCGGATCGCCTCGAACTCCGCCAGGTTCGCCATCGCCTCAGGGAAGATCGCGTCGGCGCCGGCATCGACGAGCGCCTTGGCCCGATCCACCGCCGCCTGCAGTCCGTCGACGGCACGGATGTCGGTGCGCGCCATGATGAGGAAGTTCGGGTCGCGGCGGGCGTCCACTGCGGCACGGATGCGCTGGAGCGCGGTGTGCTCGTCGACGACCTGCTTGCCGTCGAGGTGGCCGCAGCGCTTCGGGTTCACCTGGTCCTCGATGTGGAGGCCGGCCACGCCGGCATCCTCCATCTCCTGCACGGTGCGGGCGACGTTCATCGGCTCGCCGAATCCGGTGTCGGCATCGACGATGGCCGGCAGCTCGGTCATGCGGGCGATCTGCTTGGATCGTCCGGCGACCTCGGTGAGGGTGGTCAGGCCGATGTCGGGCAGGCCGAGGTCGGCCGAGAGCACGGCGCCCGAGATGTAGACGCCCTCGAAGCCCTTCTGCTCGATGAGCCGCGCGCTCAGCGGGTTGAAGGCGCCCGGGAGGCGCAGCAGTTCGCCGCTCGCGAGCGCCGAGCGGAAATCGGCGCGCTTGTCGGCAGGGGTCTTCTGGGCGTAGAGCATGGATTCAGCCTAATCGGCCCCGCGCGCCGACGACCGGATGCCGTCACCGACCACCGTTCGGTGAGGACCGGACGCAGTCCGCGGCCGAAGCGCAGGGTTAGGCCAGCTCGTTGCCCTCCAGCATCTCGGTGACGAGAGCTGCGATGGCCGACCGCTCGGAGCGCGTGAGCGTCACGTGCCCGAACAGCGGATGCCCCTTGAGCGTCTCGATGACGGATGCGACGCCGTCATGCCGACCCACCCGCAGGTTGTCGCGCTGGGCGACGTCGTGGGTCAGCACGACCCGGGAGTTCTGGCCGATGCGCGAGAGCACCGTCAGCAGCACGTTGCGTTCCAGCGACTGCGCCTCGTCGACGATCACGAACGCATCGTGCAGGCTGCGACCACGGATGTGCGTGAGCGGCAGCACCTCGAGGATCCCGCGCTCGATCACCTCGTTCAGCACATTGTCGGAGACGACGGAACCCAGGGTGTCGAAGACCGCCTGGCCCCACGGGTTCATCTTCTCGCCCTGGTCGCCGGGCAGGTACCCGAGCTCCTGGCCGCCGACCGCGTACAGCGGACGGAACACCATGATCTTCTTGTGCTGCTGGCGCTCGAGCACGGCCTCCAGGCCGGCGCAGAGGGCGAGGGCCGACTTGCCGGTTCCGGCGCTGCCTCCGAGCGACAGGATGCCGATCTCGGGGTCGAGCAGCATGTCGATGGCGAGGCGCTGCTCGGCCGATCGGCCGTGCAGCCCGAACAGGTCGCGGTCGCCGCGGACGACCCTCAGCTCGCCCTTCCGGATGACGCGGGCCAGCGCACTGCCACGATCCGAGTGCACGACGACACCGGTGTTCACGGGCAGCTCGGCGACCATGCGGGTCTCGAGGTAGTCCTCCTCGTAGAGAACGTCGATCTCGCGGGAGCCGAGGGTCACCTCGGCCATCCCGGTCCATCCGGAGTCGACGGCGAGTTCGGCGCGGTACTCCTCGGCGGCGAGCCCGATGGATGCCGCCTTGACGCGCAGCGGAAGGTCCTTCGAGACCACCGTCACGTCGAGCCCCTCGTTGGCGAGGTTCATGGCGACGGCGAGGATGCGGGTGTCGTTGTCACCCAGCTGCAGGCCGTTGGGCAGCACGGACATGTTCGAGTGGTTGAGCTCGACACGGAGACTGCCGCCGTCGTCGCCCACGGGGATGGGGAAGTCGAGCCGCTCGTGCTCGACGCGCAGGTCGTCGAGGGTGCGCAGCGCCTTGCGGGCGAAGAAGCCGATCTCGGGGTCGTGGCGCTTCGACTCCAGCTCTGCGATCACGATGACCGGCAGCACGACGGCATGTTCGGCGAAGCGGAACAGCGCGCCCGGATCGCTGAGCAGCACCGAGGTGTCGAGCACGTACGTGCGCTCGATCGTCCGGGCCGCAGCATCCGCATCGTGCTGAACCGACTTCTGGATATCCAGTGAGGTCACAACCGCTCCCACCCCGAGCTTCGCACTCGGAACTCGCGAGCGGCCACGTGGCGGGTTTCGAGCCGTCTTGTGTGGCCGACTCGATCAGATGCCTTACCTGATGAGGTGAACGTACGTCCGGTGGGCTCAGAAAGCGTCGCGACACGCGGGACGACATCAGCGCGTCATCCGACGGACCCGCTGCGTGCCCGTCGGGGTCAGTAGATGGCGGCCGAGGAGTACGACGTGAAGGCTCCGCGCAGCATGTCGAGCGTGTCGGCGTGGAGCGCCGCGTGCACGGACAGGCGCACGTTCGCGGCCCGGGTCGTCACCGTGACGCCGTGGTTGAACAGCGAAGCGGAGAGCAGGGTGAGCTGGTCGATCGGCGGCTCGAGCACCACCAGCCCGGCGCGTTCGCGCTCGTCCCTGGATGATGCGACGGGAACGGCGAACTCGTCGCAGATCTCGATGACGTCGCTCACGTTCTGGGCGACCTCTCGCTGCACGGCGGACGCCCCCACCTCGTTGAGCTCCTCGAGCGCCGCCGCGAAGCGACCCTGGGCTGAGCGGTCGGGATTGGTGACCCGGAACGCCCTGGCACCAGGCGCCGGGGGCGGCACCTCGTCCCAGACCTCGTCCGGTCCGGTGCCGCTGTAACCGCTGATCACGGGGGTGAGCCGATCGATGGCCCGCTCGCTGAGGGCGAGGAATCCGGTGCCCCATCCGGCCCTGCACCACTTCTGGCCGCCGGAGACGACGACGTCGGCGGCCTCGTACGGGGCGTCGATGATGCCGAAGCCCTGGATGGCGTCGACGATGAGCAGGCGGTCGCCGATCACCTGGCGGATGCCGTCGATGTCGGTGACGTAGCCGGTGCGCGAGTCGACGAGGGTGACGGCCACCGCTTCCGTGGCCGACGTGAGCTGGTCGCGCACCTGTCCGGGCGTGACCCGCCCGTGGTCCGTCTCGAGCCAGACCGGTCGCACCACATGGAGCGCCTCGGCCGCTCGGACGGCGGAGATGGGCAGGGTCGGGAACTCCCCGGCCGACAGCAGCACGTCGCCCGTGAGGCCGAACATCGCGTGGATCACGCCCATCGAGGTGTTGGGCTGGGTCACCACCTGGTCGACCGGGAAGCCGGTGGCGATCGACACCGCGGCGTGCAGGCGCTCCTCCTGGGCCTCGAAGGTGGCGAGCGACCCGAAGCGCGCCTTCGCGAGGATGTCGTTCATGCCCTGCGCCTCGGCGATGACGGCGGCCGAGAGCGGGCCCACCCGTCCGTAGTCGAGATAGCCGGGCTCCTCGAGGAAGCCGTCCAGGTAGTCGTCCAGCGCCGTCATCGCGCCCGCCTTTCGTCGTTCGGGTCGAGGTTCGTCAGCACCGCGCATCAGGCGCCGAAGCGCCGATGCCGCCGGGCGTAGTCGCGCAGCGCGCGCAGGAAGTCGACCTCGCGCAGGTCGGGACCGAGCGCCTCGACGAAGTAGAACTCGCTGTGCGCCGCCTGCCACAGCATGAAGTCGCTGAGGCGCTGCTCCCCCGAGGTGCGGATGACCAGGTCGGGATCGGGCTGGCCGACCGTGTAGAGGTGCTCGCCGATGAGCTCCGGCGTGAGACGCTCCGCCAGGTCCTCGAGGCTGCGGCCCTCCGCGTGATGGCTCGCCACGATGCTGCGCATCGCATCCGTGATCTCGGTCCGTCCGCCGTAGCCGACGGCGAGGTTGACGTGCAGCCCCGTGCGGTCGACCGTGCGCTCCTCGGCACGCGCCAGCGCGTCCCTGAGCGGCTGCGGAAGCCCGGCCGTCGAGCCGACGTGCTTGACGCGCCAGTCCCTGGTGCGGGAGATGTCCTCGGCGAGCTCCGCGATGATCTCGATGAGCGCCGAGAGCTCCTCATCCGGACGGTTCGACAGGTTGTCGCTGGAGAGCAGGTAGAGCGTCACGACGCTGATGCCGAGGTCGTCGCACCACCGCAGGAACTCGATCATCTTGGCCGCGCCGGCGCGATGCCCGTGTGCGGCGCTGGCGAGGCCCAGCTGCCGGGCCCAGCGGCGGTTGCCGTCGATGATCATGGCCACGTGCCGGGGCAGCGTCTCCGCGGTGAGGCCACGTCGCAGACGCCGTTGGTAGAGGTCGTAGAGGATGCCCCTCCCCAACGGTTCACTCCTCTTCTCCACGGAACCCACGGTAGTGCACGGCGCCCGCCGGGTTCACAGCGGACGGCATCCGCGCTGTCGTAGGCTGACCCCATGAGCGCCAGCCAGCCCCGGGAACCGCAGGATCTGCGGGAGCACCTCGACGAGCCCCCGACGATGCTGGACCGGGCTGATGCTGCGGTCGCGGCCGATGAGGAGCTCGGCCCCGACCTGCCCAACATCCCCTTCCTCGACGCGTCGCCGGCCGACCCTGCCGACATCAAGCCCACCTGGCGCGGCTGGATCCACGCCGGCACCTTCCCGCTTGCCCTGGTAGCCGGGATCGTCCTCATCTCCGTCGCCGATGGTGCACCGGCGAAGTGGTCGTCGGCCGTCTTCGTGCTGACCTCGCTGCTGCTGTTCGGCAATTCGGCGCTGTACCACCGCTTCGACTGGAGCCCGCGCGTGAAGGTGCTGCTGAAGCGCATCGACCACGCCAACATCTTCCGGCTCATCGCCGGCACCTACACGCCCATCGCCGTGCTCGCGCTGCCGCCGGAGAAGGGCATCCTGCTGCTCGTGCTGGTCTGGGCGGGTGCGCTGCTCGGGATCGGATTCCGGGTGTTCTGGATCGGCGCTCCGCGCTGGCTGTACGTGCCGATCTACATCGCCATGGGCTGGGCGGCCGTCATGTACCTCGGCGACCTGCTCGCGGCGAACGTCGCCATGATGGTGCTCGTCGTCGTCGGCGGGCTGCTCTACACGGGCGGCGCGATCGTGTACGCCATGAAGAAGCCCAACCCGTGGCCCGGACGCTTCGGGTTCCACGAGATCTTCCACACCTGCACGCTGTTCGCGTTCATGTGCCACTGGACGGCCGTGCTGCTGATCGCACTGGCGCCCGTCTACCACGCGGGATAGGCGCTCCGCGGTTCTATTCGGCCGGCGGGCGCTTGGAGCCGGTCG
>JBEVEO010000058.1:0-3843 GCA_040512695.1 Leifsonia sp. | reverse complement strand
GAGTTCGACTTGACCCGCATCGTTCACGCGGATATCTCGGACGTGTTCGCTCGACTGGCCGATATCAACGGCCACAACGACTGGATGCCCACGTCGCGGAGTATCTTGCGGCGCACCCGGCAGACGTCGCCAGGGCCGCCAGCCCTCGGAACGACCTACCGTGATGAGACGACCTTTGGTCCGACCCCGGGCGAGATCGTCGAGTTCCAGCCGCCTCATACGCTCGTGTACCACTGGTGGGACACGAGCAAGGCAGGCAAGCTCAAGCTCGAGGGATGGCCTGCATACCGACTTGAAACCAGTGATGGCGGCTCGACGCTCGTGCATCACAACGCGAAGCTGCACACGCACGGGGTGTATCGGCTGGCGACTCCGGTCCTGGGCAGGATTGCGAAGAAGGAACGAACCGTCACGCTCGAGGCGCTCGCAGCATCCTTCGAGCAGCGCAGACCCGCCGAAGATGAGTCGACGTGACCGTTCTTGTCCTGGGCGCAGGGCGACACCGTCACACCCGCTCGACACGGTCCGCTCCGGCTTGAAGCCGTTGCGTCAGCCCGCGGAACATTCCCCTTGTCATGATGTGGTCGGCCGGTGTGATGATCGCCCGATACGCCCAGTCGAGCCAGGCCGGTTCGACGATCCCACGGTTGCGGATCAGCATCCTCGTCCCCGCTCCGTCCTGGTCCAGGGTGAACGTCCACACCCAGTCCAGGGACGCGCCAAACCGGGTGTCCCACCCGGGCGGCAGATGGCTTCGAGAGTGAAGGACGAGAACTCGAGGCGCGTTTGCAACCTCGACGACGAAATGGGCCGTGCCGGGTGGGCCGTCGGGAATGGTGTCTCCCTTCTCCAGTTCACGGAGCAGGGAGGGGTCCAGCCGATCCGCACTCGGCCAGTTGCCGGGAAACAGGATCCGGTCCACCCACCGCGGTGTGTACCATCCGCCCCTGTGCCATCCGACCTGCGTCAGCCACGGCCAGACGCGCTCCGGTGGGGCGGGCAGGTGAGCGGCGTGGTTTGTCACGAGGGTCGGCGCGACAATCAACTCGTCACCCGGCAGGCGTCGGGACCGTTCGGATGACGTGGACCCCGAGCTGCGCCCCAGCCGGTAGAAAACGGCATACCCGGCGGCTCCGGCGGCGATCACCCCGACGAGCCGTCGAAGCGATCGCCCGCGTGTTCGTGACTCCACCATTCCTGCTCGCACCTCCTCGTCATCGTGCGCGTCTCTGATACTCACCGTGCCCACGTGGCGCGGATATGGCAGAGGCTTTGGTCCCGTCGGATCTTTGGTGGGTGGTCCAGAATGCCTCCGCCGGCGATAGGCTCTGGCCAGAAAGATCCTGCGGAGGAGTCGCGGTGAGTGTCCTGGTTCTCGGTGCCGGCCCGGTCGGAACGACGGTCGCGGCCGCCTTCGTCGCCCGCCATGATGAGGTCATCGTCGCGACGCGGTCGGCAACCCAGCTGCCGGGCACGCGGGCAGTCGGCCTGGATGCCGCGGATGCCGCCGCCGTGACACGGGCGGCCGCCGGATGCTCCACCATCGTCGTCTGCACGAACCCGCCGTACCACCGCTGGCGCGCTGAATGGCCGCCCATCGTGGACGCGGTCATCCAGTCCGCACGGGCGACGTCCGCAGACATCGTGATGATCGGCAACCTGTACTCCTACGGCCACGCGACGATGCCGATCACCGAACGCTCCCCCGAGATCCCCGCCGAGTCGAAGGGCGAAGTGCGCCGGGACGTCTGGGCGACGCTCCGCGCCGCGACCGAGCGGGGGGACGTGCGAGCCGTCGAGGTGCGGCCCAGCGACTACTTCGGGCCGGGCGCCACAGGGGACGCCCACCTCGGAAACCGGTTCTTCCTCCCCGTCCTTGCCGGAAAACGGTCGACGGCGGTCGGTGACCCGGATGCCATCCACAGCTGGGCCTACCTGCCGGACATCGCGACGACCGTCGTCGCGGCATCCGCCTACGACGGGGACTGGGGCCGGATCTGGCATGTGCCCGCCGCAGCGGACCTCAGCCGCACGGAGATCTGCCGCCAGATCAACGAGCGCTATGGCGTCAACGGGACGGTGAGCGGCGTGCCGTCCTGGCTCCTCAGCGGCCTCGGTTTCTTCAACCCCGTCCTCCGCGAACTGGCGGCGTCGAGTTACCAGTTGACCGACCCCTTCCTCTCGGATGCCCAGGACACCCAGCGCGCACTCGGCGTCCAGGCCACACCGTGGGACGCCGCTCTTGATGAGACCGTCGCGTCCTACCGCACCCAGGCGTCCCACTGACAGCCGGGAGGTCACGTCGTCCTCCCGTGCCGCGTCCCGCGAGTGCTGCACGTTCAGTGCCGCGGGCGTCGGCTGAGCTCAGCTTCGGGCAGGTCGCAGCCGTCGCACGACGAGCCGGCCGGCCAGTCCGGTCGCCAGCACGAGAACGCCGATCAGGATGCCGGCTGGCGGCAACGTCGCGACCAGCAGGAGGCATCCGATCATCCCGACGACCTGCAGCCAGCGCGGGAAGCGTCGCGCCGGCGTATTCTGCCCGAATGCGGCGAGGTTCGCGACGAAGTAGTAGAGCAGCACCCCGAACGACGAGAACGCGATCGCGCCGCGCAGGTCGGCGACGAACAGAACGATGATGACGATCACGCCGAGAGTGAGCTCGGCGCGGTGCGGGACCCGGTAGCGCGGGTGGACCACGGACAGCCAGCGGGGCAGGTCGCCCTCCCGGGCCATGGCGAGGCTCGTCCGGCCGATACCGGCGATGAGCGCGAGCAGGGCCCCCAGCGACGCCGCGGCGGCGCCGACGCTCACGACGGGCGCCGTCCACTCCCAGCCTCCGGCCGTGGCCACATCCACGAGTGGTGCCAGTGAGGAGCCGAGCGCGACCGGCCCGAGCGTGCGCAGGGACACCAGCGCCACCACGGCGTAGATCACGACGACGATGGCGAGCGCGACGACGATCGCCCGGGGGATGGTGCGTGCCGGGTCGCGCACCTCTTCGCCCATGGTGGCGATCCGGGCGTATCCGGCGAACGCGAAGAACAGCAGGCCCGCCGACTGCAGGATGCCATAAGCCCCGGCGTCGAACAAGAATGGGCCGAAGCCCCAGGCGTCCGAAATCGGCGCGGTGGACACGGCAGCTGCGGCCGGGGCGAGAAGCCCCGCCGCCACGACGACGGCGAGTACGAGGAGACTCACGACGACGAGCACCCGGGTCAGCGCTGCAGTGCGGGTGACTCCGACGTAGTTCACGGCGACGAGGCCCGCGACGGCGAGAGCGGCGACGGGCTTCTGCCAGCCGGCCGGGGCGGCATAGGCGGCGAAGGTGAGGGCCATGGCGGCACAGCTCGCCGTTTTGCCGATAACGAAGCTCCAGCCGGCGGCGAACCCCCACCACTCCCCGAGCCGCTCCCGCCCGTAGAGGTAGGTTCCCCCGGAGGACGGGTACTGGGCCGCGAGCTGCGCCGACGCTGTCGCGTTGCAGTACGCGATGACCGCGGCGATGACGAGGCCGACGAGAAGTCCCCAGCCCGCAGCGGCCGCGGCAGGGGCGAAGGCCGCGAACACTCCGGCGCCGATCATCGAGCCGAGGCCGATGAACACGGCGTCCCCGAGCCCCAGGCGCCGCGCCAGCCGATCCGTCACACCCACACGCTACGCGAGTTGCCGGGTTTGCAGGGGCGCCGCGACGGGCACACCCCCACAAACCCGGCAGCTCGGGGGAGAAATCACACGGGAAGGTCGTCGAGAGCCTCGTCTTCCTTGCCGTCGGAGCTGCCGACCGAGAGGGTCTCTCCCCGGAAGAACGCCGGGCGGCGGATCGCCTGGATGATCATGATCACG
>JBEVEO010000233.1:0-6258 GCA_040512695.1 Leifsonia sp. | reverse complement strand
GCAAGCTCATCGCCTACTACGACTCGCGCGACCGCAACACGGCGTCGCGCTCGATGATCGGGCAGCACGGATCGCTCACCGACGAGGAGTCCCGCGTGCCATGCCTGAGGATCGGCGCCTTCGCGAACGCCTGATCGGGCGTGAGCGCCGACAGCCGATCAGCGGGGTGGCATGCGGAAGGCCCGGCCGTCGCAGCGGCCGGGCCTTCGGACGGTCAGCTCGGGTCGATGGCCCGACCGCCGATCAGCTCGGGTACGTGCCCCGCGCGACCTGCGGCTTCGGCAGGCGCATGAAGCGCATCTGCAGTGCCCGCATGGCGGAGTACCAGCGCACCTTCTCGACGCGGTCGGCGCCGAACTTGGCGCCGAGCCGCTTGGTGATCTTGAACCCCAGGATCACCGAGTCGATGACGGCGATGAGGAAGAACGCCCAGAGCGCGAGGATGCCGTACATCTGCACCTCGTAGTTGGGGATGAAGGTGAGCACGATGACGAGCGCCATCACGGGAAGCATGAACTCGCCCACGTTGTAGCGGGCGTCCACGTAGTCGCGGGCGAAGCGCTTCTGCGGGCCGCGGTCGCGGGTGGGAAGGTAGCGGTCGTCGCCTGCCGCCATGCCGACCCGCTGGCGCTCGCGTGCCTCCGCGGTCTTCACACGCTGGGCGCGGGCCGCCTCCTTGCGGTCGTTCGGGACGAGGGGGCGCTTGCGAGCGGCCTCCTGCTCCTTGCGCGTCGGAGTCGGGGCACCCTTGCCCGGAGCCGGCTTGTCCTGGTTCAGTCGTGCGGAGGTCTGGTCGACCGTCTCGATCACGGGCTCGGCGCCGTCTGGCGCAGTCTGCTTGGCCACATCACATCCTTGGTGTCGGTCGACCGGGAGACGTGCCCTGGTCGCCTGAAGAGTCTCTCCGGCGTCGATTCTACCCGCGCAGGATGGGAGCGGGCCGTGCCAGACGTACGCCCGTCGCGGACGACGGGACGGCCGGCCGTAGGCTCTTTCCCATGACGGATGTCCAGCTCCCCACCGACCCCAGTTCCACGACCAGCGGCGAGGCCGCGATCCGCGCCGCCATCGACGCCGACTTCCCCGGCACGATCGCCGACCTGTGCGATCTCGTGCGGATCCCGTCGGTCTCGTGGCCCGCCTTCGACCAGTCCCACGTGCACACGAGCGCCGCCGCCGTCGCCGAACTGTTCCGCGGGCTCGGCGTCTTCGACGCCGTCGAGATCGCCCAGGCTCCCGTCGGAGACGGGGAGACCCTCGGGAATCCCGCCGTGCTGGCCGCGCGCCCTGCACGCAACGGACGGCCGACCATCCTGCTGTACGCCCACCACGACGTGCAGCCGCCCGGGAACGACGAGGAGTGGGAGAGCGCGCCGTACGAGCCGACCGTCCGCGGCGACCGCCTCTACGGGCGCGGTGCGGCGGACGACAAGGCCGGCGTGATGGCGCACGTCGCCTCCATCCGCGCACTCGTCGAGGCCTACGGGCCCGACTTCGACCTGGGTCTCGCCGTCTTCATCGAGGGGGAGGAGGAGGCCGGCTCGCTGTCCTTCGCGAACTTCCTCACGCAGAACCGCGACGCCCTCTCCGCCGACGTCATCGTCGTCGCCGACTCCAGCAACTGGGACCTCGAGACGCCGGCGCTCACGGTGGGCCTGCGCGGCAACGTGGCCTTCCGCCTCACCCTGCGCACGCTCTCGCACGCCGTGCACTCCGGCATGTTCGGAGGGGCTGTGCCGGATGCGATGCTCGCCATGGTGCGCCTGCTCGCCACCCTGCACGCGGACGACGGGTCCGTGGCCGTCGCGGGGCTCACCGGCCGGGAGACCGACACCCCGTCCTACGACGAGGCGCGCCTGCGCACCGAGAGCGGACTGCTCGACGACGTGACACCGATCGGCCACGGCAGCATCCTGAGCCGGATCTGGTCGCAGCCGGCCATCACGGTCACCGGGATCGACGCACCGAGCGTCGGGAACGCCTCGAACACGCTTCTCCCGGAGGTCGCGGTGCGGGTGAGCGCCCGGGTGGCGCCGGGCCAGACGGCGGCAGAGGCCCTGGAGGCTCTCCGCGCGCACATCACGGAGAACACGCCGTTCGGTGCGACGGCGGTGATCGACGCCATCGAGCTCGGCGACCCGTTCCTCGTCGACACCAGCGGCTGGGCCGTCGCCGACGCGAAGGACGCCATGGCGGATGCCTGGGGGAAGGCGGCCGTCGACACCGGCATCGGCGGGTCGATCCCGTTCATCGCCGACCTCGTCCGGGTGTTCCCGCAGGCCCAGATCCTGGTGACCGGGGTCGAGGACCCCGATTCCCGCGCCCACAGCCCCAACGAATCCCTGCACCTCGGCGTGTACAAGCGATCCGTGCTGTCCGAGGCCCTGCTCCTCGACCGGCTGAATGCTCGCACCGTCTGAGTCCGGCCCGGCGGGGGATTCGTACAGGGATCACCGCGCATCCGGCGGTAACATGGAGGAGATCTTCCCTCTCGACGGCGCAGCACGCGCGAAGGAGCACACATGACCGACACGATCACGACGGACACCAAGGCCCACGGCGTTGGCCTCAGCGAAGCCGCAGCCAGCAAGGTCAAGAGCCTCCTCAACCAGGAGGGTCGCGACGACCTGCGCCTGCGCGTGGCCGTGCAGCCCGGTGGCTGCTCCGGACTCATCTACCAGCTCTACTTCGACGAGCGGATGCTCGACGGTGACGCCACCGTCGACTTCGACGGCGTCGAGGTCATCGTCGACAAGATGAGCGTCCCCTACCTCGATGGCGCGTCCATCGACTTCGAGGACACCATCCAGAAGCAGGGCTTCACGATCGACAACCCCAACGCACAGGGAAGCTGCGCGTGCGGAGACTCGTTCCACTAGGCACTGCTGCACCGTTCTCGCCTCGGGAGATCATCCATGCGGATGATCTCCCGAGTGCTTTTTCCGGCGGGATTCCGGGGGAATACCGCGGAATCCGCACCGACAAACCGGGCCCGGTGCACGACGGGGCCGAGTACGCGGAGTAGGCTAGGGACGATCAAACACACTTCCCTGTGAGGTGTCCACGAGTCTCCCGAAAGGTCACCGGTGCGCCACAATCGCCGTCTCCGATGGGCTGCAATTCCGATCGCAGCGACGCTAGCCGTAGTTCTTGCCGGGTGCACCCAGGCTCAGCTGAACGGATTCCTCCCCGGTTTCGAGGAGGGCGAGCCCCCCGTCACCAACAACACGTCCATGGTGTCCGGCCTCTGGGTCACCTCGTGGATCGTTCTGCTGGTCGTGGGCGTCATCACCTGGGGTCTCACCATCTGGGCGGTCATCGTCTACCGCAGGCGCAAGGGCCAGACCGGGCTCCCGGTCCAGCTGCGCTACAACATGCCGATCGAGATCTTCTACACGATCGTGCCCCTGATCCTCGTGCTCGGTTTCTTCGCATTCACCGCGCGTGACCAGGCCGCCATCGAGGCGCCGTACGCCGAGCCCGACGTCAAGATCAACGTCGTCGCCAAGCAGTGGGCGTGGGACTTCAACTACGTCGACGAGGATGTCTACTCGCCCGGCATCCAGGGCCAGTACCCCGAGGACGCCGACGGCGCCCTCGTCGAGTCCGAGCTCCCCACCCTGTACCTGCCCGTCGGCAAGAAGGTGGAGATCGCGCTCAACGCCCGCGACGTCATCCACTCCTTCTGGGTCATCGACTTCCTCTACAAGAAGGACATGTACCCGGGCAAGACCAACTACATGTATGTGACCCCCGAGCGCGAGGGCACCTACAAGGGCAAGTGCGCCGAACTCTGCGGCGAGTACCACTCGGCCATGCTCTTCAACGTCAAGGTCGTCTCGGAGGCCGAGTACCAGGAGCACATCCAGGAACTCCGTGACGCCGGCTACGAGGGCCAGCTGGGCAGCGAGTACGACCGCAACACGAACCTGCCGGGCGACGCGCCCGCCGTCGAGGAGGACCAGTAGCCTTGAGCACCGCAACCGCACCTGCACCGGCGCGCACGTTCGGCACTCCGAGCGTCGAGCGCAAGGGAAACATCTTCGTCCGGTGGATCACCTCCACCGACCACAAGATCATCGGGTACATGTACCTGATCGCCTCGTTCGTCTTCTTCTGCATCGCGGGAGTCATGGCGCTCATCATCCGTGCCCAGCTGTTCGAGCCCGGCCTCGAGATGGTGCAGACGAAGGAGCAGTACAACCAGCTCTTCACGATGCACGGCACGATCATGCTGCTCATGTTCGCGACGCCGCTGTTCGCGGGCTTCGCCAACGTGATCATGCCCCTGCAGATCGGCGCCCCCGATGTCGCCTTCCCGCGACTGAACGCGTTCGCCTTCTGGCTGTTCCTGTTCGGCAGCCTCATCGCCGTCGGCGGCTTCCTCACCCCCCAGGGCGCGGCATCGTTCGGATGGTTCGCCTATCAACCACTGGCATCGACCACGTTCTCACCAGGGCTCGGCGGCAATCTGTGGATGCTCGGCCTCGGCATGAGCGGTTTCGGCACGATCCTCGGTGGCGTGAACTTCATCACCACGATCATCACGATGCGCGCCCCGGGCATGACCATGTTCCGCATGCCGATCTTCACGTGGAACACGCTCGTCACGTCGCTGCTCGTGCTCATGGCGTTCCCCGTTCTGGCCGCGGCCATCCTCGCCGCCGGAGCCGACCGCATCTTCGGCGCCCACATCTACGACCCGGCCAACGGCGGCGTGATGCTGTGGCAGCACCTGTTCTGGTTCTTCGGCCACCCCGAGGTGTACATCATCGCCCTGCCGTTCTTCGGCATCGTGTCGGAGATCCTGCCGGTGTTCAGCCGCAAGCCGATCTTCGGGTACAAGACGCTCATCTACGCGACCATCGCCATCGCGGCGCTCTCGGTCACCGTGTGGGCACACCACATGTACGTCACCGGATCGGTGCTGCTGCCGTGGTTCGCCCTCATGACGATGCTCATCGCGGTTCCGACCGGCGTGAAGATCTTCAACTGGATCGGCACGATGTGGCGCGGCTCCGTGACGTTCGAGACGCCCATGCTCTGGACGCTCGGCTTCCTCATCACGTTCGTCTTCGGTGGACTCACCGGCGTCATCCTCGCGAGCCCCCCGCTCGACTTCCACGTCTCGGACACCTACTTCGTGGTGGCGCACTTCCACTACGTGGTGTTCGGAACCGTGGTGTTCGCCATGTTCGCCGGCTTCTACTTCTGGTGGCCGAAGTGGACGGGCAAGATGCTCAACGAGCGTCTCGGGCAGGTGCACTTCTGGCTGCTGTTCATCGGCTTCCACACCACCTTCCTCATCCAGCACTGGCTCGGCGTCATCGGCATGCCCCGTCGGTACGCGTCGTACCTGCCCGATGACGGCTTCACCTGGATGAACCAGGTGTCGTCCATCGGAGCCGGCATCCTCGCCATCTCGATGATCCCGTTCTTCCTCAACGTCTACATCACGGCGCGACGCGCGCCGAAGGTGACCGTGAACGACCCGTGGGGCTACGGCGGATCGCTCGAGTGGGCGACGTCCTGCCCGCCGCCCCGGCACAACTTCACCTCCATCCCGCGCATCCGCTCGGAGCGCCCGGCCTTCGACCTCAACCACCCCGAGGCCGGACTGCCGATCGGAATCGGACCGGCCAAGGACGCGCCGGATGCCCCCACGTACGACGCCGCGAAGGACGAGGTCAAGTAGATGAAAGCCAACACAGTCCTGTTCTGGGTGCTCTCGGTGTTCTTCGCGCTCTCGGCCGTCGGCTACACGATCTGGAACATCGTGGATCACGGATCGTGGGAGCCTGTCGGCACCTTGGCGATGGCGCTCTGCGCCGTCCTCGCCGCGTTCCTCGCCTTCTACCTCGGCCGCGTGCACAGCGCGCAGGGCGGGGAGCTTCCCGAGGATCGCCTCGACGCCAACATCGACGACGGAGATGCCGAGCTCGGCTTCTTCAGCCCGTGGAGCTGGTGGCCCCTGCTGCTCGGCGCCTCGGTGGCGATCTGCTTCCTGGGGCTCGCCGTCGGCTTCTGGCTCACGTACTGCGCCGTCGGCCTCGTGCTGATCAGCCTCGTGGGCTGGTGCTACGAGTACTACCGCGGATTCTTCGCTCGCTGATCGCGAGTGGATCTCGAAGCGGCCCGCCACCCGGCCGGGGGGGGCGGCGGGGACATAAGCCGCACAAGCACCACCGAGCCCGAGACCCGGACCGGCCCCGGCCGGGGGGGGGGGGGGGCGGCCCCCAGGGGGGGGGGCCGGGCCCA
>JBEVEO010000207.1:0-19055 GCA_040512695.1 Leifsonia sp. | reverse complement strand
GACGACGTGGTCGCGATGCCGCTGCAGTGCTCGACGCAGTGGGACGGCCTGGGTCACATCTTCGACCACGGCATGGCCTGGAACGGCCGTCCGGCCGGGTCGGTGGTCACCAGCGACGGAGACCTCGTGACGGGCATCGAGCATGCGGCGTCCGCCATCGTGGGGCGCGGGGTCCTGCTCGATCTCGGCCGTTTCCTGCGCCCCGAACCGTCTGACGACGGCCCGGCGGGTGAGCTGCCCGACGGCTACGCGATCACGACGGCTGAGATCGAGGCGTGCATCGCGGCCCAGGGCGCCACGAGTGCCGTGGGTCGGGGAGACCTCGTGCTGGTCCGTACCGGCCGGTACGCCCGCGCCGTGCGGGAGGGCTGGAACGGCTACGCCGGGGGCCCCAGCGCCGGGCTGTCGTTCACGACGGCCGGCTGGCTGCACCGCACCGAGCTCGCCGCGATCGCGACCGACACGTGGGGCTTCGAGGTGCGCCCGAACGAGTTCGACGAGGCGTTCCAGCCCCTGCACCAGGTCGTCATCCCCAACATCGGTCTCACCATCGGCGAGATGTGGGACCTCGAGGAGCTCGCGGCCGACTGCGCGGTCGACGGCTGCTACGAGTTCCTGTTGGTCGCACCCCCACTCCGCATCACGGGAGCCGTCGGCTCCCCCGTGAACCCCATCGCCCTGAAGTAGTTCCAGACCCCAACGAAGGGATCCCCTGATGTCCGCTGTCTCCCGTGTCGCGATCGTCGGCTCCGGCGTCGCCGGCTCCGCCGCCGCCATCCTGCTCGCCGAAGGAGGCGTGGAGGTCGACGTCTTCGAGCAGAAGCCCGACCTGTCGGCCCTCGGCTCCGGAATCACGCTGCAGGGCAACGCCCTGCGGGTGTTCGACCGGCTCGGCGTATGGGAGGCGGTGAAGGAGGCCGGATACACGTTCGACGTACTCGGCCTCCGCGCTCCCGGACCGGATGCCCCGGTGATCGCCCAGATCCCGGATGCCCCGACCGGCGGCCCCGACTATCCGGCGACGGCCGGCATGTACCGTCCCGACCTCGCGCGCATCCTCGCCGACCGCGCCACCGAACTCGGCGCCCGCATCCACTACGGAACGACCGTGACGAGCTTCACCCAGGACGACGAGGGCGTCGATGTCACGCTCTCCGATGGATCGACGGGCCGCTACGACCTCCTCATCGGCGCCGACGGCCTGCACTCGTCGATCCGCGGACAACTCGGGATCGCGGTCGAGCCCGAGCGCACGGGCATGGGCATCTGGCGGGCATTCGTGCCGCGCCCGGCCGACGTGACGCACACCGACCTCTACTACGGCGGCCCGGTCTACATCGCCGGCTACTGCCCGACGAGCGAGGCGATGATGTACGCCTATCTCGTCGAGCCGGCCCAGGACCGCCACCTGCTCTCGCCCGCGGAAGGCGTCGAGGTGATGAAGGGCCTCTCGCAGGCCTACGGCGGGCCGTGGAACGAGATCCGCGAATCCCTCGGCGCAGACTCGCGCGTCAACTACACGTGGTTCACGAAGCACGTCGTGCCCGACGCCTGGAACCGCGGTCGTGTCGTCATCATCGGCGAGGCGGCGCACAGCTGCCCGCCCACGATCGCCCAGGGCGCTGCGCAGGCCGGAGAGGACGCGCTCGTGCTCGCCGAGCTTCTGCTCGCGCGCGACGCCGTCGACCAGGCCCTCTGGGACGAGTTCCACTCCCGCCGCCTGCCGCGCGCGACCGAGGTCGTCGAGGCGTCGGTCCAGCTCGGGCAATGGCAGATCGACCACGTGCAGGATGCGGACGTCCCCGGTCTCATGCGCCGCATCGCCACTCTCGTGAGCGAGCCGGCATGAGCGCCCGGCTGCCGGTCGTCGACGTGCACGCCCACCTCCTGCTGCCCGCGCTGCAGCAGGAGGTCGCCGCCCGCGACGCCGAGGGGTTCGCGGCCGCGCAGGCGCTCGAGGCCCGCCGCAACGGACCGGAGAGCCTGGCCGCATCGGGCCGCATGATCGGTGAGCGCATCCCGCTGCTCACGAACCTCGACGCGCGGTTGACCGAGATGGACCGGCAGGGCGTCGATGTGCAGGTGGTCTCGCCGTCGCCGTCGCACTACTACCCCTGGGCCGACGAGACGCTCGCGGGCTGGGCGGCGCGCGAGGCGAACCGGATCATCGCCGAGCACGTCGCCGGCGCCCCCGACCGGCTGCTCGGTCTCGGCCTCGTGCCGTTGCAGCATCCGCACCTCGTCGTCGAGGCCCTCGAGGACGCCGTGGTCGAGCGGGGGCTCGCCGGCGTCGAGATCTCCTCGTTCGCAGGCGACGTCGAACTCTCGGACGAGCGGTTGGAGCCGTTCTGGACACGAGCAGAGGAACTCGACGCCGTGATCTTCCTGCACCCGTTCGGCTGCAGCCTCGACGAGCGGCTCGACCGCTACTACCTGTCCAACACGGTCGGACAGCCGGTGGAGAACGCTGTCGCGCTGTCGCACCTGATCTTCTCGGGCGTGCTGGACCGCCATCCGCAGCTGCGCCTCGTCGCCGCCCACGGAGGCGGCTACCTGCCGACGTTCCTCGGGAGGTCCGACCACGCCTGGCAGGTGCGGCCCGAGGCTCACGGATGCCTCGACGTGCCGTCGTCGTACCTGCGCCGGCTGCGGTTCGACTCCCTCGTCCACACGCCGGGAGCCCTGCGGGCGCTCGTGGACGCCGCGGGCGCCGATCGGGTGCTGCTCGGCACGGACTACCCGTTCGACATGGGCGTCGACGACCCCGTCGAGCGGTTGCGCGAAGCCGACGTCGGCGCCGAGGCCGAGGCCGCCATCCTCTCGGGCAACGCCCACGACCTCATCCCCGGCCTGGTCCGGCGAGCAGCGGTCTCGTGAGGATCGCCCGCTGGCTCCGGGACGGAGTCCTCGGTGAGGGCTTCGTCGTCGACTCCGACGTCGTGCCGTTCCCGCGCGGCCTGACCGTCGCCGAGGTGCTGGCCGATGGGCTCGCGGGAGTGCCGGCGCTCGCCGCGGAGGCCGACCCGCTCGCCGCGATCCCGCTCGCGGATGTCGAGCTGCTCGCCCCGCTCGTCCCCGCGAGCGTGCGCGACTTCGTGGCGTTCGAGGAGCACGTCGAAGGGGTGACGGCCTCGATCGACGGCGCCAGCCAGGTCGTCGACGAGTGGTACGAGTTCCCGACCTTCTACTTCACCAATCCGCACTCGATCATCCCGACGGGCGCCGTCATGCAGCCGCCGGCGACCGAGCGCCTCGACTTCGAACTCGAGGTGGGTGCTGTCATCGGCGGCGTCGCGGGTTCGGACGGGCGTGACCTCGATCCGGCCGAGGCGGCCGAGCACGTCTTCGGCTACACGATCTTCAACGACTGGTCGGCGCGCGACATCCAGGGCCGCGAGATGAAGGTGCGGTTGGGTCCGGCCAAGGGCAAGGACTTCGCCACGACGCTGGGCCCGTGGATCGTCACGGCCGACGAGTTCGACGGACTCGTGGACCCCGACGGCTTCCTGGCGATCGGCATGACCGTCGAGGTCAACGAGATCGAGATCGGCCGCGACCTGCTCTCCAACATGGGCTGGCCGTTCGCCGACCTGATCGCCTATGCCTCGCGCAACTCCCGAGTGGTCCCCGGCGATGTCCTCGGCTCGGGTACGGCGGGCAATGGCGGATGCCTCGCGGAGTTGTGGGGACGCAACGGTTCGCTCACACCACGACCGCTGCAGCCGGGCGATGAGGTCGTCATGCGTGTCGACGGCATCGGGGAGATCCGGAACGTCGTCGGTACGCCGCATCCGGTGCCCGAGATCGCTCCCGCTCGCCGTCGATCGAGGGCGCGTCCATGACGCACTGATGTCGTCGACCGGGACCGCGCTCAGACCACCCCTGGAGCCAGGTCCGCTGCTGCCTCTGCCGCGAGATTGCGCAACCACTCGTGCTCCGGATCGCGACGATGCACGGGATGCCACCACATCGCGTTGTGGATCGGGGTCGCGTCGAACGGTGGGGCGTAGACGTCGACCCCGCCCGCGTTGCGCGCGTACTCGGCGAGGCCGGCCTGGACGAGGGCCAGGCGGTTCGTGCCGGCGATGAACATCGGAAGTGCGAGAAAGCTCTCGACCACGGCTTCGACGCGCGGCTCGATGCCGAGCTGTTGGATCTGCCGCGTCGCTGATGTGAATGCCGACCGGGACTGGTAGGTGAAGACCCACGGCAGTCGGGCGATGTCCTCGAGAGTGACCTGCTCGCCGAGATCGGGGTGGTTCGAATCGGCGACGATGACCCAGGTATCGGTCCAGAGGTCGGTGAAGGGGAGGTCGGTGAGGAAGCCGTGCGGCATCAACAATCCGTCGGCGCCGCGCAGCCGATTGACGGCGTCCTCCACGATCTGCTGGTTGTGGACCATGAATCGAAAACGGACGCCCGGCGCACGTTCGGCCGCGAGGGTCGCAAGGCGACGACCGGTGGTCGCGAGGGCGTAGTCGGAGCCGAAGATGGCGAACTCGCGTGTGGATTGGCTCGGGTCCCATTCGGCCTGGCTCTCGAAGACCCGCCGTGCTGCGTCCAGCGCCGCCGCGGTGTGTTCCGAGAGGCGCGACGCCAGCGGGGTGAGTTCGTAGGAGTTTCCCGTCCGGGCCAGGATCGGATCGTTGAAGTGGGTGCGCAGCCGGGCCAGCGATGCGCTGAGCGCCGGCTGGCTCAGATGCAGCTGTTCGGCGGCGCGCGTCACGCTTCGTTCGGTGAGCAGCGCGTCGAGCGACACGAGCAGGTTGAGGTCGAGCCTCGAGAGGGGGGACTGTTCGGACACGGCGCTGTGTTCCTTCGCTGAGGTGGGCGCTCAGTCTATCAGTGTGATGGATTTCGGGCCTAGTGCCATCGTGGTGATTGATAGTGCGCGGGCGAGGGTCAGGCGGCTGCCACGCCCTCCGCCAACGCAGAGCGGGCGAGTGCCAGATGCCGCCGGGTCATGTCCGTCGCCTCCGCGTCGACGAGCCACTCGTGGCCACCCCACTCGCTGCACAGCGTGCCCGAGAACCCGGAGCGGGCGAGCTCGGCTCCGAGGTCGCGGATCGGCGCCGACATGCGCTCGTCGGCATCGTCGAGGTCCCAGAACTTGAGGTGGAACGCGCCGACGAGAGGCAGGACACCGCGCAGATCCGACGCCTGCGAGCGCCCGAACCGGACGACCAGGTCCATGTACAGCGTGTGGATGGCGGGGGGAACGGCGCCCGACCGCAGTGCGTCGATGACGGCGTCCGCGGTGGAGGGGTCGCGCCCCGCCGTGGCGAGCCCCTCCAAGATGTCGCGGGGGACCCCCGCGGGGCTGATACGGGCGAGGTACGTGACCGGCAGCTCGGGCATGAGCATGCTGATGTCGACCAGCAGCCGCACGTGCGGATCGGCGACGGCGTCGATCACCTCGATCGCCGGTGCAGTGGCCGGCGAAGCGGGCGACTGCTGCCCCTGGATCTCCTCGAAGAGGACCAGGTCGAGCTCGTGCAGGGTCGGCAGCAGGCGTCGCAGGAGCGATTCGCCGGCCTGGCCGATCGGCAGGCGCACGCCATCCGCCCCCACCCGGTGCGCAGCGTGCAGCTGGGGGAGGAGGAATTCCAGCCGCTCGTCCTCGGCGCGACGCCGCGTCGGGCCCGCCCAGTCGTCGAGGCTCGCGCCGACGATGCTGACGCCCCCGCCGGCCGCATCCAGTTCCCGGCGCAGGGCGTCGACCTCGACCACGGCCGGCGTCGGGAACGAGCGCCACAGCTGGCCGGGCTCGAGTTCGATGACCCGCGCGGTTCCGCCGGCCACGATTCCGACGGCGATGTCCGGCGCCGCCTGCTCGGCCCGGATCACATCGGGAGTCCAGTTGAACGCGCTCGCCGCGAGGGTCCATGCCGTGGGCAGGTTCTGCGTCATGGAGACTCCCCGGGTCTCAGGCGACGTCACGCGACACCGAACGGATCGGCGCCGGAGCATCGATGACGAGCGGGCGATCGACGCGGAACGGCAGGGTGAGCGGCCCGTCCGGCCCGGCCTGCAGATAGGGGATGACGAGCCGGAACGTCACCGACACCTCGTGGGGGCCCGCGGCCAGTCGCTGCCGTGCGCGCAGCACGATGCGGTCCTGGATGAACCACCAGGCATCGACGCCGCCCAGGGCGGTCGGATCGATGATGCGGTCGCCGATCGCGATCGTCAGCGGAGCGACCGTCGCTCCGTCGATGCTCACCTCGGGGGAGAGGAGGCTGTGGACGGGAAGCGAGCGGATCCAGGGGAGGCCGAGGCGGATCGCGAAGCCATCCGGGGTCGACGTGAGCGCATCGGCGCGCAGCGCTTCCAGGGTCACGGCCACTCCTTCGTCTCGTTCAGACGAAAAAGTACACCCTTATGTCGAAAAAAGGAAGAAGCGGTCAGGACGCCGCTCGCACCTCGGTGATCGTGGGGCGCCCCTCGGCGAACCAGCGCGGGAAGGTCGCCTCGAAGAGCTGTTCGCGCACCATCTCGGCGCCGCCGCGCAGTGGCTCCTTCTCGTCGCCGAACGATCGCACGATGCTGAGGTCGCGCGTGGCGAGCGGGAGCGACAGCTCGTAGACGCGCTGGCGCACCTCGGCGAGGAAGACCTCGCCCGCCGAGGAGACGGCTCCGCCGACCACGATCACGGCAGGGTTGAACATGTTGACGAGGGCCGCGATGGACTCTCCGACCAGTCGCGCCGATCGCTGAACGAGCGAGATGGCGAGGGCGTCACCGTCGACGGCCGCGAGGGCGATCGCCTCCGGGCTCACGGTCCCGCCCTCGCTCACGAGCCGTGCGAGCGATCCGCCTGCACCGTTCTCGAGGGCGAGCTCGGCGTCGCGGACGAGCGCCCATCCACCGGCCTCGGCCTCGAGGCAGCCGACCTTGCCGCAGCGGCACTGCGCGTCCGATTCGCGCACGCGCACGTGGCCGATGTCGCCCGCGGCGCCGTTCGCGCCGCGGTGGACCCTCCCGCTCGAGAGGAGGCCGGCGCCGATGCCGGAACCGACCTTGCAGAAGATGAGGTCGAGCGCGTCCTCCTGGCGCCGCGCGCGCTCGCTGAAGACGAGCAGGTTGACGTCGTTGTCGACCCAGGTGGGGGCGTCGAAGCGCTGCTCGAAGCGGCGGCGCACGTCGAAGCCGTTCCATCCGGGCATGATCGGCGGCGCAACCGGGCGGCCGCTCTCGAAGTCCACGGGCCCGGGGACTCCGACCGCGACGCCCCAGACGGGGACGTCGGGGTGGCGCGCGAGAATCGCATCCAGCATGTCCAGGGCCTTGTCGATCGTCTCGGCCGGACCGCGCGAGATGTCCCATGGCTCGTGGGTGTGGTCGATGATGTCGCCGTCGAGGGAGGCGATGCCCACGCGGATGTGCAGTGCGCCGAGGGCGCAGACGATGATGCGACCCTGCTCCGACCGGAACCGGAGCGTGCGCGGTGCTCGTCCGCCCGAGGATGGACCGTAGTCGCCGTCGGCGAGGAACCCCATCTCGATGGCCTGGTCGACGCGTTGAGTGACGACGCCGCGGCCGAGCCCGGTGACCCGTCCGATCTCGGGCCGGGTGGCGGCTTCGCCATTGCGCACGAGGTTGACGATGCGCAGAAGGCTCGTCACCTCGTCGGTCTGGGCCCCGAATCGCAGGGTCGAGTCGCGTGTCATGCACAGATTCTGACACAACGAACACCAATTTCAATCAATTGTCCG
Organism: Leifsonia sp.; assembly: GCA_040512695.1. GTDB lineage: Bacteria > Actinomycetota > Actinomycetes > Actinomycetales > Microbacteriaceae > Orlajensenia. The sequence continues at coordinate 11,340 of JBEVEO010000207.1, read as the reverse complement.
ATGACTATGGACATCTCGGACCCGAACTTTTGTATAGTCGAGGCCAAAGTCGCGACGTCGGTCACGACGTGGAGGACGGTGGTCGGATGCGGTGGGGTGTCGGGGTCATCGGCGCGGGGCCGGGCGTCGCCGCGCTGCACCTGCCGACGCTGGACCGGTTGCGCGACCGTTTCGCTGTCGCGCACGTCGCCGACGGCGGCAGTGGCCGGGCCGAGGTCCTCGCCGGCCGGGTCGGAGCCCGCGCCTCCCGGGAAACGGCGGACCTGCTCTCCGACCCCGCGGTCGACATCGTGGCCATCTGCAGCCCCCCGGCCCTCCACGCCGAGCAGATCCTCGCGAGCGTGGCCGCCGGTGTGCGCGCGATCCTGTGCGAGAAGCCCCTCGCGACGACGGCCACGGATGCGCATGCGGTCGTCGAGGCGTGTCGGCGCGCGGGCGTCGTGCTGCTCGTCGCCACCAACCACTTCCACGATGAGGCCTGGGACCGCGCGAAGCACCATCTCGTCGCGCTCGAGTCCGAGGTGCGCAGCATCTCGGCGACCGTCGCCCTGCCGCCGAACGGGCGCTTCCACGACGTCGTGACCGAGTCGGCTCCCACCGTCCTCCCGGCCCGCGGGGGCCCCGACCTCGCCGACCGCGATACGGCCGCCGCCGTCATCCGGCAGCTGGTCGTCGGCCTCGCCGTGCACGACCTGCCGGCGGTCCGCGACCTCGCCCCCGATTTCGAGGGCGTCGACTTCGCGGCCGCCGTCCCGCCGATCGGCTACACGATCGGACTCCGGTCGAGCGGCATCCCGATCCTGCTGACGGCCGTCATGGTCGCCGATGGCGCCGACCCCGTCTGGCGTCTGACCATCGGGACCGCGACCGATCGTGTGGACGTGGAGTTCCCGCCCGGCTTCGTGCATGCGGGGAGCGCGACGGTTCGGGTGCGGCACGGCGACGGGCGGACGACCACCTATCGACGCAGTCCCGAGGACGGCTACGTGCGCGAGTGGCTGGCCCTGGCCGCCCTGCTCGACGGCTCGGCCACGATGGAGTACCACGAGGTGCTCGACGACGCCCTGTTCGCGATCTCCGTCGCGGATGCGGCCGCCGCCGCGGTCCGGGCGGGAGGAGCGCCGTGACCACTCGTCTCGGCATCGTCGCCGATCTGCCCGCATTCGTCGTCGCCACCGCCGGACTCCCCCTGAGCGCCTACCAGGCCGTGGATGCGTCCGACGCGATCGTGGTCGTCGACGGCGCGACGGCCTGGTGGAGCGCCGCGGCCCGCGCCGCTGCGGCCGGCGCTGCCGCGGTGCTCGTCTCTGCACCTCGTGATGTGCCCATCGACGCCGTCCGCGATCTCGTCGCCCGCTGCTCGACGCCGATCATCGTCCACCGTCCGGATCTCAGGCAGGACATCGTCGAGGCGGCCGAGGACCATCGGGACGGTGTGCGTCCCCGCATCGCCGTGGTGGAGTGCCGCGCCGCTCCCGACGCCCTCCCGACCATGGTGCGCGACGCCGTCGGCTGGGTGCGAGTGCTCGCGAACAGTCGACTCGAGGTCGCGGCCGTGGCGATGGGTCGCGCCGGCGGGACGGCGCTGCTCTCGCGTCGGGATGGCGGCGCCGCAGGGTCGGTCATCATCGCCGTCACGCGGCCCGAGGGTGCGATCTTCCGCCTGCAGGCACTCGGAGAGACCACCACCGAGCTCGAGATCGACGGGGCGGCCGGCCGATCCGAGCTGACGACGAGCACGAGCGGGGGGCGCCGGGTCGCGCCCCAGGCGTTCGAGGCGGGGGAGCGCCTCGCCATCCGCCGGGCCATCGAGGTCGTGCGTCATGGGCGGCCGTCATCCGATCTGGACGACCTCCTGCACGACGCAACCACGGCCGCCGCCATCATCGATCAGGCCGGCTTCCCGACGCTTTAGTTGATTTTCGACTAAAGAACGCTTAGAATCGACCTGACGTTGGGATCCTCGGATCCGCCCTCCCGCGACGAAAGCGGAGAGGTCACAGCTCGTCGCGTCGACGGCCCGATCGTTCGGGTGACTGAGCATGCCATTGACTCCCATGAGGCTCCGCCTCCTCATCACCTCGCTGCTGACGGTGTCGTTCCTCGGCGCACTCGACCACACCATCGTCGCGACCTCGCTCGCCACCGTGGCCGGCCAACTCGGTGCGCTCGAGCACATGAGCTGGGTCGTGGTCGGCTACACGCTCGCCAGCACGGTGCTGCTCCCCGTGCTCGGCAAGCTCGGCGACCTCGTCGGGCCCCGACTCGTCTTCCTCACGTCGCTCATCGTGTTCCTCGCGGCCTCCGTCGCCTGCGGATTCGCGCCCGACATGGCGTGGCTCGTGATCGCCCGGCTCGCACAGGGCATGAGCTCGGCGGGCATCCAGCTGATGTCCCAGACGATCGTCGCGCACGTCACGTCGCCCCGCGACCGGCCGAAGTACCTGAGCATCATCGGGGCGGCCTTCCCGATCGCGATCCTCGTCGGACCGGTGCTCGGCGGGCTCATCACCGACTACTGGGGCTGGCCCTGGATCTTCTGGATCAACATCCCGTTCGGCCTCGCGGCTCTGGGACTCGCGATCTTCGCCGTCCCCCACGTCGAGGCCGGTGCTCCGCGGCGCTTCGACCTCGCCGGGACCATCTCCTTCACGATCGCCTTCGTCGCCCTCGTCCTCGCCGTCACCTGGGTGGGTGATCCGCAGGCCGCCCTCGCCGCCATCGTCGCGTTCACGATCTCGGCCGTCGCCTTCGCCGCCTTCTTCGCCATCGAGCTGCGTGCCTCCGAGCCCATCGTGCCGCTGCGGCTGTTCGCGAATCGAACGATCGCGGCCGGGACGGCGCTCTCGGCGATCATCGGAATCGGGCTCTTCTCGGTGACGGCGTACCTGCCGACGTACTTCCAGATGGCCTATCGCACGAGCGCCACGGTGTCCGGCTTCGTGCCCATCGCCACGGTGTTCGGCATGCTCGTGTCGAACCTCGCCACCGGATGGCTCGCCAGCCGCACCGGTCACTACCGCGTGTACACGATCGTCGGCACGTCGCTCGCCGCCGCGGGACTGCTCGTGATGGCGCTCCTGCCGGTCGGCACGCCGCTCGTGGTCCCCATGGCCGTGATGTTCGTGGTCGGCGTCGGCACCGGGTCGTTCATGAGCCTCATCATCGCCGTCGTCCAGGGTGCCGTTCCCCGAACCGAGACCGGGACCATCACCGCGACGGTCAACCTCGTTCGCCAGATGGGGGCCACCGTCGCCACGGCGGTCATCGGCGGCGTGATCGGCGCCGGCGTCGCAGCGCGCCTGCCCGCCGCACTCGACGCCTCCACGCTCACGCCGCAATTCGTCCACGGCTCGGCCGCCGAGGTGCAGGCGGCCGTGGCGCAGATCTACGGCGACGTCCTCGCACCGGTGTTCGCCGCCCTCGCCCTCACCTACGCCCTCGGCATCGTCGCCGCTGTTCTGCTCCCGTCCGGACGCCTGTCCGACGAGCGCGAGCCTGCGGTGGACGCCGCAACCGAACCCCTCACAGCGTGAGCCTCGAACAGGAGACCCCATGTCGCATCACCCCACCATCGCCGTCGTCGGCAGCGGGCCGATCGGTTCCGCCTACGCCAGGCTCCTGCTCGAGGGCCTGCCGGAGGCCCGGGTCATCATGTTCGAGGCCGGCCCCCAGCTGACCGACCGGCCGGGCGAGAGCGTGCGCAACATCGCCGACCCGGCCGAGAAGGCCCGCGCGCGGGAGAGGTCCCAGGGGCCGCAGTCCGGCGCGTACCGGGAAACCCTCGGCATCCCGGGCGGCACCGTCGTCGAGGGCATGTTCACCGCCCGGCAGGGCACCCATCTGCTCGACTTCGGCGGCGACGGGTCGGCGCACGCGCCGACCTTCCCGGCCGCCGCTGCGGCGACGAACGTCGGCGGGCAGGGAGCGCACTGGACGTGCGCGATCCCGCGCCCGGCCTTCAGCGAGAAGGTCTCCTTCATCCCCGACGACGAGTGGGACGAGCTCATCGCCGTCGCAGAGGGGCTCCTGCACGGCCAGAGCGCGGCGTTCGCGGACTCCGCCGTCGGGGGCGGCATCCGCTCCCTCCTCGAGGAAGAGTTCGCCGGCGAACTCCCCGAGGGCTTCGGGCCGAGCACCCTGCCCGTCGCGGGCGATCCGCAGCCCGACGGGACGATGCGGTGGGCCGGCGCCGACATGGTGCTCGGCCCGCTCATCGAGCCGGGAGACCCCCTCGCCGCGCGGTTCGAGCTGCGCGACCTCACCCTCGTGCGGAGCGTCGAGCACGTCGGCGGCGTCGTCTCGGGCGTGAGAGCCGAGGACCTCCGCACGAAGGAGATCTCGTTCGTCCCCGCCGACCTCGTCGTCGTCGCGGCCGATGCCTTCCGATCACCGCAGCTGCTCTGGGCGTCCGGCATCCGGCCCTCGGCCCTCGGCCACTACCTCACGGAACACCCCGTCGTCATCTCGACCGTCGCCCTCGACGCCGCCAAGCTCGGCCGGTTCACGACCGAGGAGCAGCTCGACGACGAGCTCGCCCGCCGGGCATCCAATCCGGCCGACCCCGTCGCGGCGGTCAACCGCATCCCGTTCTCCGAGCCCGACCACCCCTACTCGCTGCAGGTGATGTACTCCGAGACCACGCCGTTCCCGATGCCTGCGGATGCCCCGCACGCGAACAACCGGTGGGGCTACGTGAACATGGGCTACGGCATGCGCAAGCGCCCGCGTTTCGAGGACGCCGTGACGTTCGACGACGACGAGCCCGACTACCGCGGGCTGCCGAACATGACGATCAGCTACGAGCTCACCGACACCGAGCTCGCGGAGATCGCCGCGGGCACCGAGCTCCTCCGACGAGCCGGTGGCGCGCTCGGCGTGTTCGTCGCCGAGCCGCGGCTCATGCCCAACGGCTCGAGCCTCCACTACCAGGGCACGATGCGCATGGGGGAGTCGGATGACGGCACCTCCGTTGCCGACCCCTGGTCGCGCGTGTGGGGCTACGACAACCTCGTCGTCGGCGGCAACGCGCTCATTCCCACCGCCACGGCGATGAACCCGACCCTGATGAGCGTCGCGATCGCCGTCCGGGGTGCCCGCGCGGCGATCGAGCGACTCCGCGTCGGCGCCGAGGCGTCCGCGCTCGCCTGACCCCAGCGAAGAACCAGACCCAACCAGAGAGGAAGCACCGATGCTTCTCGAACGAGACCTCATCCAGGCCGTCGGATTCCGCAACGTGCATGACGGCGACCGGGTGACCGGATTCCAGTTCCGGGTGCGCATGCCGTCGTATCGCGGCATGGCCGCCTCCCTCATCGACGGCATCGCCGTGCGCGTCGGAGATCTCGTCGACGTCGGTCCGGCCGTCCCGCTGTGGACGTTCGCCGGGCGTACGTACACTCTCTCCGAGCTCTGGGACGTGGACGGCGTGCGCTGGCCGCTCGAGGAGGCCGCCGTCGTCACGGTGCCGCTCGAGGGCGGACTCCCGCAGGGCGTGCACGAGATCTCGATCGAGTTGCGGCTGCGGATGTCGTACATCCCCGAGGAGCACCAGCCCAGCACCTACCGCGAGACGCGGCACATCACACTGTCGCCCGAGGGAGCCGGAGGGCCGTTCCAGTACGGTGTCTCGCTCTACAGCTTCATGACCGACTACGGCACGGTGCTCGACCTCGAGACGGCACTCGCCGCCGTCGCCGACGTCGGGGCGACCGGGGTGGAGATCCTCGGGGAGGGGCACGTCGCCGGCTACCCCCAGCCCACGACGGAGTGGATCGATCGCTGGTTCGCGCTGCTCGAGCGGTACCGCCTCGAGCCGACCAACTACGGCTCCTGGATCGACACCCGCCTGCACTCCCGCGGACCGAACGCGCGCCCGCTGTCGGCTGCAGAGGGAGCGGGGATGCTCCAGCGCGACCTGAGGCTCGCCAAGCAACTCGGCTTCCGCTTCGTACGACCCAAGATCGGCGTCGTGTCGAGCGACCTCGTTCCCGACCCGATCTGGACCGAGTCGGTCGAGCGCTCTCTCGAGCTCGCCCACGAACTCGACATCGTCATCTGTCCCGAGATCCACTCGCCGACGCCCATCAAGCACGAGGTGGTCGACGAGTACATCGAACTCATCGAGCGCACCGGCACGAAGCACTTCGGACTGCTGCTCGACACCGGCATCTTCCAGGACCGCCCCATCCCGCTGCGCCCGGGCGAACTGGCAGGGCAGCGCCCGGCCTTCCTCGACGGCATCGGGGTGGACCCGGCCGACATCGCCGGCATCGCGCAGTACGTGGTGTTCATCCAGGCGAAGTTCCATGACATCGACGAGAAGCTCGAGGACCAGCAGATTCCGTGGGAGCCCGTGCTGCGGGCGCTCAAGGATGCGGGCTACACGGGCTACCTCTCCAGCGAGTACGAGGGCGACCGGAGCCCGTGGCGCTCGATCGAGCAGGTGCGGCGCCAGCACTCCCTCATCCGGCGCATCGCCGACGGGCTCGATTGAGCCTCCCCGGCCCGACCACGACAGACAGGACACGAATCATGCCGAACGGACTCATCGACGAATCCAGCCTGCGCACCCACCCCGACGGGCTCGCGCTCTCCCTCACCCTTCCCTGGTACCGCAGCCTGTGGCTGTCGTCCGTGGGGACACTGCGGGTCACGATCGACGGCGAAACCGTCGCGCCCGCTGATCTCGCCCTCGAGCTCGACGGCGCGCGCTATGAGCTCGACGAACTGCCCGAGCGCAGCGAGGTGCTCTGGTACCTGCAGGCGCACCCGCTCCTGATCGTCGCCAGGCCGCGGCCGGCCGCGCTCGGCGAGACCTACGAGATCGAGATCTTCGGCGAGCTGCGCCTCCCGTACATGCAGATCGCCCCGGGGACCGACGGCGGGCCGGGCACCTACGTGCCGAACATCGTCAAGCAGGCCGCGACGCTGACCGTGACCGATGAGGACGCCGCACCTCCCGCACTCGTCGGCGACGTGCCTGCGGCGCCGGCAGCCACCGAGGACGACCCGTTCAAGCTCGGCCTGACCCTCTACTCCGCGAGCGCCGAGTTCCGGGCGGGATGGTTCGACTTCTCGGGCCTGCTCGATCGGGTCGCCGAGCTCGGCATCGGGCCCGGCATCGAGATCGTCGCCTCGCAGGTTCTTCCGACCTATCCGGTCGTGTCCGACGAGTTCGTCTCCACCTGGCGCGAGGCGTTCGACCGGCATGGCTTCGACGCGAGCTCCTTCGGGGCGAACCTCGACATGGGTCGCCGCCGCGACCGCGACATGACGCCGGACGAGGAGTTCGAGTTCAGCGAGACGCTCTTCCGCGGCGCGGCGAAGCTCGGCTTCCCCCTCGTGCGCATCCAGAGCGCCAAGCCCGCGCTGCTGCGACGCCTGCTGCCGATCGCCGAAGAGCTCGACCTCAAGCTCGCCTACGAGATCCACGCGCCGATGGGGCCGAACGCCCCCGAGATCCTCAAGGTCCGCGACGCCTACGCCGAGCTCGACTCGCCCCTTCTCGGATTCGTCGCCGACTTCTCGGCCACGATGCACAGCATGTCGCCGACCCTGCTCCGCGCGGTGCGGCGCGCGGGCCTCGACGACGAGGCCGTGCAGGTGCTGCAGGACATCTGGGCGACGGATGCGCCGATGCGCCAGCGCCAGGAGGAGTTCATCGCGTATCTCCGCGGCCGCGACTTCGATCCGGGCCGGCTCGGCTCGTTCGCGCACCTCGCCTTCAACATGCACGGCCACGTCGACCCCCGCGAGTGGGCCGACATCATGCCGCAGATCCTGCACGTGCACGCCAAGTTCTACGACATCGACGAGAACGGTCAGGAGCCGGCGATCGACTACCCGGAGCTCGTGCGCGTCTTCGTCGAGGGCGGCTACCGCGGGTACTGGTCGAGCGAGTGGGAGGGCCATGCCTTCGCCGAGCTCGGCGAGGTCGATCCGCTGCTCCTCGTGCGACGCCAGCACGACCTCATCCGCCGCAGCATGCGGGCTCTGCGGCAGCCGGCATGAGCGCGGAGCACGGTACGGCCGAGCGCCGACGAACCGACAACCGGGCGATCGTCGAAGCGTTCTTCGCCTCGAATCTCGACAAGCCGGAGGAACGGCTCGCGTTGTGGCATCCGCAGGGCGTCAAGGAGCTGCCGTTCGCACCGGCGGGGCTCCCGCGCACCCGCTGGGAGGGTCGCGAGGAGATCATCGCGAACACGGTCAACAATTCGGGGATGTTCGCCGATTGCGTGCACCGAGACCTCGAGATCCACGCGGCCGATGACCCCGAGTTGTTCTTCGTGACCAGCCGGATGGTACCGGAGGCCACGTTCCTCGGAGAGCCCTACCCGCAGTCGTTCATCCACGTGATCCGGGTGCGAGAGGGGAAGGTCATCCTGCAGCAGGAGTACTTCAACACCGAGATCCTCGCCGAGGCCGAGCGCGTCGCACGGGCCAAGGGCAGAAGCCCCCTGACGTAGACGAGGAGACGACGTGAGCGACCAGGAGACAGATCGCGCGGACGTCGCCGGGCTGCCCGACTTCCGTCGGCTGCCCGTTCCCGACGCCATCCGCTGGCTCGCCGAGCACGGGGAACCGGCCGACCCCCGGCCCGACATCGACACGGCATCGCTCGCCAGGCGGTTCCCGCATCTCGCGGGTGTCTCCACGGTGGACGACGTCGTCGACGGTCCGCACGGCGCCGTACCGATCCGGGTCTACCGGGATGCCGGGGCCGCGCCCACCGGTCGCGGCCTCGTCTGGGTGCATGGCGGCGCCTTCATCGGCGGGTCCCTCGACATGCCGGAGTCGAACTGGGTCGCCAGGGAGCTCGCCGCCCGGGGCATCCCCGTCGTCGCGGTCGACTACACGAAGTGCCTCGGAGACGTGCACTACCCCGTGCCGTCCGACGACGTCCTCGCCGCGTGGCGGCAGGTGAGCCGGATCGCGGTCGACGCCATCGGGGTCGCACCGGATGCGCTCGCGCTCGGCGGTGCGAGCGCGGGCTCGGCGCTGACCGCCGGCGCAGTGACGCGGTTGCGCGACGCCGGAGAGACGCTCCCCGCCGCACTCGTGCTGGTCTATCCCCTCGTGCACCCGAACGGTCCGGACCCCTCGGCCGACGTCGACCTGTCGACTCCGCACGGTCAGCTCTCCCTCAATTTCGCCGGAGGCACGGATGCCTTCGCCGATCCGCAGGCATTCGCCGGGGTCGGCGACGGCCACGGGTTCCCGCCGACGCTGGTCGTCGTCTGCGAGCTCGACGAGCTGCGCCCGTCGGGCGAGGCGTTCGCCGCGACGCTCGCCGCAGCCGGCGTCGATGTCGAACTGCACACCGAGCCAGGAGCACGACACGGGCACATCGACCACCCGGGGGACGCCGGCGCAGGTCGCACGATCGCCGCTGCAGCCGACTGGCTCGCGAACCACCGGCTCGAACGATGACCGACCCTGCCGTGCGATTCACCAACCCCGTGCTCGGCGGTGATCGCCCCGACCCGGCCGTTCTGAGGGTCGGCGACGAGTACTGGCTGACCTACTCGTCGTTCGAGTCGGCTCCCGGGCTCCTGCTCTACCGTTCGCGCGATCTCGTGACCTGGACGTTCGAGACCTCGGCGCTGCCCGAGCCGCTCGGCAGCACCTTCGCCGTCGACATCGCCGAGCACGACGGGCATTTCTTCATCTACATCCCGTTCATCCCGACGCCGTGGTCTGACCTCACCGAACCGTCGATCTTCGTCGTGCACGCGCCGTCGATGAGCGGCCCGTGGTCGGAGCCGATCGACCTCGGCATCCGCGGGGCGATCGACCCGGGGCACGTCGTGGGCGAGGATGGCCACCGCTACCTGCTGGTCAACGGCATCCGCCGCATCCGGCTCACCGATGACGGGCTCGCGACCATCGGCCCGCTCGAGAAGGTCTACGACGGTTGGCGCTACCCGGACGAGTGGATCACCGAGGCCTACGCGCTCGAGGGGCCGAAGCTGTTCCGACGCGGCGAGTGGTTCTACCTCGTCAGCGCCGTCGGCGGCACGGCGGGCCCGCCGACCGGCCACATGGTCATCGTCGCTCGCTCGCACTCGGTGCACGGACCGTGGGAGAACAGTCCGCACAACCCGATCGCGCGCACCAGGGACGCGTCGGAGCACTGGTGGTCGCGCGGCCACGCGACCATCCTCCGCGGACCGGCGGACGAGTGGTGGATGGTCTCGCACGGCTACGAGAACGGCTTCCGCACCCTCGGCAGGCAGATCCTGCTCGAGCCCATCCGTTGGACGGATGACGGCTGGCCCGTGGCCGCAGCGCACGAGATCGGCGACACGCAGCCGGCACCGGCCGGCGCCTCACCGCAGGCCGGCTCCGCCGCGTTCCTCGACGACTTCGGCGTCATCCGCCTCGGTGAGCGCTGGGCCTTCCACGCGCCGTCACCGGGCGAGGCCCGGCGGCTGAGGACGGACGGCGGTCTCGTGCTGGCCGCGAAGGGGAACGGGCCGGCGGATGCGTCGCCGCTCGCGCTCGTCACGGGCGATCACTCCTACGAGATCGAGGTCGAGGTCGAGCTGCTCACGGGAACGGTCGAGGCCGGGCTCCTGCTGTTCTTCAACAACCGGCTGTTCTGTGGAATGGGCATCGACGGCGAGCAGATGGCGAGTTACTCCGGCGGCGCGAGGACCCACTGGCGCGAGCCCGTCGGACCGACACGCGCCGTTCGCCTGCGCATCCGCAACGACGAGCACATCGTCACGTCGTGGTACCGGCAGCCCGGGCAGGACTGGGTGCGTCACGGGGTGCGCTACGAGACCTCCGGCTACCACGCGAACACGATGGGCGACCTGCAGAGCCTGCGCCCCGCGCTCTACGCGAGCGGCGACGGCGAGGTGCGCTTCCGCGACGTCGCCTACCGTCCGCTGGGCTGAGCTCCGAGCGGACGGGGCGGCCGGCTCGACTCAGCCCGTCGACCTCCGACGCAGGAGGCGGATGCGCGCGGCGCCCACCTCGTGCGTCGGCAGGATGTGGAGACGCTCGTCGCCGTTGATGACCCGTCCTGGAGCCAGGCGCCGTCCGTCGACACGGAGCTCCTGCACCGAGTCGATCTCGATGTCCTCGGCGTCGCTCGAGAAGTCGAGGGTGATGCCCTGGCCGACGACGACGAGCGTTTCGGGGTCCTGGGTGATCGCCAACGCGAACGGCCGCGGGTCGGCCCGTGCGGGGATCGGTGCATCCGGCGCCGTCTCATCGGGGAGGGCGAGCTCGGGTGCCGGGGCTTCGACGCCGGCGTCGAGCAGCATCGCATCCACGAGGGTGAAGTCGAGGACACCCTCCTCGGGTTCGGTGAGCGCCCAGCTGACC
>JBEVEO010000161.1:0-28269 GCA_040512695.1 Leifsonia sp. | reverse complement strand
GAGCTCAACAGCCGCGGGCTGGCCGGGCGCTGGCCGGTGCTGCTCGGCGGTGCGGCCCTCACGCGCGCCTACGTCGAGGACGACCTCGCCGGCCTGTTCGACGGCACCGTCCGCTACGCCCGCGACGCCTTCGAGGGACTGGCGCTCATGGAGCCGCTCGTGGCGATCTCGCGCGGTGCCGATCCGGAGTCCGTCGGCCTCCCCGCCCTCAAGAAGCGCATCCACCGTGAGGGCAGCCTGCTGACCCTCACCGAGCCGGAGGACATGCCGGCGCGGTCGGAGGTGCGGGCGGATGCCCCCGTTCCGGTCCCGCCGTTCTGGGGCACCCGCATCGTGCGCGGCGTCGCGCTCGCCGACTACGCGGCGTTCCTCGACGAGCGGGCCACCTTCATGGGCCAGTGGGGCCTGAAGCCCGGCCGCGGCGATGGAGCGGCCGGCTACGAGGAGCTCGTGCAGACCGAGGGCCGCCCGCGCCTGCGGTACTGGCTCGATCGCATCCTCGCCGAGGGGATGCTCGACGCCTCGGTCGCGTACGGGTACTTCCCCGTGGTGAGCGAGGGCGACGACATCGTGGTGCTGAACCACGGCGACGACCCGACGGGCGTGCTCGGAGCGCCGGGGCTGCTCGCGCCCGACGGCGGATCGGGGTCCGCGCTCGGCACCGACCGGCTGCGCTTCCACTTCCCGCGGCAGCGGCGCGACCGGCACCTGTGCCTGGCCGACTTCGTCCGCTCCCGCGAGTCCGGCACGGTCGACGTCATGCCCGTGCAGCTGGTGACGGCCGGTGCCCACATCGACCAGGTCACGGCGAAGCTGTTCGCCGAGAACAAGTACCGCGACTACATGGAGCTGAACGGCCTCGTCATGCAGCTCACCGAGTCTCTCGCCGAGTTCTGGCACGGCCGCATCCGGTCGGAGCTGGGGTTCGCCGACCAGGATCCCGACGACGTGGCCGGGCTGTTCAAGCTCGAGTATCGCGGCGCGCGCTTCTCCCTCGGGTACCCGGCCTGCCCAGACATGGAGGACCGGCGCAAGGTCGTCGAACTGCTCAAGCCGGAACGGATGGGGGTGGTCCTGTCGGAGGAGCTGCAGCTTCATCCGGAGCAGTCGACCGACGCGTTCGTGTTCCACCACCCCGAGGCGAAGTACTTCTCGGTCTAGGCGTCTGCGACCCGGGTGTCCGGGTCCCGCGAGGACGTCGCACGGGCGCGGCGAGCTTCGCCCGGCGGAGGGCGGCGAGCACGGCGGGACCGGCCACGACGACCCCGACGACGCTCGTGATGGCGCGCAGGGTGTCCCACGTGATGGTCGAGGTGACGAGCGAGTACAGCAGGAACGAGCCGGCGTTCCGGGCGAGCGGGGCGCCGGGCGCGTAGGCGATCTCGGAGGCGGTTCCCACGGCGAACGGCCAGAACCACAGGTTCATGGCGAGGCCGAAGACGTAGGACGCGACGACGCCGTACGCGGACAGCATGACGATCTCGGCCGCTGTGGACCTGGTGCGTGGGAGCAGCCCGGCGCCGGCGCCCACCCAGCCGCATGCGAACATCTGGAACGGGGTCCACGGACCGAACCCGCCCCACATGGTCGACGAGAGCGCGATCGTGAGCACCCCCAGGAGGAACCCGAATCGGGCGCCGAACGCGCGGCCGGCCAGGATGAGCAGCACGAACACCGCTTCGACGCCGCCGACGCCCGTGCCGACGACGCGCACGGCCGCCCCGATGGCGGTGAGGGTGCCGAGGAGGGCGAGGGTCGCGGCCGACCGCACCTCGCCGTCGAGGCCGAGGGCCACGGCGATGAGCACGAGCGGCAGCAGGGCGATCGCGGCGAACGGGGCGGCAGCCTGCGCCTGGGCCGGCAGGGCGGGGACCAGCAGCGGCCAGCAGAACGACGCGGCAGCGAGCAGGCTGCCGCCGAGGAGGAGCCACGCCTGCCAGGTGCCGAAGCGACGGGCGGTCGGTCGTTCGGGCGGCGCGGGGACCACGGGAGCTGGGATCGCCGGTGCAGGCGAAGGGACGGAGGGCGCTGAGCTCGTCCCGGCGATCGCGGACCCGCTCACCGTGCCGCCCGGACCGTCGGCGATCGCGCTCGACCGGTTCCCGGCGACGCTCGGGGCGTCGGCCGCGGTGAGGCGTCCGGCCGACATCGTGAGAGCCCGGCTCGCCAGCCCCGCCGCGAACGCGCGATCATGCGTGGCGATGACGACGGCCGACCCGCTCCAGGCGGCAGCGCGCAGGGCCGACGCCACGAGCCGGCGTGCTGCGCCGTCGAGTCCCCTGGTCGGCTCGTCGACGAGCAGGAGCTGCGGTTGCGCTGCCGACTGGATGGCGATCGCCAGCAGTCGGCGCTCGCCGGTCGAGAGGTCGCGGGGGTGGCGCCGGCCGAACTCCGCGGCCGGTCCATCCGGTGCTGCCTCCGCTTCCCGGCCGGCCCCGGACGCGAGCGAGAGGAACAGCCCCAGCGTCGCCCCGTCGACGAGTCCGGCGGACCGGTCGGCACGGAGGCACTCGCGCGCGACGGTCGTGGAGAACAGGAGGTCGTCGGACTCGTCCGGCACCAGGGCGACCGCCCCCCGTCGCTCCCGCGCGGACAGCGAAGCGACATCCACCCCGTCGACGACGATCGAGCCGGGTCCGGCGGCATCGGGCAGCGCGATCGCCCGCAGCAAGGTCGACTTGCCTGCACCGTTCCATCCGGTGATCGCCACGATCTCCCCGGCCTCCACAGCGAAGGAGGCATCGATGACGGCCGGCCGGCCGGAGCGCTCGACCGAGACGCCGGAGAGCACCGCGACCGGGGAGCCGGAGCCCGGAGCCACGACCGGATCTCCGATGCCGGCGCCGGACGGCGTCGATGATCCCGCTGCCCGAAGCCGCCCGTCCGAGATCTCGACCACGGCGTCCGCGACGCCGGCGAGCTCATCGATGCGATGCTCGGCCACGACGACGCAGACGCCGGCCTCGTGCGCCAGGGCGCCGAGCAGGGTGACGATCCGCACGCGCGCCTGGCTGTCGAGATCGGCCAGCGGCTCGTCGACGAGGAGCAGGGTCGGGCGTTCGATGATCGCCGCCGCGATCGCGACGAGAGTGGCCTCCCCGGCCGAGAGGGCACGGATGTCGCGTCCGACGAGGTGCGCGACGCCGACCCGGTTCGCGACCTCGGCCACGCGTGCCGCGACGATCACCGGGGCGACACCGCGGACGGACAGGGAGAAGCCGATCTCGTCCGCCACGCTCTCGCTCGCGAAGCCGAGCCGCGGCTGCTGCAGGACGACGCCGATGAAACCGGCCGTGTCGCGCGGTGGGACGCGGAGCCTGTCGATGCCGCCGATCTCGATGCGTCCGTCGATCCGGCCGCCGTCGACGTGGGTGAACAGGCCGCTCATGGCGTGGAGCAGGCTCGTCTTGCCTGAACCGGTCGGACCGGCGATGACGGTGAGCGATCCGGTGCCGAGCTCCAGGTCGACGGCCGTGAGCATCCGTCGTCGTCCGAAACCGAGGCTCACCCCCTGCAGCACGACGGGCCGGTCGCAGGCGCCGTCGACCGGCCTGCCGGCGAAGCCGCGCACCTCCATGGTGGCAGCGACCGCGATGGACCGTTCCACGGTGCGCTCGAGGAGAGGGACGAGGAGGGATGCCGCACCGCGTTCGGCGCGGAGCCGGCGGGCGGTGCGCACCGAGGCGACGGTGTCGGTGAGGGCGGGGAAGGTGGCCCACGCGATCACGAGCGCACGGGCGATCCCGCGGAGCGGCCCGCGCCTGGCGCCGCGCGCGAACAGCCTCGACACGTCGACGAGGGCGTTCAGCACGCCGAAGGCGAGGATGGTGAGCGCGATCGGGACGGCGCTGAGGATCGCCGTCCACACGCCGCCGGTCGTGATCGGGCCGAACATCACGACGTGCCCGAACGGCGGCGGCAGCGGTACGGCCGGAAGGTCGAGGAGCAGCAGCCCGGTCCCGTCCAGCCCGTTGAACAGTGCACGGTACCCGACCCGCAGCAGCACGAAACCGGCGGCGAGGACGGCCGCGGCGGTCAGGGGTGCCGGGCGGAACCGGAACATCAGCGCATCAGGACGCCGTGGCTCAGGCGTCGGGCGAGGCAGGCTCGTCGTTCAGGGTGAAGAGGAGCTCCAGCGAGTCGCCGGGGGAGAGCTGGAGGGTGCCGAGGCCCTCCTGGGCGTAGCCCCACTCCCCGTCGGCCGGCTTGACCCAGAGCGACCAGTATGCGAAGGCCGCCGGCATCGACTCGCACTTCTCGGTGTAGGCGGATCCGTCGGGGGCCGGGATGGTGAAGTCCGCCGCCGGCACGCCGTTGACCCGGCAGACGACCTGGTCGCCGTACTGGTCGGTGCCCTCCGTCGTGATCTCGGCGGCCATGAGAGCGGTGGCGGCGGGGGTCGGGGCGTCCGCGGAGACGCACGTCGTGGTGGACGGGTCGTTCTTCACGTCGAGGTCGCCGACGCTCACGATCACCTTCACGCCGTCGCACGGAGCGTCGGCATCCACCGTCGGGGCGGTGCTGGCGGCGGCCGACGGGGACGGCGACGGATCGGAGGACGGGGCGGCGCACCCGCTCAGCGCGAGCAGCGCGATGGCGGCGACGGCGGGCAGGGCTGCGAGTCGGGTCGTCATGCCTACAGCGTAGGGGGCGCGGCCGGCGGATGACGGCAGGCGACTCGAAAGGGGGCGGGCGATCGCGGCCCGGCCCGGAACGGCGAACGCCCCGCCCGATCTCTCGATCGGACGAGGCGTTCGTGACTCCGCGGACGGCTCAGGCGGGCTGGGCGTCGCGCTTCGGCAGCTTCCAGCCGGGACGCACGAAGTGGCAGGTGTAGCCGTTGGGGTAGTGCTCCAGGTAGTCCTGGTGCTCGGGCTCGGCCTCCCAGAAGTCACCGGCCGGGGTGATCTCCGTGACGACCTTCGCCGGCCAGAGGCCGGAGGCGTCGACGTCGGCGATGGTGTCGCGGGCGACGGCGTCCTGCTCCGGGGTCGTCGGGAAGATCGCCGACCGGTAGCTCGTTCCGATGTCGTTCCCCTGGCGATTCTTCGTCGTCGGGTCGTGGATCTGGAAGAAGAACTCCAGCTGGTCGCGGTACGAGGTGACCTCGGGGTCGAAGACGATCTCGATCGCCTCTGCGTGGCTGCCGTGGTTGCGGTAGGTGGCGTTCTGCACGTCGCCGCCCGTGTAGCCGACGCGGGTGGAGACCACTCCGGGACGCTTGCGGATGAGATCCTGCATGCCCCAGAAGCAGCCGCCGGCGAGGATGGCGGTCTCGGTACGGGTGGTCATGAGTTCTCCTTCGTTGCTGTCGTGCTGGTGTCTGATGGTGCGAAGAGCGACACGAAATCACCGTAGCCCTGCTCGGCGAGCTCGGCCACCGGGATGAAGCGCAGTGACGCCGAGTTCATGCAGTAGCGCAGGCCGCCGGCCTCGGCCGGCCCGTCGTCGAAGACGTGTCCGAGGTGGCTGTCGGCGCCGGACGAGCGTACCTCGACGCGCTTCATGAAGAAGGTGCGGTCGGTCTTCTCGGTGACGGCGTCCGGAGCGATGGGCTTCGTGAAGCTCGGCCATCCGGAGCGGCTGTCGTACTTGTCGGTCGAGCTGAACAGCGGCTGGCCCGACACGACGTCGACGTACAGCCCGGCCTCGTGGTTGTTCCAGTACTCGTTGCGGAAGGCGGGCTCCGTGCCCTCCTCCTGGGTGACCTTGTACTGGTTGGGGGTGAGACGCGCGAGCGCCTCGGGAGTCTTGCGGTAGTCCTGTGACACGTGCTCCTCCTTCAGGCGGCGACGCTGGCTGCGGCGCCGGGGACACCGGTGTTTCGGTGCCATCTAGGAGAACGGATGTCGCGGCCCTGCTGTTCCGCCGTGGCTGGGAGCGGGCTGTGAGTTGCGGGCGGGGTGTGCGCTCGTTCGGGATTCAGCCCGCGCTGTCGAAGGTGATGAGCTGACGCAGCTCCCCGCCGGCGGCGAGGCTGTCCATGGCGGCATCGAGCTCGTCGAGTCGGACGTGGGATGAGACGAGCCGTTCGAGCGGCAGCCGGCCGCTGCGCCAGAGCTCGACGTAACGCGGGATGTCGCGGCTCGGCACCGCCGAGCCCAGGTAGCTGCCGATGATCGTGCGTGCCTGGGCCGTGAGCAGCAGTGGAGAGACGCTCGCCCGGGCATCCGGTGCCGGAAGCCCGACGGTCACGGTGGTCCCACCCGGTTCCGTGAGTGCGAGCGCCGTCTCGAAGGCCCGGGCCGACCCGGCCGCCTCGACGACGAGCGGCGCCGAGATGCCGGCATCGACGGCCTCGGCCGGACCGAGTGCCGCCGACGCCCCGAAGGCGAGTGCGAGCTCGAGTTTGGCCGGCACCGCATCGACGCCGACGACGTCGAGGCCCAGCGCGACGGCCACCAGCAGGGCGGCCATGCCCACTCCGCCGAGACCGACGACGACCATGCGGGTGCCCGCCTCGGGGCGACCGGCGTTGATCACGGCACCCCCTCCGGTGAGCACCGCGCATCCGAGGAGGGCGGCGATCTCGGCCGGGACATCCGCATCGACGGGAACGACCGAGGTGCGGCTCACGACGGCGTGGCTGGCGAAGCCCGAGACTCCGAGGTGGTGGCGCACGACCTCACCGTCCCTGCGCAGCCGGAGACCGCCGCCGACGAGCGTGCCGTCGTTGTTCGCCGAGCTGCCCACGCGGCACGGCAGGCGGCCGTCGGTGCGGCATTCCGGGCAGTCGCCGCAGCGGGGGAGGAAGGTCATGACGACCCGCGTGCCGACGGGGATGTCGTCGACGCCGGCGCCGACCTCCTCGACGATGCCTGCGGCCTCGTGCCCGAGCAGCATGGGGGTCGGCCGCACGCGATTGCCGTCGACGACGCTGAGGTCGGAGTGGCAGACGCCGGCCGCCTCGATGCGGACCAGGAGCTCGCCCGGTCCCGGCCCGTCGAGTTCGAGGGGGCCGACCGTGAACGGATGCGACGTCGCGAACGGCGCCGGAGAGCCCGATCGCTCGAGTACTGCTCCGATGATCTGCACCAGGTGACCTCCTCGTCGGTGCGCCGCGCGGTCTGCGTCCGTACGGCGTCGTCGTCCCATGATGCCTCGTGTTCGCATGCCGCCCGCGCCCGGCAGGCTCGGGAGGGCACTCAGGCCGCGCAGTCCCCCGCCCACACCGGGGTGTCGAGCGCGCCTGCCTGCGCAGCCACCGGCGTCAGCTCGGTGAGGGTGAGCGCATAGCCCACGTCCTCGGCGATCGACGACTTCGCGAAGACCACACCGACGACCGAGCCGTCGCGAGCGAGCAGCGGACCGCCCGAATTGCCCTGGTTGACGTCGGCGGCGATCGCGTACACCTCGCGTCCGATGCTTCCGTCTGCGCGCGGGATGGTCGACACCTCGGCCACGGTGGCGGGAAGGGAGACGAACGGACCGCCGAACGGATAGCCCTGCACGGCGGCGCCGTCGCCACGGGAGAGCTGGTTCCCGAGCGGCAGGGGAGCCGCATCCAGTCCGGGGACGTCGAGCACGGCCAGGTCGGTCGCTGCGTCGTAGTAGACGACGCGAGCAGCGCGCGGCTGTTCGCCCGGGGCCTCGATCATGGCCTCCTCCACGCCGGCGACGACGTGGGCGTTCGTGACCACCCGGTCGTCCGAGACGACGAACCCGCTCCCGGTGAGAGTCACGCCGCATTCGTAGGCGTTCCCCGAGACCCGGACGACGGATGCGGCCGCGGCCGTGAGCGCCGGGGAGCCGGCATCGACGTCGGCAGCCGGCGGGACGTCGGTCGGGGGAGCGATCGTGTCGAGCACCCAGGGCAGAGCGCTGTCGACCGTCGAGCCGCGCACTCCGGCGAGGAACGCCTTCGCCGGAGCCGGGGTGAGGCGGTCGATGGTGCCGAGGGTCGCGCTCCCGGCGATGGCCTGCGTGATGGCGGGAACCCCCAGCGATCCGAGGCCGCCGGCCACGGTGGCGAGGACGAGCGCCATCACGACGATGCTCGTCACGAGCCCGGCCACCCGGTCGACGACGGTGAGCCTGATCGCCTTCGCGCCGCGACTGGCGAGCCGTCCGACGATGCTGCCGAGCACCTCTCCGATCACGAGCAGGGCGAGTCCGCCGCCGATCACGATGAGCAGTCGCCACTCCGGCCCGGGAGCCAGGCGGGAGAGCACGGGGAGCAGGAGGTACGCGGCCACCCCGCCGAGCACGAGCCCGGCAGCGGCGAAGGCGCTGCGGAGGAGGCCGCTGCGCCATCCGGTGATCGCGGCGCCGACGAGCACGAGCAGCACGAGGAGGTCGAGCACGAGCGATGCCGGCACCCTGCGCCTCCTCAGTCGGGTGGGCCGAACGGCCCCGCTCTACTCTGCGGCATGCAGATGGAGCGGGGCTGGGAGGATGCTGCGTGTGCGGCCGTCACGCCGGCTCAGGCTGCCCCTCCCGCGATGTTCACCATCCAGTGCACGCCGAACCTGTCGCGCAGTTGTCCGAACGCGTCGCCCCACGGTGCGACCTCGAGCGGCATCGAGATCGACCCGCCGTCGGCGAGCTGCTCCCAGTAGCCGCGCAGCTCCGCGTCGTCCTCGCCGCTGAGCGAGATCGTGACGTTGTCGCCGACGGTGAGGTCCATCGAGTTCGGAGTGTCGGAGGCCATCAGGGTCATCCCGGCCGACGTGAGCTGGCCGTGCATGATCTTGCCGCCCTCGGCCGGATCCTCGCTGACGTGGAACTCCTCGTAGGTGCTGAGCGTCAGCTCCCCTCCGAAGACGGAGTGGTAGAACTCCAGTGCCTCGCGGGCGTTGTCGCGGAAGCTGAGGTACGGATTGAGAGTCGCCATGGGGAACCTCCTTGTTCTCGGGTGTGGCATCGATCATCCCGCCGCCGTGCCCCGGGCGGCAACCGCCCGGACGCATCCGGGCTCCCGGTCGTGCGAGCATGGACGGATGGCCATCGACAGCTTTCCCCGTGTGGAGGAGCTCACGATCGCGCGCTTCGTCGGGCCGCTGGCACTCAGCCGCGGGCGGCACTACGCCAGAGCGGGCAGCGTGGCCGATGTCGTCTGGGATGCACCCCAGCACCGGGTGACCGCCCGGGTGCAGGGAACAGAGGCGCAGCCGTACCGCTGCTCGGTCACCCTCGACGTCGGTGCATCCGGCCGCACGACGATCCTCGGCAGCACCTGCAGCTGCCCCATCGGGTTCACCTGCAAGCACGCCGCGGCCGTGCTGTTCGCCGCGAACGATCTCGCCGCGACGGCGGCGAAGGCGATGACGGCACCGGACGCCGAGCCCGCCGGCCCCGGCGTCGACGGCTGGCGCGGCGACGTGGCCGCCCTGGCCGCGTCGCGCACCGGCGCAGCCGGAGTCGGCGGCAGCGCGCAGCCGGAGCGACGGCTCGCGCTGCAGTTCGAGGTGCGGCAGCGCACGGTGCGACGCCGGGACAGCTGGCAGGACCCGCGCGACACCACGGCCACGAGTGCCGCGGCCGTCGATCGCCTTGCCGTTCGACCCGTCACCCAGGGCGCTCGCAGCGGCTGGATCAAGGGCGCGCTCACCTGGCAGAACGTCGGCTACCAGGGCGCGGCCGGCGGCTTCGATCCGGAGAAGGCGCGCTGGTTCGCCCAGCTCTCCCTCCTGAAGGGTTCAGCGCATCCGGGGTTCGTCAACTACGGGTCGGACTGGATCTCGCTCGACGACTTCGAGAGCCGCCTGCTCTGGGCGCTGCTGGCGGACGCCGAGCGGCTCGGCATCGCCCTCGTCGGATCCGGATCCACGCCGACGGTCCTCGTCGCGGAGACGGCAGCCATCGGCCTCGACGCCGTGATCGACGACAGCGACGGCGGCGCCGACCTCGTGCTGCGTCCCGTGGTCGTCATCGACGGCGTCACCCACGACGCCGACCACGTGCGCCTCATCGGATCGCACGGCGTGTACAGCTACGACTTCGACACCGGCACGGTGCTGCTGGCCCGCCTCGCCTCACCGGTCACGCCGGAGCAGCGCGCGATCGTCGAGCGGCAACGGCCGCTGCGGGTGCCGGAGGCTGAGCAGGGCGAGTTCCTCGACGCCCACTATGCGCTCCTGGCGCGGTCCCTGCGCTTCACGAGCAGCGACGCCAGCTTCACCCCTCCGCCGGTGAAGCCGGCAGAGCTCGTGCTGACCACCCGTTTCGAGGCGGCGCACGTGCTCCGGCTCCTCTGGGAATGGGAACTCGCGGACGGGCGCCGCGCGCCGCTCTCCGCCGGCGACGGTGAGTTCATCGATCCGGTCGCCGAACGCGCCGTCGTCGGGACCGTCGAGGCGCTGCTGCGCGATGATCCCGTCGGGGCGCTCGCCATGACGGCGCCGGTGAACGGCGCGACGCCGGCCTCCTCCCGGCCGCGGTTGCGCGCATCCGTCGTCCTGCGCGGACTGGATTCAGCCGAGTTCAGCGCCCGCCTGCTGCCGATGCTCGGCGGCATCGACCGGCTGCGGGTCGAGGTCGTCGGGGAGCAGCCGGAGTACCGCGAGGTCGTGGAAGCGCCCGTGCTCACCGTCACGGCGGTGGAGACCGAGGAGAACGACTGGTTCGACCTCGGCGTCGTCGTCACCGTCGAGGGCAGGAAGGTGCCGTTCGGGCCGCTGTTCACGGCGCTGTCGGCGGGCAAGAGCAAGCTGCTCCTGGTCGACAACAGCTACCTGTCACTGAAGCAGCCGGTCTTCGAGCCGCTCCGGGAACTCATCGAGGAGGCCGGAACGCTGCCGGAATGGGAGGCCGGCATCCGCATCAGCCGGTACCAGACCGACCTCTGGGACGAGTTCGAGGAACTGGCCGACGTCAGCGAGGCCACCGCCGCATGGCGGGCCACGGTCGACGGGCTGCGCGATCTCGGTGCGATCGAGCCGATCGATGCTCCGGCCGGGCTCGCGCTCGAGCTCAGGCACTACCAGCTCGAGGGCTATCGCTGGCTTGCATTCCTCTATCGGCATGGACTGGGCGGCATTCTCGCCGACGACATGGGGCTCGGCAAGACCGCGCAGACGCTCGCACTCATCGCCCACACGGTCGAGACGGCCGCCGACGGTCCGCGGAAGCCGTTCCTCGTCGTGGCCCCCACCTCCGTGCTCTCCAACTGGGCGTCGGAGGCGGCCCGCTTCGTGCCGGGCCTCTCGGTCGCCACGGTGTCGGCGACGGAGCGCAAGACCGGCCGGCGGCTCGCGGATGCCGTGGCGGGCGCCGACATCGTGCTCACGACCTACGCCATCCTGCGCCTCGACGCCGAGGTGTTCGCCGAACTCGAGTGGGCGGGGCTCGTGCTCGACGAGGCGCAGTTCGCGAAGAACCACGCGTCGAAGGTGCACCATGCCGCGCGCGGCATCCGTGCGCCGTTCCGTCTGGCCGTGACCGGAACGCCCATGGAGAACAACCTCATGGAGCTGTGGGCGCTGTTCCAGATCGTCGCGCCAGGGCTGTTCCCGTCCGGCCGGTTGTTCGCAGAGAAGTACCGCAGGCCGATCGAGATCGACCACAACACGGAACGGCTCGCGAAGCTGCGCCGGCGCATCCGTCCGCTGCTCCTGCGCCGGAGCAAGGAACTGGTCGCCCCCGAGCTTCCGGCCAAGCAGGAGCAGGTGCTCTCGATCGACCTGGACCCGCGGCATCGGCGCATCTACGACACCCACCTGCAGCGCGAGCGGCAGAAACTGCTCGGACTCATCGACGACCTCGACCGCAACCGCTTCATCGTGTTCCGATCGCTCACACTGCTGCGGATGCTCAGCCTCGACGCGGCGCTCATCGACGAGGAGAAGTACGCGGGGGTGCCGTCGGCGAAGCTGGACGCGCTGTTCGAGCAGCTCGACGACGTCGTGGCCGAGGGGCATCAGGCGCTCGTGTTCAGCCAGTTCACGTCGTTCCTGCAGCGGGCGGCCGCCAGGCTCGACGCGCTCGGCGTTCCGTACGCCTACCTCGATGGCAGCACCCGCTCGCGCGGTGCCGTCATCGACCGGTTCCGGGGCGGGGATGCGAAGGTCTTCCTCATCAGTCTCAAGGCCGGAGGGTTCGGGCTGAACCTCACCGAGGCCGACTACGTCTTCCTGCTCGACCCGTGGTGGAATCCGGCGAGCGAGGCCCAGGCCGTCGACCGTGCCCACCGCATCGGACAGGACAAGACGGTCATGGTCTACCGGATGGTCGCGGCCGGGACCATCGAGGAGAAGGTGATGGCACTCAAGGCGAAGAAGGCCGAACTCGTCAACTCCGTCATGGACGACGAGGCGCTGTTCAGCGAGGCGCTGTCGGCCGAGGACATCCGCGGGCTGCTCGAGGACTAGTCCCGGGTCGGTCCTCAGTGCTTGCCGTGGGCAGTCGCCGCTGCGGCTGCGCGGGCGGCGTCGCGCGCCTCGTCGGCGGCCTGGGCCTCCGCGACGCTCGGTGCCGTGCCTCCGAGGTGGCGCGGCTGCCACCACTGGCCGGCACCGCTGACCGGGTAGCCGGCCTGGAGATCGTCGACCATCGCCTGCATCGTGCCCCGGAGCTGCTCGGTCGCGACATGGGCGTCGGCGTCGGGCGCGACGGTGATGGGAGCTCCGAAGGAGAAGCTCACCGGCACCCCGAAGCGTTCGAAGAAGCGCACGTGGTGGCGCTTGGTCATGAGGCGGTGGCCGCCCCAGACGGCGACGGGGATGACGGGGACGCCGGCCTCGGCTGCGAGGCGCACGGCCCCGGTCTTGAACTCGCGCACCAGGAACGACGAGCTCACCCCGGCCTCGGGGAAGACGCCGAGCAGTTCACCGGCGCGGAGGGCACGCACGGCGTCGGCGTATGCGGCAGCTCCGGCCTGCATGTCGACGCTGATATGGCGCATGCCGCGCATCAGCCACCCGACGACGGGCTTCTCGAACACGCTCTTCTTGGCCATGAAGCGCACCCGTCGCCGGGAGCCGAGCCAGGTGACCCACTCCGTGAGGGCGAAGTCCAGGTAGCCGAAGTGCGTGATGGCGAGGACGGCCCCTCCCGTGGACGGGATGTTCTCGAGGCCCGACGTGTGCCGCTTGAGGCCCCAGAAGCCGAAGAGTCCGCGTCCGGCGACGATGGCCGCGCTGTAGATGGGCTCCCTGGGGCTCTTCGTCATGCCGACCAGCGTAGGGGTCGAGGCTGGGCGCCGTCGGTGAGCGGGCCGCGGCGGTTCAGGAGTGCGCGCGCAGGTACGTGGCCACGAGGGGCGCGAGCGACGCCCCGATGACGGCGGGCGACCGCTTGCTGCCGGCCACGGCGAAGTCGTGGGTGCCGCCCTCGATCCACCGGATGCTCGCGGACGGCCCGATGCGCTCCACCACCGACTCGAGCAGTTCGACGCCGATGAACGGGTCCCGCGTCCCCTCGACGAACAGCTCCGGCACGGAGATGCCGTAGAGGTGGGCGTCGCGGATCTTCTCCGGATGTCCTGGCGGATGCAGCGGGTAGCCGAGATAGACCAGCCCGGCGGCCGGCATCCCCTCGGCGACCGCCATCGACGCCATGCGCCCGCCGAACGACTTGCCCGACGCCCACACCGGCGACCCGTCCGCCCGTGCGGTCGCAGCGTCCATCGCCGCCCGCCAGGTCGCGATGGCGAGCGGTGGCCGGTCGGGGAACCGCCGGCCGGCCTCACGGTACGGGAAGTTGAAGCGGAGCGTCGCCACGCCGAGCTCGTTCAGCGCGTCGGTGAAGCCGACGAGGAACGGATGCTCCAGGCCCGATCCGGCCCCGTGGGCCACGACGATGGTCGCGAACGCATCGTCGGGTCGGGCGTGCACGCCGGAGACGGGGGTCCCGTCGACGTCGATCGTGATGGGCGCGCTGGTGGGCATGCATCCATGATGGCAAAGAACGCATGCGGGCAGAGAAGGAGCGGGCGGCGCCGGTGGACCGGTGCCGCCCGCTCGGGGCCTGCTGGAGGGTGGACCTACTTCTGGAGCACGACCTGGATCTCGGCGTTCAGAGTCACGTCGTCGCCGAGTGTGAGGCCGCCGGCCTCGACGGCCGCGTTCCACGAGACGCCGAAGTCCTGGCGGTTGATCTTGGTCGAAGCCGACGCACCGGCCTTGGTCTGGCCGTAGCCGTCGGTGGTGACGCCGCCGAACTCGCCCTTCAGGGTGACGGGCTTGGTGATGCCGCGCAGCGTGAGATCACCGGTGACGGTGAAGTCGTCGCCGTCGATCGAGAAGTCCTTGGCCGCGAAGGTGGCGGTGGGGAACTCGTCGACCTTGAAGAAGTCGCTCGTGCGCAGGTGCTCGTCGCGCTGCGCCTGGTTGGTGTTGACGCTCTTGACGTCGATCGAGGCCTCGATGGTGGAGTCCTTGGGGTCCTCGGCCGTGACGATGGTGGCGTCGAAGTTCTCGAACGTGCCGCGCACCTTGCTGATGGCGAGGTGGCGCACCGAGAACGAGAGCTCCGAGTGTGCTGGGTCGAGCTTCCAGGTGCCGGCGATGTACTGGGGGTGGGTGGTCGTAGTGTCCATGACGGGGTATAAGTTTATGCGGATGCATGTTATTCCCGTTTCCGGGAGATTCTTCCAGACCTGCTGGTGCGAGCCCGACGCCGCACCTCACACGTCTTCGTCGAGTGCCTCCTCGAGCGCATCGAGCACCTTCGCCTGACCACGCACGAGCTTCTCCCGCGCGGTGGCGAGGTCGAACCAGCCCGCGGCGTCCATCTCGGGATACGTCTGCATCCGACCGGAGTGCGGCGGCCACTCGACCTCGAAGGTGCTGCTGGTCAGCACCGTGACCTCCACATCGGCCGCCCCGGCGAACACGGTCAGCATCTTGGCCGACGTGACCCGGAACTCGCCGAGCCTGCGGTACTCCACGGGTGGTGGTGCGATGCCGAGTTCCTCCTCGAACTCGCGCAGCGCTGCATCGAGGTCGGCCTCATCCGGCTCGATCAGTCCCTTCGGGATCGACCAGCCGTGCGCATCCTTCTTCTCCCAGTACGGCCCGCCCATGTGGGCGATGAGCACCTCGGTGCCCCGCCCGTCGGTCCCCGCACCGCTGCGTCGGCGGTGCAGCAGGATGCCGGCGCTCCGCAGAGTCACCGTCCGGCGCCATCGCTCATGTGGCTCCTCCCCCCGACCCTCAGGATGCGTCACGACCGGTGCCCGTGTAAACCTCGGCCCATCGCTTCGGAGGGGAACATCTCCGGCGCCTGCGCTGTTCGCCTCTCGCATGACGACAATCGGAATCATCGGAGCAGGACACATCGGCAGCCAGGTCGCCCGGGCCGCCATCACGGCGGGCCACGACGTGGTGATCGCCAACTCACGAGGGCCGGAGACCCTCACGGACCTCGTCGCCGAGCTCGGCCCGCGCGCCACCGCCGCCACGGCGTCGGACGCGGCAGCGGCCGGCGACGTCGTGGTCGTCACCGTGCCGTTCAAGGCGTACGGCTCGATCCCCGTCGAGCCGCTCGTCGGGAAGATCGTGATCGACACCAACAACTACTACTTCGAGCGCGACGGACACGTGCCGGCCATCGACGAGGGACGTGACACGGTCTCGGGCATGCTGCAGAAGCACCTGCCGGAGAGCCGCGTGGCGAAGGGCTTCAACCACATCCGCGCCTCCGACATCACGACGGACGGCAAACCGGCCGGCACCGCCGACCGGCGCGCACTGGCGACGTCGAGCGACTTCCCCGATGCCGCGCAGTTCGTGGCCGACCTCTACGACCAGTTCGGCTTCGACACGGTCGACATCGGCCCGCTCTCGGAGAGCTGGCGCGTCGAGCGCGACCAGCCGGCCTACGTCGTGCCGCAGACCCGCGACGAGCTGGTCGCCAACCTCGCGAAGGCCGTTCCGCCCACGGACGCCGACGCGGCCTGAGCCGCCCGGCCACCGGTGGTCGGGGTCGCCCCGACCACCGGTGGGGGAGCGCCACCATGCGCTGAAGAGGGCGGCGCGAAAGAATCGCGGTAGCCCTCACCCCCGAGAGCCAGTCCTCACCCGAAGGCCAGGTTCGCCATGCACTACGCCGTGGAGCGCGCCAAGAGCACGGAGGCCGTCTCGGCGCTCCGCGACGACATCCGGACCCTGCGCACCCGCGTGTCGGGATCCCTGTATTCCCCGCCTGCCGCCTCGCCTGCTGGGCAGACGCCCATGGCACCGTCGGCCAGCGCGGTGGCCGCTCGCCGCTGGGGCGAGGTGGCCGTTCCCCCATCGCCGGGCAGTGCCGACGCTGCCGTCCTCATCGCCGAGCACGCCGCCGCGCTCGCGAGGATGCAGGCAGAGCACACCGCCCGCTACCTGAAGCACCTCTCCCGCCTGACCTGGGCGTCCTTCTCCGCCCTCGCGGCCGGAGTCCTGCTGGTGGCGGCAGTCGTCGAGGCCTACGGCGTGCCCGTCACCGCCAACACGGCGCTTCCCGCCGGCCTCGCGATGACCGCCATGCTGGTCCTGCTCGCGATCGTCTCTCTGCTCACCCGGCGCGGCGGCGGCCTCATCGCGATGCTCATCGGCAAGGACGGCCGGTTCTCCACCTCGGCCTTCCAGGCCTGGACCTGGACCGTCGTGCTGGCGTGGGCGTTCCTGTTCCTGGTCTGGAGCGGGGTCATCGCCGGCCACGGGATCTCGCCCGTCGAGGACCTGACGAGCCTGCCGCTCAGCGCCGACTACCTCCTGCTGCTCGGCGGCCCGTTCGCCGCCCTGGTCTCCGCCCAGCGCATCAACTCCTCCAAGCTCGCCTCCGGCGACCTG
The DNA here is from genome assembly GCA_040512695.1 of Leifsonia sp. Taxonomy (GTDB): domain Bacteria; phylum Actinomycetota; class Actinomycetes; order Actinomycetales; family Microbacteriaceae; genus Orlajensenia. Next base: position 11,560 of record JBEVEO010000161.1, on the reverse strand, counting down.
CAGAAGATCCCGGCGGCTTCCCCCCAGGTGAAGGACCTGGTGTCGAACGACGCGGGCGCGACCGACCTCGTCGACACGCAGTACCTCGTCTTCAACACCGTCGCGATCGCCGTGTTCTGCGTGCTCCTGCTCGCCGATTCCACCCGGATGCCCGACCTCCCGCAGGCGGTGGTCCTCCTCACGAGCGCCGCCGCCATCGGCTACGTGAGCAAGAAGGCGGTGCAGAAGAACACGCCCAGCATCCTCACGATCGTGCCGGACAGCGGTACGGGCATTCCGACCGTCGGTCGCGCCATCCGCATCCGCGGCGCCAACTTCATCCCGGCCGGCGCGGACGACGAGGAGAAGCGGGCCAGCGTCTGGATCAAGTTCGGCACCGTCGTGGTCTCCGCCATCGAGACCGGTGGGGTGCGGCCGGCGCTCGCCGCGACGGAGGTGGTCGTCGAGGTGCCCGTGCTGCCCGACGACGGCCTCGAGAATCGCGTGGTGCCGGTCGTCGTCGTCACGGCGGCCGGCGCCGAGACCGCGGCCTACCCGCTCCAGATCGCCTCGCCGTGCGCCGAGGCGACGCTCGAGGTGCGGGACGGGCGGCTCCGGCTGAGCGTGCCGGAGACGGTTCCCGCCGGGACGGCCGTCCGGGTCGAGGTGGCCTCCTACGTGGAGTACGTGACGACGGATGCACACCACCGTGCCAGCGCCACGGTTCCGGCCGGTCTCACCGGCGCCCAGCCCGTGCGCATCGCGTACAACGGCGCCATCACGATGAAGCTCGTCAACCTCTGAAGCGCCGTCAGGCGTCGAGCACCTCGAGATCCACCGTCACGGCCGAGTCCGGTTCGATGCCCTCCGCTCGGCGCACGGCCTTCTTGATCGGCAGCACGTAGGTCCCGCCCGACGGGAAGATCGACGTCGACCATGCGGAGCCGCCGATCCGCGCCTGCACCTTCACCGCCCCGAAGCCGCGCGTCATCCGCGGCACCTCGGCGATGTCGGCGCCCATCTCCTCCGGAACGCTGACGAAGTACCAGTTCGCCTGCGCCTGCCATTCCCACAGGTCGGCGGTGAAGGTGAATCGCATGGTCCGGATGCTACCCCCGACGACCGACTCAGCCGGCTGTCGCCACGTCGGCCGCCCGGCGGTGCCCGCGCGAGAGGAGCCGCTCGATGGCGATGAGCGGGATCGGAGCCCAGGTGGGACGGTTGCGCGTCTCGTAGACCGCCTCGTAGATGGCCTTGTCGAGTTCGAACGCGTCCAGCAGTTCCCGATACGTGCGCAGATCGTCGCCCGACGCGGCGATGTAGCCGTCGATGAACGCCTTCCGAGAGTCGTGCGACCACGCCTTGAGATCGCGCACCCGGAGTTCCGGGTGCTCCGCCTTGGTCGAGCCGGCCACGTAGTCGAAGGAGCGCAGCATGCCGGCGATGTCGCGCAGCACGAGGTCCGGCTGGTCGCGTTCGTTCATGGGCCGGAGCGGTTCTCCCTCGAAGTCGAGCAGCACCCAGCCCCGGTCGGGTGCGTGCAGCACCTGCCCGAGGTGGAAGTCGCCATGGATGCGCTGCATCGGCGGCCACGGGACGGCCTGGGCGGCATCGAAGACGGCCTCGATCTCCGTGCGGTGCAGCGCGATCTCCGGCACCTCGGACAGGGCGATGGCGAGGCGCTGGTACCAGCTCATCGTGATGGCCACCATGTCGCCAGGACTCGTGGCGCGCGTGGGGAAGAGGTGCGACAGCGAGCTGTGCACGACCGCCGTCGCGACGCCCAGGTCGTGCGCGGGGCCGGTGAAGTCGCGGAGGTCGGCCGCAGCGTCGAGGGCGACGCGCCAGGCGTCCTGCACGCCGGGGAGGAACTCCTGAGCGAACGCGAGGTGGCCCGTCGCGCGCCCGGAGGCTCGTCCGACGTCATCCCACTCGCCGATCACATGGCCGACGCTGCGTGGCACGTGCTGCGACCCCGCTTCGGCGAGGGCGCTCTGCAGGGTCACGTCGGGGTTCTCGCCGTGGTGCAGCTGGCGGAAGACCTTGCAGATGACCGGCGACCAGTCCGACGCGGCGGACGAGTAGATGATCGAGGTGTTCGACTGCTCCCCGCTCAGCACGATCGCGGAGACGCCGTCGTCGACGGTCGCGACGTCCACCGCATCCGAGCGGTGTCCCGACGCGAGCACGGCATCCGGAACCGCCGTCTCCTCGCCGATGATCATGCGGAGGAGCGCGCGGGCGTAGACGGGGTCGTGCGGACCGTCGTAGACGAACTCGCCGGAGTCGATCCGGCCGATGAGGTGGTGGCCGCCTCCTGGCAGCAGGTTCTCGCGCAGGGTGACGGGGACCTGGTACAAGGTCGCCGGGCGCGGGGCGTCGTCCATGATGAGCAGGGTGCGCACACGCACCCCGGCTGCATCGCTCGGCAGGTCCCACGCGCCGAGTCGTCGGAGCGCCGGGATGCGCCCCTTGCCGCCGTACCACCGCTGCCTGGTCATCCAGTCGGTGAGGCACTCCAGTGTGCTGTCCATGCTGCGACGCTACGTGCAGGTGAGGGTGCCTGTCGAGTCATTGCGCGACGAGTTCCCGAGCCGGGCACCCGGTGCAGATCGGGCCGGCTGTGCAGGACGCCGGGAGCCTGTGAGGATGGGAGGGTGCCCGCAGGCACCGACGTCCTCCAGGAGACCCGATGCAGCGCACCGCAACCGCCCACCTCAGCCTCGAGGTCGTCGCCCCCGCGCACCTCGCCTTCATCGTCGCGGCGGCCGCGGGGAACAGCTCCGATGAGACGTTCGACCTGCGGCGCGACGGGAAGACGGTCGAGCCGCGCGAGGTCCTGAACGGCCACGGCACCCGCATCCACGCCCTCGAGTCCGAAGCGGGCGTGCTGACCCTCGACTACGCGGTCACCGTCACGGGACTGGCCGAGCCGATGCCCGTCCTCGAACGGGAGCTGCTGACCTACCTGCGGCCGAGCCGCTACTGCGAGTCCGATTCGCTGTCGCCGACGGCCGTTGCGGAATTCGGCGGCCTGGAGGGTGTCGCCGCGCTCGACGCCGTGAGCTCCTGGGTCGGCAGCAGGCTCGCCTACGTGCCGGGATCGAGCCTGCCGACCGACGGCGCCGAACGCACGCTGCTGGCCAGGCAGGGTGTGTGCCGCGACTACGCCCACCTGGTGATCGCCCTGCTGCGTGCGCTCGACATCCCCGCGAGGCTCGTGGCCGTGTACGCCCCCGGTCTCGATCCGATGGACTTCCACGCCGTCGCCGAGGCATACGTCGATGGGGCGTGGCATGTCGTCGACGCCACGACGCTCGCTCCGCGGCAGTCGCTCGTGCGGATCGCGACGGGTCGGGACGCCGCTGACACGGCGTTCCTCAGCACCTACCGCGGCCGGGTCGACCTGCGGGAGATCGCGGTGACCGCTGTCGTCGACGAGCTGCCGTTCGACGACGTCCGCGAGCTGGTGGAGCTGCGCTGAGCCCACGGATGCCGCGTCCTCTCCCGGGCGTGATATCCATGAAGGTGCCGCGTCCCCAGCGGCGCACGCCCCGGACCCAGGAGGTTCCATGAACGCGCCAGCGTCGCCCGCCCAGCCCATCCGCACCGCCGTCATCGGATTCGGCGTGTCCGGGCGCGTGTTCCACTCCCCCTTCATCGCCGCGAATCCCGAGTACTCGCTCGATGTCATCGTCACCGGCGATCCCGAGCGGCGGGCGCAGGCGGAGAGCCTGTATCCGCAGGCGAGGGTGGTGGACTCGCCCGACGACGTCTTCCGCATGGCGGCCGAGCTCGACCTCGTCGTGATCGGCTCGCCGCCCGAGACGCACGCTCCGCTCGCCGCGTCGGCGCTCGCGGCAGGACTCGCCGTCGTCGTCGACAAGCCGTTCGCCGTGACGGCCGAGCAGGGGCGCGCACTCATCGAGAGGGCCGAAGCCGCCGGGCGCCCGCTCACGGTGTTCCAGAACCGGCGCTGGGACGGCGACTTCCTCACGCTGCGCCGTCTCATCGACTCGGGACGCCTCGGCGACGTGCGCCGCTTCGAGTCGCGCTTCGAATGGTGGAAGCCGGCACCTCCGGCCACCTGGAAGAGCGGCACGGCCGTCGAGGCCGGCGGCGGCATCCTCTACGACCTCGGAACCCACCTCATCGACCAGGCGCTGCAGCTGTTCGGCCCCGTCGACGACGTGTACGCCGAGGTGCGCACCCTCCGCGAAGGCGCCCAGGCGGACGACGACGCCTTCGTGGCGCTCATCCACGCGTCCGGCGTGATCTCCCACCTCTGGATGAACTCCCTCGCGGCGCAGTTCGGGCCGCGATTCCACGTTCTCGGTTCCGAGGGCGGCTACACCACGTGGGGGCTCGATCCGCAGGAGCCCGCTCTCAAGGCCGGGGGAACGCCCACGGATCCCGGTTTCGGAGAGAAGCCGGAGAGCGGATGGGGGATCGTCGGTCTCGAGGGCTCGACCGTGCGCGAACCCACCGACCCCGGGGACTACGCCGGCTTCTACCGGGCGCTGGCCGACACGATCCTGCGCGATGGTCCCGTCCCCGTCGACCCGGCCGACGCCGTGCGCGTGCTCGAGATCATCGAGGCCATCCACGGGCGCTGAGGGCCTCGGCCTAAGGCAGCCGTCAGCCGTCAGCCGGCGGCCGCCACGCTCTCCCGGAGCATGATCGCGAGCGCGGCCGGGCCGCCTGCCGCCCGGGCGGCGCGCTGACGCCGGGCCCCCGTTCCATCGCGGAGCAGCCGCTCCAGCCCGTCGGCGACGTACGCGCGATCACCTTCGGCGTCCAGTCGCGCACCGATGTGGTCGAGGAGGAGACGGAACGCCGTTCCGGCATCCGCCAGCGAGCCCGAGAGCGGATCGAGCACCGGTCCGAGCAGGCCGTCGCGGGCCGCCTGCCAGAGTGCGTCGTCGAGAAGTTCCGGCGGCACGTCGGCGGCCGTCGCGCCCGAGAGGGCCGTCGTCACCAGACCGCGCACGACGGCGGCGAGCAGGAGGGTGTCGTCGGCGCGGAGCTGCGCGTCGAACACCCGCACCTCCAGGGTCGGCACGTGGTTGGACAGCCGGACGTTCCAGGAGACCATCCCGACGTCGAAGGTGCCGCCGAGGCCGACGACGTTCTGCAGGCGGCGGTGATAGTCGGCGCCGTCGACGAAGGCGGGAGGGCATCCGGACACGGCCCACCGCCGCAGCTCGATGTTGCGCCAGCCCTCGTAGCCGGTGTCGATCCCGCGCCAGTACGGGGAGTTGCCCGACATCGCCTGCAGCAACGGCATCCACAGCCGCAGGTGGTTGAGGGCGCGCACGCCGGCATCCGGATCCGGCACCTCGACGTGCACGTGGAGGCCGTTGATCTGGTGGTCGGAGATGATGTGGCGATAGGCGCCGATCACCCGCTCGTAGCGGTCGTCCTCCGTGATCGTCGGATGGAGCGGCGCCTGGAACGGCATGCCGACGCTCGCGGCGATGGCACCGTGCTCAGCGGCCTCGGCGGCGACGGCGCGGCGGAACTGCAGGAGCGCGGCGGACGCCTCGTCCAGTGTGGAGTAGACGGCGGACGTGTGCTCGATCTGCGAGGCCAGGTACTCGTGATTGGTCACGCCGGCGAACACCGGATCGGCGGCGAACCGGCGGAGGACGGCAGGGCCGACGTCGACGGGACGCAGGGTCTCGGGATGGAGGAACATGAACTCCTCTTCGACGCCGAACGAGACCATGACCTGCTCCTCCCGCTCGGCGGCCCCCGTGCCGTGTGACGCCATGCTGGCACAGGTCGGACTGCGACGGCTGGGGATTGACTGTGCGACATCATCCTCCACCGGCGTCTCCTTCGCGCGCCGGACGCCGCTGCGCCGATAGTGTGCGGGGATGACCTACACACCAGCTCCCGCTCCCGTTCCCGGCCAGCCTCCTGTGCAGCGCCGTACCAACCCCTTCGCCATCGTCGCGATCATCGTCGTCTGGTTCGGCTCCGTCCTGGGGCTGATCTTCGGCTACATCGCACTGTCGCAGATCAAGAAGACCGGGGACGACGGCCGAGGCCTGGCTCTCGCCGCCGTCATCATCGGCTGGATCTACCTCGCGCTCGGCATCATCGCAGTCATCTTCATCGGCGTCGTCTACGGCTTCGCGGCGAGCACCGGGTCCATCACGACCAACTGATCCGTCCACGACGAAGCGGACCCCCCGAGCGGTCGCGGGGTGCGCTTGGTCATTCGGCGGTCAGCGGGCGTCGACGGTGTCGAGTGCGTCGAGCGCCTCGATCACTGCGCTGGTGACGGCAGCGCTGGACTGCGGGTTCTGACCGCTGATGAGAGAACCGTCGATCACGACATGGCTCGACCAGTCCGCCGAGGAATCGATGACGGCACCGGCCTCCCTGAGACGTGTCTCGACGAACCACGGGGTGCTCTCCCCGGTCCCGCCGGCCAGCTCCTCCGAATCGGTGAACACCGCGAGGCGGCGACCCGCGAATGCGAAGCTCCCGTCCGCGCGAACCGCCGAGAGCAGGGCGGCCGGTCCGTGGCAGAACGGCGCGATGATCGTTCCGGCCTCGACCGCCGCGACGAGGATCCGGCCGGTGGTGGCGTCGAAGGCGAGGTCGGTCATCGGCCCGTGTCCGCCCGGGATGACGATGGCGGCGAACCGGGAGACGTCCACCTCGTCGAGGGGAACAGCCGCCGCGAGGGCAGGAGCGATCCCGGCGAGGTAGTCGGTCAGCTCATCCGCCTTCTCGGCGCTGCCGACGCCGGCCGCCGAGACGCTGCCGGGGTCGACCGTCGGGGTCACGCCGCCGGGGGTGGCGATCGTGATGGTGTGACCGGCCGCGACGAGATCGCGATGGGCGGTGACGAGTTCCTCCGCCCAGAACCCCGTTGGATGCTCCGTTCCGTCTGCGAGGGTGAGGCTCGTGGCCGCTGTGACGATCATGAGGATGTCGCTCATGGTGTTCCTTCCAGTGCTGTCGATTCCATGGTGTCGATCGGTGTCGATGCCGGGCGTCGTCAGGCGACGACGGCGGTCGGGCGGGTCGGGGGAGCGGTCGTGGCCGCGGCTGCGTCGGCGTCGGCCTGCTGGCTGGGCGCCGGTGCCTGTCGTCGGGCGGCGACCGCCGCGACGGCCATGACCAGCACGGCGATGGCGGTGATGACGGCGCCGACGGCGATGGGCGATGTGTAGCCGAGGCCCGCCGCGATGGCGAGTCCGCCGGCGAAGGCGCCGAGGGCGTTGCCGAGGTTGAACGCAGCGATGTTCGCACCGGAGGCGAGGGTCGGGGCGGCGTCGGCGTAGTGCATGATGCGGGTCTGCAGCCCGGGAACGGTGCCGAATCCGAAGCCCCCCATGAGGAACAGCAGCACGATCGTCGCGAACGGGTTCGCCGCCGTCGCCGCGAACACGGCCAGCACGACGGTGAGCGCGGCGAGGAACACGAGCAGGGTGCCGTCGATCGAGCGGTCGGCCAGTCGGCCGCCGATCGCGTTGCCGATGAACAGTCCGGCGCCGAACAGCACGAGCAGCCACGGCACGGCGCTCGGCGCGAATCCGCTCACCTCGGTGAGGGTGTAGGCGATGTAGGTGAAGGCGCCGAACATGCCGCCGAAGCCCAGCACGGTGACGACCAGTGAGAGCCAGACCTGGCCCGACCGGAATGCGCGGAGCTCAGTGCGCAACCCGGCCGGTGCGGCATCCGGGCGGGCGGCGGGGACGAGCATGGCGATGCCGATCAACGCGAGCACGCCGATCGCCGCGATGACCCAGAATGTGCTGCGCCAGCCGAACTGCTGGCCGAGGAAGGTGCCGAACGGGACCCCGAGCACGTTGGCCGCCGTGAGGCCGGTGAACATGATGGCGATCGCGCCGGCCTTGCGGTGCTCAGGCACGAGGCTCGCTGCGACGACCGCGCCGATGCCGAAGAACGCCCCGTGGCAGAGGGCGGCGATGACCCGCCCGCTCATCATCACGGCGTAGGTCGGCGCGAGCGCTGAGAGCGCGTTGCCGGCGATGAACAGCACGAGCAGTGACATGAGCACGGCCTTTCGGGGCAGTCGGGTCGTCGCCGCGGTGATGCCCAGGGCGCCGACGACGACGGCCAGCGCGTAGCCGGAGATGAGCCACCCGGCTGCCGCCTCCGTGACGCCGAACGTGCCGGCGACCTCGGGCAGGAGGCCCATGATGACGAACTCGGTCAGTCCGATGCCGAATCCGCCGATGGCGAGTGCGATCAATCCTGCTGGCATGGGTCTTCTCCTCGGATGCGTGCCGGTCGGCACTGTCGCTGGAACGGAAAGATGCGTACGCTGGTAGTTGCGCTTGCAAGGTATTATCGTTGCACACGCAAGTACAACGCGCAAGCAACTATTTTGGAGGACGCTCATGGGGATCTCCGACGACGCCGTCGAGGTTCGTGCCAGGGGATGGCGAACGCTCGCCGCGCTCCACGGCCTCATCGAGGCCGAACTGGAGCGGGCCCTGTCGGCATCCGCCGGTCTCTCCGTCGTCGAGTACACGGTGCTCGACGCCCTCAGCCGTCAGGACGGGTGGCACATGCGGATGCAGCAGCTCGCCGGAGCGGCGGCCCTGAGTCCGAGTGCCACGACGCGCCTCGTGACGCGCCTCGAGGAGCGCGGGCTTCTCACCCGCGTGCTGTGCGCCGACGATCGGCGCGGCATCTACACGGAACTGACAGCGGCCGGACAGGCGCTCTATGCCCTGGCCAGGCCGATCCACGACGACGCGCTCGAGCGCGTGCTCGGCGTCGCGGCCGAGCGCCCTGAGCTGGCCGCGCTCGTCGACGCCGTCGATCGGCTGGAACCGGTGGTCGTCTAGGTCACATCCAGGCGCTCCCGCTCGACGCGCTGGGCGACCTCACACGCCGTCGCGCCACGAGTGCCTGGGCTCGAAGCCCAGCAGTCGCCGTGCCTTGTCGATCGCGAGCATGGTGTCGTTCACGCCGAGGTCGCGGACGACGGGCGCATCCGGGAACTCCTCGGCCGCGAGCTCGGCGTTCGGACGGGTCATGACGGTGTCGGCGGCCGCGATGATGAAGCGATCGAATCCGGGCGGCGCGACCGCGAGCGCCCGTTCGATGGCCTGTGCGCCGTCCCGGCCGTCGATGTAGCCCCACAGGTTCCAGCGCCGGGCCTTCGCATCCGCGTCGAAGGCGGGGAAGGCCGCGTAGTCCTCCGGGTCCATGACGTTCGAGAACCGGAGGGCGGTGATCGAGAGCGTCGGGTCCCAGCGCACGAGCTCGATCGCCAGCTGCTCCTCGAGATGCTTGACGAGTGAGTAGACGCTCTCGGGCCTGGCCGGGTACTCCTCGTCGACCGGGATGTACGGAGGCGGCGTGTCGAACGGCAGGCCGAGCACCGTCTCGCTCGAGGCGTAGACGATACGACGGATGCCGAGTCTCTTGGCCGCCCAGAACACGTTGAACGTACCGGCCATGTTGTTGTGGAACGTCGCGACATCGCTCGTCAGCCCTGGCGCCGGAATGGCGGCGAGGTGCACGATCGCGTCGACCGGCCCGCGGTCCTCGTGGCCGTCCGGCTGCTCGGACAGGCCGGCGATGGCGTCGATGACGGCACCGAAGTCGCTCAGGTCGACTCTGAGGAATCCGGGCCCCCTGTCGCCGTGCTGGTCGAGGTTGGTGACCTCGTGACCGGATGCGGCGAGCTCGCGCACGACCGTCCGTCCGAGTTTGCCCGATCCGCCGGTGACCACGATGCGCATGGTCCCATCCTGCCGTCGATCGGGATGATCCGTGAACGCTTGACAGCGGCTCCGGGCGGTCGTACGCTTTAATCAATCAAATGGTTGATCAAACAGAAGGTTGATTATGATCGTGGATCCGAGGGCCGAGGAACGGCTCGACCGGGCCTTCATGGCCCTGGCCGATCCGATCCGCCGTCGGATCATCGCCCGCCTCAGCAGGGGTTCGGCCACGGTCAACGAGCTCGCCGAGCCGTTCGAGATCAGCCTGCAGGCGGTTTCGAAGCACATCCAGGTGCTCGAGCAGGCGGGGCTGGTCACGCGGACGCGTGACGCGCAGCGCCGACCCGTGCACCTGAACGCCGTCGAGCTCGAACGTCTGACCAGCTGGATCGACCGCTACCGGCTCATCCACGAGCAGCAGTTCCGCAGTCTGGACGCTGTGCTCGCAGCGGTGGGCGCACCGGATGCCCCGGCATCCGCCGACACCATCAAGGAGAAGGAACAATGAGCACCACCACCAACCCCCTCACCGTCACCGCACCGGAGGGCGTGCAGTACGTCGACTTCGTCCGCGAGTTCGACTACCCCGTCGAGGCCGTCTTCAACGCCCACCGCGACCCGAAGCTCGTGGCGCAGTGGCTCGGACCGCGCGACCTCGAGATGGAGATCGAGGAGTACGACTTCCGCACCGGCGGCCGCTACCGCTACATCCACGGCCGCGGCGACGAGAAGTACGGCTTCAACGGCGTCTTCCACGTCGTGCGGGAGAACGAGTTCGCCGTCCAGACCTTCGAGTTCGAGGGCTACCCCGACGTCGTCGCCCTGGACTCGATGCGCTTCATCGACCTCGGCAACGGCCGCACCCGTCTCGAGGGCCACTCGGTCTACCCCACCCAGGAAGCCCGAGACGGCATGGTCGCCTCCGGCATGGAGCACGGCATGCGCGAGGGCTACGAGCGCCTCGAAGAGCTGCTCGCCTCCTGACCCATCCGTCCGACGTGGAAACCAGAAGGAGCAGCAACATGGACTGGACACTCGAGGTCGTCATCGTCCCCGTGAGCGACCTGGACCGTTCGATCGCGTTCTATCGCGACCAGGTGGGCTTCCATCTGGACCACGACACCGCCAACGAGTACATGCACGTCGCCCAGCTCACGCCGCAGGGCTCCGGCTGCTCGATCGTCATCGGCAACCTGCCGTCGCAGACCGCGATGGCCCCCGGGTCGCTCAAGGGCCTGCAGCTGGTCGTCGCGGATGCGGAGGCGGCCAGGGCCGAGCTCATCGGTCGCGGGGTCGAGGCGAGCGAGATCACGGTCTTCGACGAGCGCGACGGCGGCACCTTCTTCGGGTTCGACGACCCGGACGGCAACAGCTGGGCCGTCCAGCAGCTGAAGGTGCGCGCCGAGAAGCCGCTCATCCCGCACGAGCATCGCGGCCGCTTCGGCGAGTGATGCCGCTGACGCGCAGGAGTCCCGCCCGGATGTCACGGGCGGGACTCCTGACGCACCTCGCGGGCTAGACCCGGTGCCGCCCCACCGCCGGCGTCGGCCGGAGCTCGGCCACGGTGCGCGGGTTCCGTGCTCGCCAGGGTCGCAGCAGGAGGGCGACGACGGCGATCGTGTAGACGGCCACGACGACGACGATCCCGACCAGGGCGAGCGCCGCCCAGTCGGTCGCCAGCGCGGCCAGGACTGCTGCGCCCCCGACGTAGGCGAACGCGACGATCGTGACGAGGAACGCCCACCCCGACGGGGGCAGCGGGTGGTCCCACTCCCACACCACGTTGCGCTCCGCCCAGACCGAGAACACCGAGTTCACCCAGATGAGCAGGGCGGCGAGCGCAACGGCGGTGACGATCA
>JBEVEO010000145.1:0-11197 GCA_040512695.1 Leifsonia sp. | reverse complement strand
GAGTAGACGTACTCGTGCGGAGCGTTCGTCCACTTGAGGCGGTAGAGCGGCGGCTGCGCCAGGTACACGTAGCCCAGGTCGATGAGCGGACGCATGTAGCGGAACAGGAGCGTCAGCAGCAGGGTCGAGATGTGCTGGCCGTCCACGTCGGCATCGGCCATGAGCACGATCTTGTGGTATCGCGCCTTCTCCGGGACGAAGTCCTCGCCGATCCCGGCACCGAATGCCGTGATCATCGCCTGGATCTCGGCGTTGCCGAGCGCCCGGTCGAGCCTGGCCTTCTCCACGTTCAGGATCTTGCCGCGGAGCGGCAGGATGGCCTGGGTCATCGGATTCCGGCCCTGCACGGCCGAACCGCCGGCCGAGTCGCCCTCGACGATGAAGATCTCGGAGAGCGACGGATCCTTGGACTGGCAGTCCTTGAGCTTGCCCGGCATGCCGCTGGACTCGAGCAGGCCCTTGCGCCGGGTGGCCTCGCGCGCCTTGCGGGCGGCGATGCGCGCGGTCGCTGCCTGGAGCGCCTTCCGGATGATGTCGCGAGCCTGGTTCGGATTGCGGTCGAACCAGTCGGCGAGCTGGTCGCCGGCGACACGCTGCACGAACGACTTCGCCTCGGTGTTGCCGAGCTTGGTCTTCGTCTGGCCCTCGAACTGCGGTTCGGAGAGCTTCACGGAGATGACGGCCGTGAGGCCCTCGCGCACGTCGTCGCCGGAGAGGTTGTCATCCTTCTCCTTCAGGATGCCCTTCTCGCGCGCGTACTTGTTGATCAGCGTCGTGAGCGCGGCGCGGAAGCCCTCTTCGTGCGTTCCGCCCTCGTGCGTGTTGATCGTGTTGGCGTACGTGTGCACGCTCTCGTTGTAGGCGGTCGTCCACTGCATGGCGACCTCGAGCGCGATGTGGCGCTCGGTGTCCTCCTGCTCGAAGGAGATGATCTCCTCGTGCACGAGGTCGGCCTTCTTGGAGTGGTTCAGGTACTCGACGTAGTCGACCAGGCCCTTCTCGTACAGGAAGATGTCGACGCGGGGGGCGCCTTCCTCGGTCTGGGAGGTCGCACGCTCGTCCGTCAGCTTGATGGTGAGTCCCTTGTTGAGGAACGCCATCTGCTGGAAGCGGGTGCGGAGCGTGTCGTACTCCCACTCGACGGTCTCGAAGATGTCCTCGCTGGGCCAGAAGGTGATCGTCGTGCCTGTCGCGTCCGACTCCTCGTCCTGGGAGAGCGGGGCGTCCGGGACGCCGACGGTGTAGCTCTGGCGCCAGGCGTGGCCCTGCCGGTGCACCTCGACGTCGAGGCGGCTGGAGAGGGCGTTGACGACGGAGGATCCGACGCCGTGCAGTCCGCCCGAGACGGCGTATCCGCCGCCGCCGAACTTGCCGCCGGCGTGCAGGACGGTGAGGACGACCTCGACGGTGGAACGACCCTGCGCCTTGTTGAGGTCGACCGGGATGCCTCGACCGTTGTCGATGACGCGAACGCCGCCGTCGGGGAGGATGGTGACGTCGATGAGGTCGGCGTGCCCCGCGAGTGCCTCGTCGACCGAGTTGTCCACGATCTCGTACACGAGGTGGTGGAGACCTCGGGGACCGGTGGAACCGATGTACATTCCCGGTCGTTTGCGAACGGCTTCCAGTCCTTCGAGGACCTGGATCTCATCCGCACCGTATGCGTGCTCGGGAGACGTATCCTTCGGTTCCGCTGTCATATGAAATTGGGCTCCTGACCGTCGTTCAAGCGACCCTTCATCCTACCAAACGGGGGTCACGACTCCGGCCACAACAGCCCGTCTGAGAGTCTTTTCTCGGGCATGTGACCGAATTTGTTCCACTACCCGTAGGTATCGCGTGGACCACGCCCTGGAATTGATCTGGGACCCTTTTTCCATGAAGGGGCGTCGGGGCCCAGAAAGCGCACCGTCGTGATGCCCGCGTCGGGATACCTCTGGGCGATGCTCGTCATGATGGCGACCTTCATGAGTCTCAACTGCGTCGCCCAGGCGGTCGACTCGCACTGCACCGTGAGGGTGCCGTCCTCGATCCCGGCGGGCGTCGAGTGGTTGGCGGTCTCGGCCCCCGCGATCTCCGCCCACGAGCCGAGCAGCTCCGACTGCGCGAGCGGGGACTGCCAGCCGAGCTGTGCTGTGAGCGAGTCGAGGGCAGCACCGAGCCCCTTCGGATCGCGTCCCGGTCCGAAGGGCTGGCTTCCGCCCTCGTCCTTGGGCGCGTAGCGCTTGCGCGTGAGGCGCGGCCGCGACCCGGCGTCGGTGAACACACCCTTGAGACGCAGGTAGAACCGGCTCGACTCGGTGTCGGCTCGCTCCGCTCCGTTCTGCTCACTCATCGACGATCACCCCAGCCCGGATGTGCACGACGGTGCCCGAGAGCGCCTCAGGCACGTCGTCGAGCACCGCGGCCGTGATGAGCACCTGCTCGTAGCCGGTCACCGCATCCGCGAGCCGCCGTCGCCGGGCCTGGTCGAGCTCGGCGAACACATCGTCGAGGATGAGCACGGGATCGCCGCTGGCGAAGTCGTGCCGGAGCAGTTCAGCCGACGCGAGTTTGAGCGCGAGGGCGTACGACCACGATTCGCCGTGACTCGCATAGCCCTTCGCCGGCAGGGCGTTGAGCATGAGGGTGAGGTCGTCGCGGTGCGGGCCGACGAGCGTGATCGCGCGGTCGAGCTCCGACCGGCGCCTCGCGGCGAGCATGTCGCGGAACCGCACGGCGATGCCGTCGATCGACCGGCGGGAGTCCGGAGATGCCGTGGACGTCGCGGCCTCCTGGTCGCCCGACGGATCAGCGGATGTCGGAACGACGGCCGCGCCGTCATCATCCGCTGTCCCGGCACCCTCGATCGAGAGGGACGGCACGAGGACCGGAACGTGGTCGTCTCCCGCCACGGACTGGTAGGCCTCGCGCAGCGGATCCTGTAACCGGTCGATGAGGTTCAGTCGCTCGGCGATGATCTCCGAACCCAGGGCGACGAGCCGCTCGTCCCAGATGTCGAGGGTGCTGAGCCTGTCGGCGCGGAGCCCGTTCGCCCTCGCCGACTTGAGCAGCGTGTTCCGCTGACGCACCACCCGCTCGTAGTCGGACATCACGCCGGCGATGCGCGGGATGCGCTGCATCAGCAGTTCGTCGAGGAACCGCCGTCGGCCGGACGGCTCGCCGCGGATGAGCGCGATGTCCTCCGGGGCGAACAGCACGGTGTGGCAGTACCGGACGAGCTCGCGGGGCTTCACTCCCCCACGGTTGAGCTGCGCACGATTGGCACCGACCTTGTTGATCTGGATCTCGGCGAGGAGTTCCCGATCGGAGCTCTGCAGTCGGGCACGGATGATCGCCGCATCCTCGCCCGCCCTGATCAGCGGCTGATCGCTCGCCACCCGATGCGATCCGAGGGTCGCAAGATAGCCGATCGCCTCGACGAGGTTGGTCTTGCCCTGGCCGTTCCGGCCGACGATCAGGGTGGGGCCGGGGCCGAACTCGATCTCGGCTCGTTCGTAGTTGCGGTAGTCGGTCAGCGAGAGGTGGGCGATCCGCATGCTGCGATCCTCTCCTCTCGGTGCGACATCCCGCCGCGGCACATCAGGCCTGGACCAGTGAGCGACAGCACGAGGTCCTGGGTTCGGCTGGCAGCCTCGGACGGGACCCCGTGGGATCCGTCCCGGTCCGACCGCCGGATCGACGTGTCGCTAGCCGGCATCCTTCACACCGTGACCGCCGAACTGCTGACGGAGGGCTGCGACGGCCTTCATCGCCGGGGACTGGTCCTGGCGCGAGACGAAGCGCGCGAAGATCGAGGCGCTGATGGTGGGAACGGGTACGGCACTCTCGAGCGCCTCCTCGATGGTCCAGCGGCCCTCGCCGGAATCCTCGACGTAGCCGGCGATCTTCTCGAACTCCGGATCCTGTTCGAGCGCGCGCACGAGCAGTTCGAGCAGCCAGGACCGGACGACCGTTCCGCGCTGCCACGCCTTGAACGTGCCCGGGACGTCCTTGATGATGTCCTCGCGCTTGTCGAGGAGCTCGTAGCCCTCTGCGTAGGCCTGCATGAGCGCGTACTCGATGCCGTTGTGCACCATCTTGGCGTAGTGCCCCGCACCGATCTCGCCGGCGTGGACGAAGCCCTCGTCGCGCGGACCCTCCGGCCGGAGTGCGTCGAAGATCGGCATCGCACGCTCGACCTGGTCGTTCCGGCCGCCGACCATGAGCCCGTAGCCGTTCTCGTGGCCCCAGATGCCGCCGGAGACGCCGGCGTCGATGTACTCGATGCCCTTCTCGGCCATCTGCGCACCGTGCCGCAGGTCCTCGGTGTAGCGCGAGTTGCCGCCCTCGATGATGAGGTCGCCCGCCTCGAGGTGCTCGCCGAGTTCGCTGATGACCGAGTCCGTGATGGCACCGGCCGGGACCATCACCCAGACGATGCGCGGAGCGGGGATCGTGGCGACGAGCTCTGCGACGGAGGAGACATCCGTCACGTCGGGGTTGCGGTCGTAACCGGTGACCTCGATGTCGTGTTCGCGAAGGCGGGCGCGCATGTTGCCGCCCATTCTGCCGAGGCCGATGAGCCCGATGTGCATGGGTGAGCTTTCTGTTCGTCGAATGTCAGCGGAGAAGCAGGTTGGGCTGCAGCAGGTAACGGTAGCTGTCGGCGCCGGCCTGTTCACGGGAGGTCTGGCTCGTGATGAGCACGGGTCCCGGCTTGTTGGGGTTCTCCGTCTTGGTGAAGGAGATGCGCACGAATTCCGAGTGCACCGCTCCGAGACCGTCGAGGAGGAACTGCGGTTTCAACGATACGACGGTGTCGCCGCCGGTGAGGACGACGTCGATGGTCT
Organism: Leifsonia sp.; assembly: GCA_040512695.1. Lineage (GTDB taxonomy): Bacteria > Actinomycetota > Actinomycetes > Actinomycetales > Microbacteriaceae > Orlajensenia. The sequence continues at coordinate 6,365 of JBEVEO010000145.1, read as the reverse complement.
CCGATGCCTGGGCCTGCTCGGAGCCGATCGCCTCGAGGGTCACCCCGTCGGCCGTGAAGCTGTACCGGAGGGCGGCCTCGCGCTCGAGCACGAGCGAGACCCGGCGGGTGGCCTCGATGAGGTCGGCCGTGTTCATGACCGCGTAGTTCTCCACGGTCTCGGGGAACAGGCGCCGGACGGGCGGGAAGTTGCCCTTGATCAGCAGCGAGGTGACGGTCTTCTTGTCGGCGGTGAAGGCGATGAGCTCGCGCTCGTCCTTGCTCGTGATCGACACGGAGATGGTTCCGCTGTGGCCGAAGGTCTTGCCGACCTCCTGCAGGGTGCGGGCCGGCACCAGGGCGTTGATGGTCTCGGTCGAACCGGCGGATCCGCCGTCCCAGTCGATCTCGCGCACGGCGACGCGGTAGCGGTCAGTGGCGACGAGGCCGAGACTGTTCTCGCTGACCTCGAGCTGGACACCCGTGATGACGGGGGTCACGTCGTCGCGCGACGCTGCGACGGCCACCTGGGCGACGGCCGCTGCGAACTCCTCGGCCGGAACGACGCCGGTCTCCGAGCTGATCTGCGGGATGCTCGGGTATTCCTCGACGGGCATCGAGAGGAGCGTGAACGATGCGGATCCGCAGCTGACGAGGATGCGGCTCTCGTCGGTGCTGAATCGCACGGGGGCGTTCGGAAGCCGGCTGGCGATCTCGGCGAGGAGCCGACCCGACACCAGGATGGTCCCGGTCTCCTCGACGTCTGCGCTGATCGACGTCTGCGCCGAGACCTCGTAGTCGAACGACGACAGGATGAGCCCCGTCTCCGTGGCCTCGATCAGCACTCCGCTCAGGATCGGAAGCGTCGTCCGCTGAGGGAGCAGCTTGACCGCGAACGATACAGCCTCGCTGAAGACGTCCCGATTGGCTTGGAACTTCACTGGGCCACCCCTGTCATGCGTACGTGTAGTGCGCTCCATGCTAGCCCGTGCGCCGGACGAGCCGAGCAGAGCCTGGAGCGCTGGTTTGTCATTTCGCCGGCGACTGTAGAAGTTGTCGAGCTGATGTGTTTAAAGAATTGTGTTTAACGGTGTTAACAAGTGTGGAAACTGTGGATAACTCGACCGCATCCGCGTCTTCGCTGGGAACTACACGAGTGTGAGTTGTTGGCGAGGTGTGGGCTGCGCCGGGCCGGTCGGTGTTTCGATCCCCGTGATTCCGGGCGACTTTCACAGCCTCAGGCCATCCGTCAACATTAATCAGGCACTTACTCGTTAAGTTTCCACAGGTTATGCACAATGTGTGAGTAGCGGAATATCTTGGCGAACGTATTCCACAGGTGCAAGGCCCTCGTTCGGGGCTGGCGCAGGCCGACGACACCCGTCGCTACTTGTAGCGGTGCGTCTGCTTGATGCGGTTCGTGAGCTCGGTGACCTGGTTGTAGATCGACCGCCGCTCCTTCATGAGCTCGCTGATCTTCTTGTTCGCGTACATGACGGTGGTGTGGTCGCGGTTGCCGAACAGCTGACCGATCTTGGGCAGGGAGAGGTTCGTGAGCTCCCGGCACAGGTACATGGCGATCTGCCGGGCGGTTGCGACCGCCTGCGACCGGCTCGAGCCGTACAGGTCGTCGACGGTGAGCTTGAAGTAGTCCGCGGTGTGCGTGATGATGTCGACCGGCGCGATGACGTTGTCCTCATCGAGGGTGATGAGGTCCTTCAGCACCGTCTGCACCAGGTTCATGTCGACCGGGGTGCGGTTGAGGCTCGCGAACGCGGTGACGCGGATGAGGGTGCCCTCGAGCTCCCGGATGTTCGACGACACCTTGGTGGCGATGAACTCGAGGATGTCGTCCGGCACCTGCAGTTTGTCGTTCTGCGCCTTCTTGCGAAGGATCGCGATACGCGTCTCGAGGTCGGGGGCCTGCACATCCGTGATGAGGCCCCACTCGAAGCGGGAACGCATCCTGTCCTCGAATCCGGTCAGGTGCTTGGGCGGCAGGTCGCTCGTGATGACCACCTGCTTGTTGTGGTCGTGCAGCGTGTTGAAGGTGTGGAAGAACGCCTCCTGCGTCTCCGCCTTGCCCTGCAGGAACTGGATGTCGTCGATCAGGAGGATGTCGATGTTCCGGTACCGCGCCTGGAACACCGAGCCGCGGTTGTTCGCGATCGAGTTGATGAAGTCGTTGGTGAACTCCTCGGAACTGACGTAGCGCACGCGGATGCCGGGATACAGGCTCATCGCGTAGTGCCCGATCGCGTGCAGGAGGTGCGTCTTGCCCAGTCCGGACTCGCCGTAGACGAACAACGGGTTGTAGGCCTTGGCCGGCGCCTCGGCGACGGCGACCGCTGCCGCGTGCGCGAAGCGGTTCGACTGTCCGATGACGAAGTTGTCGAAGCTGTACTTGGGGTTCAGGCGCGTGTCGCTCGACCGCTCCGGCTGCACGGTCTCGAAGACCGACTGGGGGGTCGCCGGGGTCTCGACCTCGTTCGGCGGGTCGGTGAGCACGACGTCGGCGCGGAGGGTCTCCTGCTCGAGCTCGGGATTGACCACGACGTAGAAGTTGGTCACCTCGACGGGGAGGGTGCCCAGGGCGCTGAGGAGAGCGACCCGCATGCGCTGGTTCAGCATGCTCGCCGTGAAGTCGTTCGGCACCTCGAGGTAGAAGGTGCCCGCGGCTATGCCCTTGGGCTCGACGAGGCCGAGGAAGCCGTACAGCATCGGGGTGACGCTCTGGTCGCCGCCGAGTTGCGTGAGGACGTCCTGCCAGACCTCTTCGATCGGTCGTTCGCCCTCAGCCATGCCACCCACATCCCATTCGATATGCCGCCGGAAGGAAAAGCTTCGACGCTGAGTTTGCCCGGTCGGCAAAGTATTCACAAAGTTATCCACCTCCTGTGTGCAATACAGGCGATTTCTCAGGTTTCACGCACCCAAAGCTGGGGATAACTTGGTCTCACACGCTACTTGGGCGCCTCTGACCGACCAAATCACTGCAAACTCGTGGCGTGTCGATACGGAGACCAACCTCCGAATGTGTGGAGAATTACCCGTTTCGCCCTGGACCGGTTTGACCGAACAGCGGTCAGGGCCTAGTTTTAATCAGTTGACGATGAGCCTGTCGGCTCCCCCCTGCCTTCCCGGCCGTTGAACGGCGCGTGGAGAACCAAGACTGTGGAGATCACCCCATGAGCAAGAGAACGTTCCAGCCGAACAACCGCCGTCGTGCCAAGGTGCACGGCTTCCGCCTGCGCATGCGCACCCGTGCCGGCCGCGCCATCCTCGCTGCACGCCGCCGCAAGGGCCGCACCGAGCTCTCCGCGTAGTCTCCCGGTGCTCGCCAGGGCGAATCGCGTCACGAGCGCCGATGACTATCGAGTCACCGTGCGCCGGGGCCGCCGGTTCGTAGCGGCGAACACCGTCGCGTACGTGCGCTCCAATCCTGAGAGCTCCGAGGTGCGCTTCGGATTCATCGTCGCGAAGAACGTCGGATCGGCCGTGCGCCGCAACGCCGTGCGCCGTCGCCTGAAGGCGGCGAGCTTCGAGATGGTCGATTCGGCCCGAGTCGGGACGGACGTGGTGTTCCGCGCTCTTCCCGGCTCTTTCGAGGCTTCGTGGGATAGCCTCCGAGCTGAGGTCGTCCAGGCCGTGACAAAGGGTGCGATGTGAATGCCGCTGTGAGTGCAGCTCTCCTGCTGCCGCGCAACGTCGCCGTCGTGCTCCTCCGGGGCTATCGTGCCGTGATCTCGCCGCTCTACGGCGATGTCTGCCGGTATTACCCCTCGTGCTCCGCCTACACGTTGCAGGCGATCCAGGAGCACGGGGTCGTTCTGGGATCCGGACTCGGAGTGAAGCGCATCGCCCGCTGTCATCCGTGGGCGGAGGGTGGGGTCGACGACGTTCCCCTCAAGCGGGTGCGACGCTATCGCGTCACCCCGTTCGGTTTTGTAGTAGCAGATAGCCAAGGAAAGGGCTGACCCTTCGCGATGGACCTCATTGGAACGATTCTCTGGCCACTCAAATGGGTGGTCGAGCTTCTGCTGGTCAGCTGGCACGGGCTGTTCACCGCGATCGGCATGGACCCGGCGGCCGGCATCACCTGGGTGCTCTCCATCGTGGGCCTCGTCGTCGTCGTGCGCGCCGCCCTCATCCCGATCTTCGTCCGTCAGATCAAGAATCAGCGCCGGATGCTCGAGGTCGCTCCGCAGCTGAAGAAGATCCAGGAGAAGTACAAGGGCAAGAAGGACCAGTTCTCCCGCGAGGCGATGTCCCGCGAGACGATGGAGCTCTACAAGCGGACGGGAACGAATCCGCTGAGCTCCTGCCTCCCGTTGCTCATCCAGATGCCGATCTTCTTCGCACTGTTCTCGGTGCTCAACGACGCCCAGCACTCGAAGGCCGGCGTCGGCCCGCTCAACGCGACCCTGGCCGAGCAGTTCGGCAACGCCGAGCTCTTCGGTGTCGCTCCCCTCCACGACTCGTTCGCCTCGCAGTGGACGCTCATGGTGGCCGGCCAGCCCTACATCCCCGCCGTGATGTGGATCGCGGGCATCATGGTCGTGCTGATGACCGCATCGCAGTTCATCACGCAGCTGCAGATCGTCTCCAAGAACATGTCGCCGGAGACCAAGGCGAGCCCGATGTTCCGTCAGCAGCGGATCCTCCTCTACCTCCTCCCCCTGGTGTTCGCCTTCTCGGGTGTCGCGTTCCCCCTCGGCGTCATGTTCTACTGGCTCACCTCGAACATCTGGACGATGGTCCAGCAGTTCGTGGTCATCCGCAACATGCCGACTCCCGGCAGCGAGGCGGCAAAGGCCCGCGAGGCCCGTCTGGCTCGCAAGGGCAAGCTCGAGGCCAAGGACGGCGACATCATCACCGTCGAGGAGCCCAAGAAGCCCACCCAGCGCCAGCAGCCGATCAGCAAGAATCGCGCCAAGAAGCAGGCCAAGCCCGGCGACGCCGCCGGTTGACCCCGCATCAGACTTCAGAGAGCAGATCAATGACCGACGTTCAGAACGAGACCCTGTCCCCCACGCGCGAGCAGCTCGAGCAGGAGGGTGACGTCGCCGCGGATTACATCGAGGAGTTCCTCGACATCTGCGACATCGACGGAGACATCGACATCGATGCCCGCAACGGACGCGCCTACGTGTCCGTCAATGCCGAGGACGGCGCCAACCTGCGGGTGCTCGCCAAGCCGGATGTCGTGAACGCCCTCCAGGAGCTCACCCGTCTGGCCGTTCAGGCCAAGACCGGTGTGTTCTCGCGTCTCATCCTCGACATCGGCGGTTCCCGCGATGCCCGGGAGTCCGAGCTCGCGGCGCTCGTCGGCCGGGCCATCGAGCGCATCGAGGGTGGTGCCGCCGAGGCAGCACTCCCCCCGATGTCGTCGTACGAGCGCAAGCTGGTCCACGACGTCGTCGCCGAGCGAGGCTACGTGTCCGAGTCCCGCGGTGAAGGCTCCGAGCGCCACACCGTCATCACTCCTGCAGCGTGACCCTGCTGACGAACGTTTCACGTGAAACGCTGCGCTCGTGACTGACGCTCCCGCTCCGATCGTGGAGCCGGAGCCGGCCGAGGCCGCGCTCCTCTTCGGCGAACGCATCGAACTCGCCCGGGCCTTCGCATCCAATCTCGCGAAGTTCGGCGAGGAACTCGGTCTGATCGGCCCTCTGGAACTGCCGCGACTGTGGAGCCGGCACATCCTGAACAGTGCGATCGTCGCTCCCCTTCTCCGTCCCGGCCGGGTCGGTGACATCGGCAGTGGTGCCGGGCTGCCGGGGATCGTGCTCGCGATCGCCCGCCCCGACGTGACGTTCATCCTCATCGAGCCGATGGAACGCCGGGTCGCCTGGCTTCAGAGCCAGGTCGATGAGCTCGGCCTCACGAACGTCGAGGTCGTCCGGGCGCGGGCCGAAGAGGTCACGTTGTCGCCGCTTCTCGATCAGGTGACGGCCAGAGCGGTCAGCGCGCTTCGCACTCTCATCCCCCTCACTGCTCCCCTCGTGCGAACGGGCGGAGAGCTCGTGCTGATGAAGGGCGCCAACGCCGAGGCGGAGATCACCGCGGCCGCGAAGGTGATCCGTCGGTTCCACCTGCTCGATGTCGAGGTCATCCTGCTCGGCGAGGGCGTGCTGAGTGAAGTCACCCGAGTCGTTCGGGCTACAGTGGACTAGCCCTCCCGGGGCGCTATCACGAACGCACTTCTCCCCAGAAGTCGCGCCGAACGGAACCCGGCTCGCCGGGTTGTCACGATCATCCTGTGAGATGCGTATTCACCGGATTGCGAAGTAGGAGTTTTCTGCAGATGTCGAACGAGACCCGTCGCGGTTGGTTTCATCGGAAGGATGACGATGGCAAGCCGGCCGCAGAGCAGGTCGGCGTGGA
>JBEVEO010000138.1:0-4449 GCA_040512695.1 Leifsonia sp. | reverse complement strand
GCGACTCGACGTCGAGCACGTCGGTCGTCCACTCCCAGGTCGGCACGATGTAGCGCACGTCGGGCGGCTCGGGTCGCGCGCTCGACTTCACGTCGAGGTGCAGCACGTCGCCGACGGAGGTCACGAGGTCGGGCCGGTCGGTGATCTCGGGCGGGAAGTACTCGCGGAACCGGGTGGTGGCCGTCGGCGTGTAGTCGACGTAGCGGTGCCTGGTGTCTCCGAACTCGTGCCTGGCCGTGTGCCGCGGACCGAACGGCCCACCCGCCGGTCCGCCGGTCCTCCTCACCAGCGCATCCGTCTCGGAGGTCTCCAGCTGGAAGTCGGCCACGTGCGCGTGCTTCACGACCTCGGACGGCGCATCCGCGAGCACGTCGTCGACCGGGTCCCTCCACTCGGCGTCGATGTCGATGCGGCCGGTGCTCGCGGCATGGTTGTGCACGGCGCCGTCCAGGAAGGAGAACGTCTCGCCGATGCTGCGCTGCGGATTCGGCCCGAGCACGATGGCCGGCGGTTCGAGCGGCTTCTCCACGGCGTGCACGAGGGTGAGTTCGCTGAACGGCGTGATCATCCAGTGCCGTCCGGAGCGCACCGCGTCCAGCTGTGCTGCGGATGCCGGGGCCTGCATCTCGTCGATGAGGTGCCAGACCCGCATGAGGTCGGGGTCGTCGGCGTCGAGGAACGAGCTCAGCCGCACGGTGCGCAGGGTCGCCTTCGGCAGCGACACCACGAGCGTGCGGGTGGCCGCGTCGAACGACGGAGCGGCGTCGCCCTCGACGATCCGCAGCAGCACAGGCTGGCGATCGTGCCACACCGCCGGGTCGCCCGGCCAGCGCAGCAGCCGGGTGGGCGGGTTGCCGGTCGCGCCGCCGTCGCCGGGCAGCGTCGTGAACGACAGGCCGCGGGAGAGCGGGTCGGGCAGGTACGGCAGCGGCAGCGTGCGGTTGGTGTGCACGATGTACTCGCCCTGCTTCAGCGGCTGGTCCTTCGAGCCGTCGAGCACGGTCGCATCCGCCGGGTCGGCGCGGTTCACGACCCGACCGCCGGGCAGGGTCTGGTAGCTGCCGGACTCCTTCGCTGCCACGTCGAACTGCGCAGCGATGGCCGCCGGGTCGCCGGCGAGGGCGGCGTCGAACACGCCGTGCGTCTCGGCGAGCTGCACGCCGGCGATGGGGGCTGCGAGGTTCCGCTCGTTCTCGGTGCGGTACACGATGCCGAGATCGCCGGATGCCTCGTGCCCGGCGAGCCCCTTCACGCGGTCGAGTGCCACATAGTCGGGCACGCTCACGTCGAGCGTCGATCGCACGACCATCCGCATGAGCGATTCGCCCTCCGTGAACTCGGTGAGCGGCACGACAGCGGGTGACGGCACGGGCTCCCAGCGCTGGTAAGTCGAGTCCATGTCGCGTTCGTGCGCCTCGTCGAGCTGGTCGCCCGGGATGGACCGGCCGGAGAGGTCGACCGCGCGCACGCGCATCCGGTACCAGCGGCCGAAGCGGAGCCGCGGGAGCGATCCGCGGGTCACCTGGAAGCGGGCTGCGAGCGGGAAGCCGGTGTCGGCGACCTCTGGGGCCTCATCCGCCGGCACGCTGTCGACCTCCCGCTGCAGTCGTCCTGGGCGCTTCACGGCGAGCGACCAGCCGTCCCAGCCGCCGAGCGACTCGTGCAGGTACTGGTCGTCGCTGGGCTTCGCGCCGGTGCTCGACGTGCTCGCCGCCTTGAGGTAGGCCTCGTCGGGCTTCGGCTGCACGGGCAGCGGCTCGGCCGGGGCGTCCGGCCGCACGAGCTCGTAGACCCCGGTGCGCTCGTGCAGGGAACGCCAGGCGCGGTCGCCGGATGCCTCGTCGCTGATGTCGATGCGCCAGCCCCGGGTGACGTCGATCGCGCCGAGCTCGGCGGGCGCCGGCGCACCGCTCGTGCGATCGGCCTCGTTCCGGGCTGCCTGGTCGAACTGGCCCACGAGGCTGCCGGCGCGACCGCGCCGGGCCACGAGCACGCCGGCCGACTTGAGGGCGGGCAGCGACGACGCATCCGGCGTCATCGAGGGGGCGCCGTTGTTGGACTGCGCGCTGTCGACGAGGTCGCGGTTGGTGCGCTGCAGCTGCGCGAGCAGGCTCGACACCTTGAGGGCCGCGCCATCAGGGTCGATCTGCTCCACCGTGAACAGGCGCGTCTCGTCGAGCACCAGGCTGCCGTCGCGGATGTCGGGCTCCTCCCGCCGGGGAGCCGGGGCCCAGAACCGGTCGGTGTAGTGGAAGCGCGTGAGCGGACGGGACTCCTGCGGTTGCATCAGCCGTTCGAGCGGATCGGCGTTGGCGCCGTCGAGCACCCGGATCGTCGAGGACTCCGGGATGCCGCCGTCGTCGGGGATCCAGACGTCGAGGGCGAGGCCGAGATGGCGCAGCAGTTCGGGGTAGTCGGCGCAGCGCGCGATGAAGCTGTGGAACTCCGGCGGCACGGGCTCCGGCGCCTTCGCCGTGGCGTTCACCGGGTCGAGCGGGTCATCGCTGCGGGCGTAGAACGACTCCGCCGCGATGAGCGCGATGGCGCCCGGGTCGGTGGGCTGGCCCTGGGCGGCGAGGTACGCGACGGCCGCGTCGAGGTCGAGGTAGCGGCCCTTCGCATCCGACTCGAGACGGATGTCCCGCAGCAGCCGCTTCACCGCCCGGCGGTGGCCGAGCTCGTACTCGTCGCCGCGGTTCGTCGGCGACGCGAGCGTGTCCTGCGCCTGCAGCAGGGGACCGCGGGTGATCGGCGGGAAGTCGGTCGGGCTCAGCACGGCGACGAGCTGGTACAACTCGGTGACCGCCTTCGCGACCTCGGCCACGGGGTAGGAGTGCACCACGGCGTCCTCGAAGTGCTGGAAGCCGGCATCGCCGATGTGCGTCGCCCGGAACAGCGCCTCCCAGAGGTCGGGGTCGGGCACGATCGGCTCGCCGGGTCCGTCGGCCGCGTCGAGCGGGACGCCCTCGACCGTTCCGAAGCCGGCGATCTCGAACAGGAGCCGGGCCTCGCGCACGGTCTTCGGCCAGTTCGAGAAGGCCTCGTAGGCGGCGAGCTCGACGAGGTCGCCGGGGCCCGCGAGCCCGGCCACGTCGAGCTTCGGGGTCACGAACACCGTGACCTTGAGCTGTCCGTTGGATGCCAGGCGGCCGGCGGGGATGGCGGTGAAGATCGCGTTCTCGGTCATCGTCGGCTCCTACGCGGCTTCGACGGCGAAGGCGCCGCAGTACTCGGACCAGGGGTCGTGGGCCGTGCCGATCGCATCCGTATAGGGCCCCATCATGTCCACGAAGGTGGGGTCGCCCGATGACCCCGCGAACTGCTTCTCGCACGACACCGACACGGAGAAGGAGAGGAAGCAGACCGAGACCTCGATGCTGATCGAGGCCTTGCCGACGGCCTTGGAGCTGCCGCCGATCGACCGGTAGCTGAGCTCGAGGTAGAGCTCGATGCACGCGGAGATGAGGCCGAGCACGTCGACTTCGCCGCGCGCCCGGAAGTAGCCGGTGAGCTCCACGCTCTCGGTGCCCGCGGTGATCTCGAGCTTGAAGTAGATGCCGGCCATCACCGACAGGCTTCCGGATGCGACGACGAAGCTCATCTGCACGGCCGCTCCGAACTCGAACGCCGCCTCGATCACCTTGAGGCCCTTGGGCGAGACGGTGATGGCGAAGAAGCCGCCGCCGGCGAAGAACGCCACCTGCACCCGGAACGGATCCTCCCGGGTGGCGAAGAAGAACCGGAACTCCAGCGACTCTCCGATGAACGGCACCACGAGCTCCGCACCCAGGTGGATGTTGGTGAGCGCGAAGATGCCGACCGCGAAGTCGGGGATGGCGAGGTCGAAGCCGGCCTTGAGGCCGCTCGTCGAGATGTCGAGGTAGGGCGGATCGCTGAAGCCGTCGAACGGGATGAGCTCCTTGAGGGTCTCGACGAACGCGAGCGGGCCGGCGAACTCGATGCCCTTCGCGTCGTCGAGCTTCACGTTCACGTCGGGCTTCCGCCCCGGTCGCACCGAGAACTCCATGACCACGACGCGGATGATGATGAACTCCGTACCGCCCATGAGCACGAGCTCGAACGGCGGCAGCGAACAGGAGATGAGGGCCGTGGGGGCGCCGCCGCTGAGCGGTGCCTGCACCTCGGACGCGAGCCGGAGCTGCTTGTCGCCGCCCGGCCGGAAGATCGCGTCGCCAGCGGGTCCGGCCGGCCAGGGTTCGAGCGCGGTCTGCCAGTCGAGGCGGGCGTTGATCGACTCGGGCAGGGCGGCCCCCGTGTAGAACTGCACGATGAGGCCGACGGTGGTCCCGACCGCGCCGAGCCCGTCGGCGAGGCGATCGAGGAGCGCCTGCACCCGCTCGAGCACGGGCCGGGCGAGCGGGATGTCGGGCTTGCCGAGCTCGCCGCGGAGCGTGATGACCGCGGCCTTCAGGGCATCGAGGATGGCGG
>JBEVEO010000102.1:0-6181 GCA_040512695.1 Leifsonia sp. | reverse complement strand
GCTCGCCTGGTGCAGGAGGCCGTCCACCCCGAGGCCAACATCATCTTCGGTGCCGTCATCGACGACACCCTGGGCGACGAGGTCCGCGTCACGGTCATCGCGGCCGGCTTCGACGGCGGTGAGCCCCAGCCACTCGACGAGTCCGCCCGCAAGGCGGGCCACACCGCAGCCAGCCTCGGTGCTGCAGCGGCCGCGATCGGCATCGCCACCAGCCCGACCTCCTCCGAGGCGCTCGACTCCTCCGACTTCAACATCGAGGAGCTCGTCGACTCGGCCGTCTGGTCGGCCGACTCGGGCGTCGTCGAATCCGTGGTCGCAGACCCGGCGTTCGCCGACGACAACGAGGACATCGACATCCCCGACTTCCTCAAGTAGGCAAGGCAGCGAGCAACACGATGACGGATGCCACTCTCGCCGGAAGGCTCTCCGCCCTGCGGACGGCCGTCTCCGACGCGGCCGCCGAGGCCGGGCGCTCCGTCGACGAGATCACGACGATCGCCGTGACGAAGTTCCAGCCGGTGCAGCTCATCCGCGACCTCGTGGAGCTCGGGGTGCACGACATCGGCGAGAACCGGCACCAGGAGGCGCGCGACAAGGCGGCTGAACTCGCCGGCCTGCCCATCCGGTGGCACTTCGTCGGGCAGCTGCAGAGCAAGAAGGCTCGTCAGGTGCGCGCATACGCCGATGTGATCCACTCGGTCGACCGCACGGCCATCGTCGACGCCCTCTCGAGCGACGAGTCCACGATCGACTGCTTCGTGCAGGTCAACCTCACGGCGGACGAGTCGCGCGGGGGAGCCACGCCGGCACGACTGCCGAGCCTCGTCGACGACGTGCTCGCGGCGCCCGGACTCCGTCTGCTGGGCCTCATGGCCGTCGCGCCGCTGGATGAGGAGCCCCGACGGGCGTTCGCTCACGTGCGCGCCCTGTCCGAGCGCATCCAGCGCCAGGCGCCGGAGGCCACGGCACTGTCCATGGGCATGTCCCAGGACTTCCGCGCCGCGGTCCTCGAAGGGGCGACACACCTTCGAATCGGGACCATCATTACCGGGAATCGTCCGGAGCCCGGTTAATCTGAACATGAAGCACTGAAGGCAATGGAGGTAGCGATGTCCAACCCGCTGAAGAAGACGATGGTCTATCTGGGTCTGGCCGATGAGGAGCTCGAGTACGAGACCCCCGCGGCCCCCGCAGCAGCGGCTCCCGCTGCCACGCCTGCGACCCCCGCTCCGGTACGTGGAGGTGCCCCTGTGACTCCGTTGCGCAAAGCCCCGGCCGCCCGGGTCGTCGCACCGGCCGTCGACATGAACGAGATCCTCACGGTCCACCCGCGTCAGTACCGCGACGCGCAGGTCATCGCCGAGAGCTTCCGCGAGGGCATCCCCGTGATCATCAACCTGTCGCAGATGTCGGACGGCGACGCCCGCCGTCTCATCGACTTCGCGAGCGGCCTGTCCCAGGGCCTGTACGGCAAGATCGAGCGCGTGACGAACAAGGTGTTCCTGCTGTCGCCCGCGCACGTGATGGTCTCGGGCGAGAACGCCGGCGCCGAGTCCGAGGTCGAAGCCTCGTTCTTCGCGCAGCCGTAGGCAGCGTGTCGATCGTCTCGCTCATCGCGAGCATCCTCTATTACCTGCTTCTGCTGTACTTCTTCACTCTGTGGGCGCGGTTCATCCTCGACCTCGTGCGCACCTTCAACCGATCGTGGCGTCCGCGCGGTTTCGGCCTCGTCGTCGTCGAGGCCGTGTACACGGTGACTGACCCGCCGATCCGGTTCTTCCGGCGGCTTCTGCCCCCGTTGCGTGTCGGCGGGATCGCCTTCGATTTCGGGTGGAGCCTCACCATGCTCGGCGTGATCATCCTCATGTGGGTCGTCCCGCTGTTCGCCTGACGGCCCTCGGTTACGCAATGCGCGCCGGCACATCGGCGCGCCGTGCGAATCCCCAGCGGACTTTGCTACCGTTAGTCGAACGTTTCTAAGACCAGTTTCGAATCAAGTTCAAAGGGTGGCAGGCCATGGCGCTTACTCCGGAAGATGTTGTCAACAAGCGGTTCCAGCCGACGAAGTTCCGCGAGGGATACGACCAGGACGAGGTCGATGACTTCCTCGATGAGGTCGTCGTCGAGCTCCGGCGCCTGAACGCCGAGAACGAGGAGCTCCGTCAGCGCCTCGCCGCGGCAGAGTCGCGTGGTGGTGAGGCCCCGGCCGCCGCTGCCGCCGCACCTGCGCCGAGCTTCGCCGAGCCCGTCGCCGCCGTGCCGGCACCGGCCGCATCGGCTGCCGCCGTCGAGGACGAGCAGACGAGCACGACGAACCTCCTGCAGCTCGCCCGGCGCCTCCACGAGGAGCACGTGCGTGAGGGCATCGAGAAGCGCGACGCCCTCATCGCCGAGGGCCACGCCACCGCAGCACGCATCGTCGCGGAGGCAGAGGCCAAGCAGCGCGCCCAGATCGGAGCGCTCGACGCCGAGCGCCAGAGCCTGGAGAAGCGGATCGACGAGCTGCGCACGTTCGAGCGCGACTACCGGTCCAAGCTCAAGGGCTACATCGAGGGTCAGCTGCGCGAGCTCGAGGCGTCGGGTTCCGCGACGTCGGCCCCCGCGTCCTCGACGCCGGTCGGCCAGTCCTTCGGCGCTCCGGTGAGCGCATCGGGCGACCAGCAGGCGCCGAGCTTCCAGGGCTTTGGCGCGTAGCGCCGGGGCGAAGAGGGTCAGCTCCACCGTTCTCGCTCTGCTGGTCGGGGTCGCGCTCTGCGCATACGGCCTCGACCAGCTGAGCAAGTACCTCGTCGTCAGCAACCTGACCGAGGGTGAGACGGTCCCCGTCCTCGGGCCCGTCCTGCAGTTCCTGTTCGTCCGCAATGCGGGCGCAGCCTTCTCCCTCGCGAGCGGGATGACGTGGATCTTCACGATCATCGCCACCGCGGTCATCGGCTTCATCATCTGGTTCGCCGGGCGCATCCGCTCGAAGGCATGGGCCGTCGTCTTCGGTCTCCTCCTCGGCGGCGTCCTGGGCAACCTGACCGACCGGTACTTCCGGGAGCCCAGCTTCGGCATGGGCCATGTGATCGACTTCATCTCGACGCCGTGGATCGTTCCGGCCATCTACAACGTGGCCGACATGGCCATCGTGTCGAGCATGGTGCTGTTCCTCATCCTCAGCCTGCGCGGCATCGGCCTCGACGGCTCCCGAGCCTCCAAGCAGGCCGCACCGGCCGCCGAGGACGCCGCTCCGGCTCCGACGACGGATGCGCCGGGCCTTCCAGGGCAGACCGGCCTCCCCGGCGCCGCCGGCGAGACGCGCGACTGAACATGGAATCGCGGTCACTGCCCGTCCCGGACGGCCTCGACGGAACCCGGGTCGACGCGGCACTGGCGAAGCTCCTCGGTTTCTCCCGCACCTTCGCCGCCGAGGTGGCCGAGGCGGGGGGCGTGAGCGTCGACGGGCGCACGGTCGACAAGTCGGACCGCCTCCGCGGCGGGTCGTGGCTCGAGGTGAGCTGGGCGCCGAAGCAGGCCATCGAGATCGTGCCGATCCCGGTGCCCGACCTCGGCATCGTGCACGACGACGATGACATCGTCGTCGTGAACAAGCCGGCCGGCGTCGCGGCGCATCCCTCGGTCGGCTGGGAGGGTCCGACCGTCGTCGGCGCCCTCGCCGCCGCCGGGTTCCGCATCTCGACCTCCGGAGCGCCGGAACGCGCCGGAGTCGTGCACCGGCTCGACGCGGGCACCAGCGGCCTCATGGTGGTCGCGAAATCCGAGAAGGCGTACACGGCGCTGAAGCGCGCCTTCCACGACCGCGAGGTCGAGAAGATCTATCACGCGGTGGTCCAGGGACACCCCGATCCGCTGCTCGGCACGATCGACGCCCCCATCGGGCGCCACCCGCGGTCGGACTGGAAGTTCGCGATCGTGGCGGATGGCAAGCATTCCGTCACGCACTACGAGACGATCGAGGCCTTCCCGTACGCGTCGCTGCTGGAGATCCACCTCGAGACCGGTCGGACCCACCAGATCCGCGTCCACATGGCGGCGCAGCGGCACCCGTGCGTCGGCGACTCGATGTACGGGGCCGACCCGACGCTGTCGGCCAAGCTCGGCCTGACCCGCCAGTGGCTGCACGCCAAGCAGCTCTCCTTCGACCACCCGTCCACCGGGGAATGGGTCACCTTCGAGGCGCCGTACGCGCCGGAACTGCAGCACGCGCTCGACGTCCTCCGCGGCGACTGAGAGACGCGCGGGCGACACGCCCGGCGCGTGGCGGAACGCGTCTTAAGCTGGACATCCACCCCCTCTGCGGCCTCTCACGTTCGGAGCATTCCTTGTCCTCTCGTGGCGATTCCTTCGTCCACCTCCACGTGCACAGCGAGTACTCGATGCTCGACGGCGCGGCCCGGGTGAAGCCCCTCATCGACGAGGCCGTCGAGAAGGGCATGCCGGCCGTCGCGGTGACGGACCACGGCAACGTCTTCGGCGCATTCGACTTCTGGCGCACGGCGACGGATGCCGGCATCAAGCCGATCATCGGCACGGAGGCCTACGTCACGCCGGGGACCCACCGCGGCGATCGCACCCGCGTGCGCTGGGGGAACGGCGGCGAGGACGACGTGTCCGGCGCCGGCGCCTACACCCACATGACCCTGCTGTCGGCATCCACCGAGGGCATGCACAACCTGTTCCGGCTCTCCAGCCGGGCCTCCATGGAGGGCTACTACTTCAAGCCCCGCATGGACCGCGAGATCCTCTCCGAATACAGCTCCGGCCTCATCGCCACCACGGGCTGCGTCAGCGGCGAGGTGCAGACGCGCCTGCGCCTCGGCCAGTACGACGAGGCCGTCAAGGCGGCCGGCGAGTTCCAGGACATGTTCGGCAAGGAGAACTACTACGCCGAGATCATGGATCACGGCCTGCCCATCGAGCGGCGCACCATGAACGACCTGCTGCGGCTGGCCAAGCAGCTCGACATGCCGCTCGTCGCCACCAACGACCTGCACTACACGCACGCCGCCGACGCGACCAGCCACGCGGCGCTGCTGTGCGTGCAGTCGGGGTCCACCCTCGACGACCCGAACCGGTTCAAGTTCGACGCCGACGAGTTCTACCTCAAGAGCGCCGACCAGATGCGCTCGCTGTTCCGCGACTATCCCGAGGCGTGCGACAACACGCTGCTCATCGCCGAGCGGTGCAACGTGGAGTTCGACACCAACGCCAACTACATGCCCCGGTTCCCGGTGCCGGAGGGCGAGACCGAGGACACCTGGTTCATCAAGGAGGTCGACACCGGCCTCGCGGTGCGCTATCCGGCCGGCATCCCGGCGGAGGTGCGAGCTCAGGCGGACTACGAGGTGGGCGTCATCACCCAGATGGGCTTCCCCGGCTACTTCCTCGTCGTCGCCGACTTCATCAACTGGTCCAAGCGCAACGGCATCCGCGTCGGACCCGGTCGTGGTTCCGGTGCCGGATCGATGGCGGCGTACGCGATGGGCATCACGGACCTCGATCCGCTGCGTCACGGCCTCATCTTCGAGCGCTTCCTCAACCCCGACCGCGTCTCCATGCCCGACTTCGACGTCGACTTCGACGACCGTCGCCGCGGGGAGGTCATCAAGTACGTGACCGAGAAGTACGGCGAGGAGCGCGTCGCGCAGATCGTCACCTACGGCACGATCAAGGCCAAGCAGGCCCTCAAGGACTCCTCCCGCGTGCTCGGCTTCCCCTTCGGCATGGGCGACAAGCTCACGAAGGCCATGCCGCCGCCCGTCATGGGCAAGGACATCCCGCTCACCGGCATCTTCGACAAGTCGCACCCGCGCTACAAGGAGGCGTCGGACATCCGCGCCGTCGTGGAGACGGATGCCGACGCGCGCACGGTGTTCGACACGGCACTCGGCATCGAGAACCTGAAGCGCCAGTGGGGCGTGCACGCGGCCGGCGTGATCATGTCGAGCGATCCGCTCATCGACATCATCCCCATCATGAAGCGCGAGCAGGACGGCCAGATCGTCACGCAGTTCGACTACCCGGCCGCGGAGTCGCTCGGGCTGATCAAGATGGACTTCCTCGGGCTGCGGAACCTCACCATCGTCTCGGACGCGCTCGACAACATCGAGGCCAACCGCGGCCACCGACTCGACCTCGAGTCGCTCGAACTCGACGACCAGGCCTCGTACGACCTGCT
>JBEVEO010000079.1:0-16530 GCA_040512695.1 Leifsonia sp. | reverse complement strand
GCGCCGACGTCGTCGTGCACTCGACCACCAAGTACCTGGGCGGCCACTCCGACATCATCGGCGGCGGTCTCGTGATCGACGACGACGAACTGCACGAGAAGGTCAGGTTCCTCCAGTTCGCCGCCGGTCCGGTATCGGCGCCGATGGATGCCTTCCTCACCATCCGCGGCATCAAGACGCTCGCGGTGCGGATGGAGCGGCATTCGGCGAACGCGCAGGCCATCGCCGAGGCTCTCGTCGGCCACGACCAGCTCGACGGCGTCTACTACCCCGGCCTGCCGTCGCACCCCGGGCACGAGATCGCGGCCCGCCAGATGTCGACGTTCGGCGGCATGCTCTCGATCGCCCTCTCGGGCGGCGAGCGGGCCGCGCGCCGGTTCGCCGAGTCGCTGCAGGTGTTCTCGCTCGCGGAGTCCCTCGGCGGCGTCGAATCCCTCGTCAACTACCCGTCGGCCATGACGCACGCCTCCGTGCGCGGCACCGAACTCGAGGTGCCTGACAACATCGTGCGGCTGTCGGTCGGCATCGAGGACGTGGAGGACCTCCTCGCCGACGTGCGGCAGGCGCTCGGCGCCGTCTCGGGCGGCTGACGGCCGACCCTCAGGTGGGCGTTTCGCGGGCCCTCAGCCGTCTCCGCGGAATCAGCGGCCGGATCGGGTGAGGCGGATGACCGGGATCGTCCGGTCGACGCTGTCCTGGTGATCCGCGAAGAACGGGGCCAGCGCCAGCACGTGCGCCCAGGCGCGTTCGCGGTCCTCGCCGTCCAGCGGCTCCGCCGTCGCGTCGTACTCCCCGTCGGGAGCCTCGACGTGCACGTGCGGGTCGGCGACGAGGTTGAGGAACCAGTCCGGGTCATCCGGCGCCGCGTCCGCCGAGGCGACCACGAGGATGGCGTCGCCGTCGTCCGGCAGGAACATCATCGGCGCGGTGCGGCGCTCACCCGAGCTGCGGCCGGTCGTCGTGAGCAGCACCAGCCGTTCGCGGTGCATCCCCTCGATCTCTCCGCCCGCCCGGAACTGCTCGATCACCCGCGCGTTCCACTCCGAAGCCGTCATGACTCCATCGTGCTCGCCCGAAGCCGCGGAGGGAAGCCCCGCCCGGCGGTCCAGGCGGCGATGGCCGATCCCGGGCGACCGCTGGGCGCAACCCCTGTGCCGATCCGCACCACGATGGTAGAACGGTGGGATGCTCCCGGTCGCCGTCGACCGGGCGACCGAGACGAGGAGGGGACGCACGATGCCCGAACTGATCGACGACTGGATCGAACGCTACCTGCGCGCGTGGGACTCGAACGAGGCCGACGACATCCGCGCGCTGTTCACGGACGACGCGCAGTACTACACGCTTCCCGGCCGTGCGCCCAAGGCGGGCATCGATGCCATCGTGGACTGGTGGCTCGAGGCGCGTGACGAGCCGGGCGACTACACCTTCCGCTGGGAGCCGGTCGTGGTCACGCCGTCGCGCGCCGTGATCCAGGGGTACACGGACTACCACGAGCGCGAGGGCTATCACAACCTCTGGGTCATCGACCTCGAGCCGGACGGCCGGGCGAGCCGGTTCACCGAATGGTGGGTCGAGGTGCCGGAGGGGCAGACCTCCACCCCCGACCCCGGGGCAGCCGCGGACTGAGCCGCCGGAGCGGTCGGCGACGGATGGCGGGATCTCGATGAAGTGTGTCATTCCTGCCAGCACTCCCGGCCTCCCGCATCGGGCATAGTGGACGGGTGAGCAGCACCATCTCCCCATCCGGGACCCAGCCGTCGATCGCCCCTGTCGTGTCGACGCATCAGGGCTCGCTCGGCCTCGCGCGCGGCACGGCGCTCTACGTCGCCTCCGTCATCGGCACGGGGATCCTGGTGCTGCCCGGACTCGCGGCATCCGTCGCCGGGCCCGCCTCGATCGTGGCCGTCGTCGCCGTCTTCCTGCTGTCGATCCCGTTGGCCGGCACGTTCGCGGCACTGGCGTCCCGTTACCCCGACCCGGGCGGCGTGGCGAGCTACGCCCGGCGTGCGCTCGGCAACACCTGGGCGCGCATGGCCGGATACTGGTTCTACTTCGGCGTCTGCGTCGGCGCCCCGGTGCTCGGCGTCCTCGGTGCCGAGTACGCCGTGGCGGCGCTCGGAGCCGATCGCGGCGCGGTCATCTGGGTGGCGCTCGGCATCCTGGTGCCGCCCTTCGTCGTCAACTTCTTCGGCCTGCGCGTCTCGGGCGCCCTCCAGCTCGTGCTCACGGCACTCCTGCTCGTCGTCGTGATCGGCGTCGTCGCCCTGAGCTTCCCGCAGGCGGACGCCCGCAACTTCGAGCCGTTCCTGCCGCACGGCATCGCGGGGATCGGCACGGCCATCAGCCTGTTCCTCTGGGCGTTCGCCGGCTGGGAGGTCGGCACCCACATCGCGGGGGAGTTCCGCAATCCGCGCCGGGTCATCCCGATCGCCACGGCGATCGCCGTCGTCGTGGTGGGCGCCGCCTACCTCACCCTCCAGTTCGTGACCGTCGCCGTGCTCGGCACCCGGGCGGGCGACAGCGCCGTGCCGCTGCTCGACCTCGTCGCCGAGTCGGCGCCCGGCTATGGACCGTTCGTCGTCGCCGTCATCGCAGCGGTGGTCGTGGTGGGGGTGGCGAACGCGTACATCGCCGCCTTCGGCAAGCTCGGCGCATCCCTCGGGCGCGACGGCGACCTGCCGCGCTGGTTCGCCAAGGGCGTCGAGGACGGCGGCGTGCCCCGACGCAGCCTGTCCCTGACGGCCCTGCTGTTCGGCACCTACTTCGCGCTGATGGTGGCGCAGGGCTTCGAGCTCACCGGCTTCATCCTCGTGCACACGAGCTGCATGGCCGCCATCTACGCCATCGGCATGATCGCCGCCGTGCGGCTGCTGCGCACCTGGAGCCTCGGCTGGTGGATGGCCGTCGTCTCCAGCGTGCTCACGATCGGCCTGCTGGTGCTCGCCGGTCCCAATCTCCTCATCCCGGCCGTGCTCGCGCTCGCGGCCGTGGTGGTCGGCCTCATCAAGCGCGCCAGGAAGGCGAGACCGTCATGACCGAGTACCGAGCCCGCTTCGATGCGGAGGTCGCCTTCGCCAACGGAGGCGACCTCCGCGTGAGCGACTTCCGCCTCGACCTGCCCCGGGCCGAGGTGACGGAGGGCGAGCTCGCCGAGCTGTTCGTGCGGCACCTCGGACTGGCGCTCGTCGACGCCGTCGTGTTCAGCGATCTCCGGATCGTGGAGGAGCAGCACAAGGGCAGTCGCGGCGTTGCGGTTCGGGAGACGGATGCCGGAGCATCCGCCGGCCGACGCCTCGTCGACCTCAGCCACACCGTCTCGGCCGGGCTCGTCACCTACCCGGGGCTCCCCGCACCGACGATCGTGCCGCACCTCACTCGCGAGGACTCCCGGCAGAAGTACGCGCCGGGCACCGAGTTCGCCCTGGACGTCATCACCATGGTCGGCAACACCGGCACGTATCTCGACAGCCCGTTCCACCGCTACGCGGACGGAGCCGACCTCGCCGGCCTCGAGCTCGACACGCTCGTTGGCCTGCGGGCGGAGGTGTTCCACCTCGACGACCTGCCGTACGCGGCATCGGCCGAGAGTCGCGGCATCCGTGCGGCGATGTTCTTCGACCGCGACCTCGCCGGAACGGCGGTACTCCTGCACACCGGATGGGACCGCCATTTCGGCACCCCTGCCTACGCCACCGGGTCGCCCTTCCTCACCGAGGAGGGGGCCAGGCATCTCGTCGACCAGAGGGTGGCGCTGGTCGGCATCGACTCGCTCAACATCGACGACACGGAGTCCGGGGGTGAGCGACCGGCGCACAGCCTGCTGCTCGAGGCCGGGATCCATGTCGTGGAGCACCTCACGCGCCTCGGCGACGTGCCGGCCCGAGGCGCGCGCTTCACCGCCGTCCCCCCGAAGGTGGCCGGCTTCGGGACCTTCCCGGTGCGGGCGTTCGCGGAGCTCGACTGATGCCCCGTCAAGGCCTCGCATCGCGGGAGCCGTCGGGTGAGGATGGATCCATGGCCCAGATTCCCACGCACCTCATGAACGACGATCGCACCCTGCCCGTGATCGGGCTCGGCACCTACGGCCTCCGGGGGGAGGCGGGAAGCGCCGCGGTGGCTGCGGCGATCGGAAGCGGCTACCGGCTCCTCGACACCGCGCTCAACTACGAGAACGAGGACGCCGTGGGTGCCGGAGTGCGCGCATCCGGCGTCGACCGCGACGAGCTCGTCGTGACGTCGAAGATCCCCGGCCGCCACCACGGCTACGACGAGACGCTCGCGAGCTTCGAGGAGTCCGCCTCGAACCTCGGCCTCGACCGCATCGACCTCTACCTCATCCACTGGCCGCTGCCCCGGGTGGACAAGTACGTCGACACCTGGCGCGCGATGATCGACCTCCGCACGCAGGGCAGGGTCGGCTCGATCGGGGTGAGCAACTTCACCGAGGAGCACATCACGCGGCTCATCGACGAGACCGGCGTGACGCCGGCAGTGAACCAGGTCGAGCTGCACCCGTACCTGCCGCAGGCCGAGCTCCGTGCATTCCACGAACGGCATGGGATCGTGACCGAGTCGTGGAGCCCGCTCGCGAACCGGAGCGAGCTGACCCGCGAACCCGTCATCCGCGAGCTCTCGGCAGCCCTCGGCGTCACCCCCACCCAGGTCGTGCTGCGCTGGCACCTCCAGCTCGGTGCTGTCCCGATCCCCAAGTCGGCGGATGCCGACCGCCAGCGCGAGAACCTCGACGTCTTCGGCTTCGAACTCTCCGCCGCCGAGGTCGACGCGATCTCCGCCCTGAAGCGCGGTCGGCTGTGGGACGGCGACCCGGACACCCACGAGGAGTTCTAGGCGGTCGCATGCCCGTTCCAGGATCGATCGAGTGACCAGCGAACCGACGACGGCACCGGCGGGCGTCGCACCCCCACTCACCTCCCCGTCGCGCTGGGTGACCGTCGGGCTGATCACGCTCATCGTGCTCAGTGCGTTCGAGTCGCTGGCGATCATGACGGCCATGCCGCTCGTCGCCGCCGACCTCGACGGCGAGGAGGCGTACGCGCTCGCGTTCTCCGCCCCGATCGCCGCGGGCGTCATCGGCATGATCCTCGCCGGGGACTGGGCGGACCGCCGGGGTCCGCGTGCGCCCCTCTACGCCGCCGTCGGCGCCCTCGTCGTCGGACTGCTCATCGCCGGGCTGGCGGTGGACATGCCCGTGTTCATCCTCGGCCGGCTGGTCCAGGGCATGGGCGGCGGAGCGATCACCGTGCCGATCTACGTCATCGTCGCCCGGCTCTTCCCCGAGGCGCAGCATCCGCGGATCTTCGCCGCCTTCGCGGCCGCCTGGGTGCTGCCGTCCCTCGTGGGACCGGTCATCGCCGGAGCCGTCGCCGAATCGATCGGCTGGCGCTGGGTGTTCCTCGGCGTCGTCGTGCTCGTCGTCGCCGCTCTCGCCATGGTCGTGGTCGCCCTCCGCGGGCGGCTGACGGACACGACCTCCACGGTCGGCCGATGGTCTCCGATGCGCCTGGGCTGGGCGCTGCTCGCGGCGGCCGCGGTGCTCGGCCTCACCCTCACCGCCGAACTGGACGGCCCGCTGCGCTGGATCCTCGCCGTCGCCGCCGTCGTGATCGCCGGGGTCGCCCTCGTCCCGCTGGTGCCGCCCGGCACCCTCCGAGCCGTCCGCGGCCTGCCGGCCGTCATGGTCGTGCGCCTGCTGATGGCCGCGGCGTTCTTCGCCGCCGAGGCGTACGTGCCCTACCTCCTCATCAGCGACTACGGCTTCTCCGCCTCCCTGGCCGGCCTCGCGCTGACCGCCTCCGGAGTGTCGTGGGCGACCGGATCCCAGCTGCAGGGTCGGCTGTCGGCGCGGATCGACAGCGGGCTGATCGTGCGGATCGGGTCCGGCGTGCTCGTCGGAGGCATCGCGATCGTGTTCGCGACGTCGCTCCTCCATCTGGCGCCGATCGTCGCGATCATCGGATGGCTGTTCGCCGGGATCGGAATGGGCTTCGGCTACCCCCGCCTCTCGGTGCTCACGCTCGAGTACTCGGACATCACCAACCAGGGCTTCAACAGCTCGGCACTCGCCATCGCCGACGCCGTCGGCGCTGCGACGGCACTCGCGGCGACGGCCATCGCCGTCGCGGCGGCGGGCGGAGCGGCATCGGCGGCGTCGGCATCCGCCGGGCAGGCCGGAGGGGCGTCGGGATTCACGGCGGCCTTCGTCGTCGCGATGGCCTGCGGCCTCCTCGGCGCCCTCCTCGCCGGCCGCGTTCGGCGTCGATGACCCGCACGGCATATACCGGCTGACGCCCGCGGAGCGGACACCGGATGTTCCGGCGTCACATCGGCGAGCCCATGTGACTGTCACATCGTGATCTTTGACATCCGCGCGCAGTGTGCATAATTGACGTGAGCTTTTCCATGTGAACGTGAACATTCGAAATCGGTCCGTCAATGTCGCCAGAGCCGCAGAAGGGGCGCGCGCCCTCGATCCGTGATGTCGCGCGCCTCGCAGAGGTGTCGCACCAGACCGTCTCGCGGGTGCTCAACGGGCACCCCAGCATCCGGCAGGAGACCCGCCAGCGAGTGCTCGACGCCATGGAGGCACTGAAGTACCGGCCGAACCGCGCCGCCAGGACGCTGGTGACGAGCCGCTCCCGGACGATCGGCGTGCTGTCGGCGACGTCGGGGGAGTACGGCCCGTCGTCGAGCATCGCGGCCATCGAGGACGCGGCCCGGGAGGCCGGCTACTTCGTCAACACGGCCAACATCGCCTCGTCGACGCCCGCCGCCATCATCGACGCCCTCAAGCACCTCGTGCTGCAGGACGTCGAGGGCCTCATCGTGATGGCTCCGCAGGT
Source organism: Leifsonia sp. (assembly GCA_040512695.1). GTDB lineage: Bacteria > Actinomycetota > Actinomycetes > Actinomycetales > Microbacteriaceae > Orlajensenia. Next base: position 9,667 of record JBEVEO010000079.1, on the reverse strand, counting down.
GCGGGTGTTCGACGTGCTCGCCGGAATGGCCCTCGACATCCCCTACGTCAGCCTGCAGTCGACCGGGCACGCCGATCATCGTGCGCTCGCCGTCGACCAGATCGCCGGAGCCCGGGCGGCGACCCAGCACCTCATCGATCTCGGCCACGAGGAGATCGTGCACCTCGCGGGCCCGCAGGACTGGATCGAGGCCGAGGCGCGGATGCGCGGGTTCCTCGACGCGATCATCGACGGCGACCTGCGCACCCATCCGCCGATCCTGGGGGACTGGACGGCGGACTTCGGCTACTACGCCGGACGGGAACTCATGCGCTACCGGGACTTCACCGCCGTGTTCGCGGCCAACGACCTCATGGCCATCGGACTCATGCACGCCTTCCGCGAGAGCGGCCTCGACGTGCCCGGCGACGTCAGTGTCGTGGGCTTCGACGACATCCCCGTCGCCCAGCACGTGTCGCCCCCGCTCACCACCGTGCACCAGGAGTTCCGCGAGGTGGGCCGGCGCACCGTCGCCCTGCTCCTCGGCGAGCTGCGCGGAGACCCGGCCATCGGCGGCGAGGAGATCGTCCCGTCGCTCGTCGTGCGCTCGTCGAGCGGCCCCGTCCATGCGCCCGCGGCCCGTTACTAAAGCGTGACGGCGACCAACTTGACACCGATTGCGAGTGGGGGCACTATGAGACCCGATGTGAACGGTCACACGATCGTCGCATCCGCAATTCCGACCCATCCCATGACATCGGAGTCAGCCGTGAGCGACATGTCTCAGCCCGACCGCCCAGCGGTCGTCCTCAGCATGACGACGGCGGTCGCCCGCGATGCGGGTGCGGCCGGTTCCACGTTCAGCCACGGTTCGAAGGGACATTAGGCGATGCCGTCTGAGCAGCACCCCCTCCTCGAGATGCGGTCGATCACGAAGGAGTTCCCCGGCGTCAAGGCGCTGCAGGACGTCTCCCTCACGGTCAACGCCGCCGAGGTCCACGCCATCTGCGGTGAGAACGGCGCGGGCAAGTCCACCCTCATGAAGGTGCTCTCCGGCGTCTACCCGGCCGGCACCTACACGGGAGAGATCATCTTCCGCGGCCAGCCCATCTCGTTCCGCGACATCAAGTCGAGCGAGGCAGCCGGGATCGTCATCATCCACCAGGAACTCGCGCTCATCCCCGAGCTGTCGATCACCGAGAACATCTTCCTCGGCAACGAGATCAATCGCGGCGGCGTCATCGACTGGGTCCAGGCCAAGAAGCGCGCGACCGAGCTCCTCGCCCGCGTCGGCCTCAACGAGGACCCCGACCGCCAGATCAAGCACATCGGCGTCGGCAAGCAGCAGCTCGTCGAGATCGCCAAGGCACTCAACAAGGACGTCAAGCTCCTCATCCTCGACGAGCCGACCGCCGCCCTGAACGAGAACGACTCGCAGCACCTCCTCGACCTCATCCGGGGCCTCAAGGGCAAGGGCATCGCGTCGATCATGATCTCCCACAAGCTCAACGAGATCGAGCAGGTCGCCGACGCGATCACGATCCTCCGCGACGGCAAGACCATCGAGACCCTCGACATCCAGACCGGTGAGATCAACGAGGACCGCATCATCCGCGGCATGGTCGGCCGCAGCCTCGAGAGCCGCTTCCCCGACCGCACCCCGAACATCGGCGAGGTGTTCTTCGAGGTCCGCGACTGGACGGTCCAGCACCCCCAGGTTCCGGAGCGCATGGTGGTCAAGGGCTCCAGCCTCACCGTGCGACGCGGCGAGATCGTCGGCATCGCCGGCCTCATGGGTGCAGGCCGCACCGAGTTGGCCATGAGCCTGTTCGGCCGCTCGTACGGCAACTACCTCTCGGGCACGATCGTCAAGGACGGCGAGGAGATCGAGCTGCGCGACGTGTCGCAGGCCATCGACGCCGGCCTCGCCTACGTGAGCGAGGACCGCAAGTCCCTCGGGCTCAACCTGCTCGACGACATCAAGAGCTCGATCGTGTCGGCCAAGCTCAAGAAGATCTCGCGCGGCCAGGTCGTCGACGACTCCAAGGAGCACCAGGTCGCCGAGGAGTACCGCAAGTCGCTGCGCATCAAGGCGCCGAACGTCGACATGAGCGTCGGGAAGCTCTCGGGCGGAAACCAGCAGAAGGTCGTGCTGGCGAAGTGGATGTTCACCGACCCCGACCTGCTGATCCTCGACGAGCCGACCCGCGGCATCGACGTCGGAGCCAAGTACGAGATCTACACGATCATCCAGGCGCTCGCCGCCCAGGGCAAGGGCGTCATCCTCATCTCGAGCGAGCTGCCGGAACTGCTCGGCATCGCCGACCGCATCTACACGGTGTTCGAGGGCCAGATCACCGACAACATCCCTGTGACGGATGCCAACCCCGAGTCCCTGATGAGAAGCATGACCTCCGCGAGGAAGAGAGTCCAGAACTAATGACTACCGAGAAGATCGTTCCGCAGAAGAGCGGCTTCGCGAACCTGTTCGGCGGAGCCAACCTCCGACGGTTCGGCATCCTCTTCAGCCTCGTCGCCATCATCCTGCTGTTCCAGTGGCTGACCGGCGGACTGACGCTGTCGCCCGGAAACCTCATCAACCTGGTCAACCAGTACTCCTACATCCTGATCCTCGCGATCGGCATGGTGATGGTGATCATCGCCGGCCACATCGACCTCTCGGTCGGATCGGTCGCCGCCTTCACCGGCATCATCGTGGCGATCTCGATGAACACCTGGCACCTGCCGTGGCCGCTGGCCATCGTGCTCGGCCTGGTCATCGGCGTCCTGATCGGCGCCTGGCACGGATTCTGGGTCGCCTACGTCGGCGTCCCGGCCTTCATCGTGACCCTGGCCGGCATGCTCATCTTCCGCGGTGGCAACCAGTTCATCGGCGACGCGGCCACCGTCCCGGTGCCGCAGCCGTTCACGATCATCGGCGCCGGCTACATCCCCGACTTCGGTCCGTTCGACTTCAGCGCGGGCACGATGATCCTCGGCATCCTCGGTGCTCTCTGGGTGATCTACAACGAGTGGCACGTGCGCCGCGTGCAGCGGAAGATGGACAGCCCGACGTCGCCGCTGTGGGTCGCGGTGGTCAAGGTCGTGCTGCTCGCCGGCATCATCCTGTACTTCTCCTGGCTGTTCGCCACGGGTCGCGCCGGCACGAGCTTCCCGGTCTCGGGCATCATCCTCGTCGCCCTGATCATCCTGTACTCCTTCATCACGCGGAACACGATCTTCGGCCGGCACATCTACGCGGTCGGCGGCAACAAGCTCGCCGCGGAGCTGTCCGGCGTCAACTCCCGCCACGTGAACTTCCTCGTCATGATGAACATGTCGATCCTCGCCTCGCTGGCCGGCATGATCTGGGTCGCGCGATCCGTCGCATCCGGTCCGCAGGACGGCCTCAACTGGGAGCTCGACGCGATCGCGGCGGTCTTCATCGGCGGCGCGGCGGTCTCCGGCGGTATCGGAACCGTCATCGGCTCCATCGTCGGTGGTCTCGTGATGGCCTTCCTCAACAACGGCCTCCAGCTGCTCGGCGTCGGCAGCGACCTCGTGCAGATCATCAAGGGCCTCGTGCTGCTGTTCGCCGTCGGCATCGACGTCTGGAACAAGACCCAGGGGCGCCCGTCGCTCATCGGCTTCATGTTCCGCGGCAAGAAGAACGAGAACGCGGCGGCGTCGTACTCCGAACAGCCCGCCGTCGTCCCGACCTCCGGTACTCCCGAGTCGGCCACTCCGAGCGACATCGTCCACTAGGCGACGTCGAGCGGATGCGCCGGCACCAGACCTGTTCCACCTTCCCTTCCACCACCACACAACAGAAAGTGAATCAATGAAGAAAATCGCTTTGGCGGCGACCGCGGTAGCGGCTGCTGCAGCACTGGCCCTCTCGGGCTGCTCCAGCGAAGGCGGCCGTGGCGGCTCGTCCGAGGAGACCGCAAAGGGCTTCGCGGCCGACTCCACGATCGGTGTCGCGCTTCCCTCGAAGACCTCGGAGAACTGGGTGCTCGCGGGCGGCCTGTTCGAGGACGGCCTCAAGGCAGCCGGCTTCAAGGGCGACGTCCAGTACGCCGGTGCATCCGCCCCGGTCAAGGACCAGCAGGACCAGATCGCGGCCATGATCACCAACGGTGCCAAGGTCATCGTCATCGGTGCAGCCGACTCCGGCCAGCTCGCCACCCAGGTGAAGCAGGCGAAGGACGCCGGCATCACCGTCATCGCCTACGACCGCCTGATCACGAACACGCCGGATGTCGACTACTACGTCGCGTTCGACAACTTCAAGGTCGGCGAGCTCCAGGGCCAGGCCCTGCTCGACGGACTCGCTGAGCGTGCCGGTCACGACGCCCCGTACAACATCGAGCTGTTCTCGGGCTCGCCCGACGACAACAACGCCGGCGTCTTCTTCGACGGCGCGATGAGCGTGCTCCAGCCGAAGATCGACGACGGAACCCTCGTCGTCGCCTCCGGCCAGACCGACGTCAAGCAGACCGCCATCCAGGGCTGGAAGGCCGAGGGTGCTCAGGCCCGTATGGACTCGCTCATCACGAGCACCTACGGCGACAAGACCCTCGACGGCGTCCTCTCCCCGAACGACACGCTGGCTCGCGCGATCATCACCTCGGTGAAGGCCGCTGGAAAGCCCGTCCCCGTCGTCACCGGTCAGGACTCCGAGGTCGAGTCGGTCAAGTCGATCATGGCCGGCGAGCAGTACTCCACGATCAACAAGGACACCTCGCTCCTCGTTGCTCAGACGATCAAGATGGTCCAGGAGCTGCAGAAGGGCTCCGAGGTCACCGTGAACGACACCGAGACGTACGACAACGGCGTCAAGGTCGTTCCGTCCTACCTGCTCGACCCGGTCATCGTGACCAAGGAGAACGCGGCTGAGGCATACGCCAACAACCCGAACCTCCTCGACATCGTGAACGCCGCTTCCTAAGCAGCCGACGCAGTCACATCCGGACAACGGCCCCCGCTCTCGAGCGGGGGCCGTTGCTCGTTCGCGGGTGCATCCCCGGACGTTTGCAGGATGAGCGCCGACCTGGCTGCCGGGAGGGCATCATCCCTGCTCTCATCCTGCAATCGGCGCGGGGGAGGGGGGCGGAGGTGCGATCACCATCCGTCCGGGAGCCGACCGGGTTCGCCTCCCGGTCGCCCGATTTCGGACTCGATATCGGATTGGTCACGAAGTGGCGACAGGAGTTGCATTCGCACCCTTCGTTAGCGCTAACATAGAGGTCGGTTGTTAGCGCTAACGAAGCTCAACCACGACGACGCCGTCCCCCCGGCGCTCGTCAGCGGATTGCCGGGGACTGGAGTTGCACGGTGTCATCCACGCAGGCGGCGCAGACCGCGGAGATCGAGGCGGCGATCGCTCAGGTGCGCGCCGATGTCGCCGGTCTCCACGCAGAGCTCATGCGCTACGGCCTCGTCGTCTGGACGGGTGGCAACGTCTCGGGCCGCGTGCCCGGCGCCGACCTCTTCGTGATCAAGCCCTCCGGCGTCTCCTACGACGATCTCGCGCCCGAGAACATGATCCTCTGCGACCTGGATGGGAACGTGGTCGCCGGCAGCCCCGGCTCCGACCGCAGTCCGTCGAGCGACACTGCAGCGCACGCCTACGTCTACCGCCACATGCCCGAGGTCGGCGGCGTCGTGCACACCCACTCGACGTTCGCCGTCGCGGGGGCGGCGCGCGGCGAGGAGATCCCCAGCGTCATCACCGCGATGGCCGACGAGTTCGGCGGTCCCATTCCCATCGGGCCGTTCGCGATCATCGGCGACGACTCGATCGGCCGCGGCATCGTCGAGACCCTGACCGGACACCGCTCCCGTGCGGTGCTCATGCAGAACCACGGGCCGTTCACGATCGGCACGAACGCCAAGGACGCGGTCAAGGCCGCCGTCATGGTCGAGGACGTCGCCCGCAGCGTGCACTACGCCCGTGAGGCGGGCCCGCTGATCCCGATCCCGCAGTCCGCGATCGACAGCCTCTACGACCGCTACCAGAACGTGTACGGACAGACGGCGGATGCCCGACGCGACGACGCCACCATCCCGTCGGGGGAGGCGGGCGCATGAGCGCAGCCACCGACCCCCGCACCGCGATCCTCGACGGGCGCACGTCCCTCGGCATCGAACTCGGCTCCACCCGCATCAAGGCGTGCCTGGTCGGCGATGACCCCACCGAGGTGCTCGCCGTCGGCAGCCACGAGTGGGAGAACCGGTTCGTCGACCGCGTCTGGACCTACTCCATCGAGGACGTCTGGTCGGGGCTCCAGGCCGCGTACGCCGACCTCGTCGCCGACGTGCGACGCCGCTACGACGTGGAGCCGACGACGTTCGGAGCCATCGGCGTCTCGGCGATGATGCACGGCTATCTCGCGTTCGACGCGAACGACGACCTCCTCGTGCCGTTCCGCACCTGGCGCAACACGTCGACGGGGCCGGCCGCCGCCGAGCTGAGCGAGAGCTTCGGCGTCAACATCCCGCTGCGCTGGTCGATCGCCCACCTGCACCAGGCCGTGCTCGACGATGAGCCGCACGTCCCCGCCGTCGACTTCCTCACCACGCTCGCCGGCTACGTGCACTGGCGGCTCACGGGGCGCAAGGCCATCGGCGTCGGCGACGCATCGGGGATGTTCCCCATCGACGCAGCCACCCACGACTACGACGCCCGACTGCTCGAGACCTACGACGGCCTCGTCGCCGAACGCGCGCCGGGGCTGAAGATCGCCGCCCTGCTGCCCGAGGTGCTCGTGGCGGGCGTGCCGGCAGGCACCCTCACCGACGAGGGCGCGCGGCTCCTCGACCCGTCGGGAGCACTCCTGCCCGGCGCACCGCTCTGCCCGCCCGAGGGCGACGCGGGCACCGGCATGGTCGCCACCTGCTCGGTCGCCCCGCGCACCGGCAACGTCAGCGGCGGCACCAGCATCTTCGCGATGGTCGTGCTCGAGCGGCCGCTGGCGCACGCACACCACGAGCTCGACGTGGTCACGACGCCGGCGGGCGACCCCGTCGCGATGGTGCACTGCAACAACGGCGCGAGCGAACTGGCGGCCTGGGTCGGCGTCTTCGCCCGGTTCGCCGAGGCATCCGGAACCGCCGTCGACACCGACGCCGTCTTCGAGGTGCTCTTCCGCGAGGCGCTCGAGGGCGAGGCGGATGCCGGCGGCGTCGTCGCCTACAACCACCTCGCCGGGGAGCCGATCGCCGGACTCGCCGAGGGGCGCCCCCTCGTCGTCCGCACACCGGACAGCAGGCTCACCCTGGCCAACTTCATGCGCGCCCAGCTCTACGGCGTCTTCGGGACCCTCAGCCTCGGCATGCGCGTGCTCGCCGGCGAGGACGTCGCGATCGACCGGATGTTCGCCCACGGCGGCATCTTCCGCACCGCCGGCGTCGCCCAGCGGCTGCTCGCCGGCGCGCTCGACGCCCCTGTCGCCGTCGGGGAGACCGCGTCGGAGGGCGGCGCGTGGGGCATCGCCGTGCTGGCCTCGTACCTGTCGGCCGACCCGGGCACCGCCCTCGGCGACTACCTCGCCGACACCGTCTTCGCCAGCGCCGAGTTCGACACGGTGGCACCGGCGCCCGAGGATGTGGCCGGCTTCTCCGTGTTCCTCGACCGCTACCGGGACGGACTGGCCGCCGAGGCGGCCGCCGTCCAGGCACTCTGACCCGATCCACCCATCCGACACGCGCCAGGAAGACCGACACATGACCCGCTCGACCCTCACCACCTCGCTCGACCAGTACGAGGTCTGGTTCCTCACCGGGAGCCAGGGCCTCTACGGCGAGGAGACCCTCCGGCAGGTGGCCGACCAGTCGCGTGCCATCGCGGACGAGCTCGGTGGCGGCGTGCCGGTGACCGTGGTCTGGAAGCCGGTGCTCACCGACTCCGACGCCATCCGCCGGCTTGCGCTCGAGGTCAACGCAGCGGACAACGTCATCGGCGTGATCGCCTGGATGCACACGTTCTCCCCGGCCAAGATGTGGATCGCGGGCCTCGACGCCCTGCAGAAGCCGCTGCTGCACCTGCACACGCAGGCCAACGTCGAGCTGCCGTGGGGCGAGATCGACTTCGACTTCATGAACCTCAACCAGGCCGCCCACGGCGACCGGGAGTTCGGCTACATCCAGACCCGCCTCGGCGTGGCCCGCAAGACGGTCGTCGGACACGTCTCGAACCCCGCCGTCACGGCTCAGGTCGAGACCTGGCAGCGCGCCGCGGCCGGCTGGGCGGCATCCCGCACCCTCAAGCTCGCCCGCTTCGGCGACAACATGCGCTACGTCGCCGTCACCGAGGGCGACAAGACCGAGGCGGAGCTGCGCTTCGGCGTTCAGGTCAACACCTGGGGCGTCAACGAGCTGGCGGATGCCGTGGCCGCGGCCACCGACGAGGCCGTCGACGCGCTCGTGGCCGAGTACGAGGAGCTCTACGACGTCGTTCCCGCGCTGCGGAAGGGCGCGGAACGCCACCAGAGCCTCCGCGACGGCGCCGCCATCGAGATCGGGCTGCGCTCGTTCCTCGAGGAGGGCGGCTTCGGCGCGTTCACGACGAGCTTCGAGGACCTCGGCGCGCTCAAGCAGCTGCCGGGCCTCGCCGTGCAGCGCCTCATGGCCGAGGGCTACGGCTTCGGTGCGGAGGGCGACTGGAAGACCGCCATCCTCGTGCGCGTCGCGAACGTCATGGGAGCGGGCCTCCCGGGAGGCGCGAGCCTCATGGAGGACTACACCTACGACCTGGTGCCGGGCAACGAGCGCATCCTCGGCGCCCACATGCTCGAGGTGAGCCCGTCGCTCACGACGGCAAAGCCCACGCTCGAGATCCACCCGCTCGGCATCGGCGGCAAGGAGGACCCGGTGCGCCTGGTCTTCACGGCCGACCCCGGCCCCGCCGTCGTCGTGGCCCTCTCCGACATGCGCGACCGTTTCCGCCTCGTGGCCAACGTCGTCGAGAACGTGTCGGCGCCGGAGCTGCCCAAGCTGCCCGTCGGCCGCGCCGTCTGGAAGCCGGCGCCCGACTTCGCCACGAGCGCGGCCTGCTGGCTGACCGCCGGTGCGGCCCACCACACCGTGATGTCGACCGCCGTGAGCGTGGACGTGTTCCGCGACTTCGCCGACATCGCCCGCACCGAACTTCTCGTCATCGACGAGTCGACCACCCAGCGCGACTTCGCCCGCGAAGTTCGCTGGAACCAGGCGTACTACCGCCTGGCCGGCGGGCTCTGACCCGGACCGCTTCACCCGAAACTACACACAGGCTTGCTGACCGTTCCCTCGGATCAGCAGGGGGACCCGGCGTTTCATGGACGTCGTCGGGTCCGTCATCACCAAGACAATGGCGTCCATCAGTGAAAGGAAACACAGTGAAGACCAAGAAGGTACTTCTTGCAACGCTGGCAGTGGGCTCGATGCTCGCGCTCGCAGCATGCTCCGGCAACTCCGGCGGCGGCAGCGGCGAGGGTGACGGCGACGGCGGCCTCATCGGCGTCGCGATGCCCACCAAGAGCTCCGAGCGCTGGATCCAGGATGGCGACGCCGTCAAGGCGCAGCTCGAGGAGCAGGGCTACACCGTCGACCTGCAGTACGCAGAAGACGACATCCCCACGCAGGTCTCGCAGATCGAGAACATGATCACCAAGGGTGCCGAGGCACTGATCATCGCGTCGATCGA
>JBEVEO010000062.1:0-17668 GCA_040512695.1 Leifsonia sp. | reverse complement strand
ACGGTGATCAACCGACGGCTGTTCGGACGGAGGGGGCACGCATGACGCGACGGCTCCCGTCCACGCCTCCGAACCTCCCCGGCTTCTCCTACGTGCACGTGCTGGGGTCCGGCGGCTTCGCGGACGTCTTCCTGTACGAGCAGAGCATGCCCCGCCGCCAGGTGGCGGTGAAGGTGCTCCTCAGCGAGGTCGTCAACGACCAGGTGAGGCAGATGTTCCAGGCCGAGGCCAACCTCATGGCCCAGCTCAGTTCGCATCCGTCGATCCTGACCGTCTACCAGGCCAGCGTCTCCTCCGACGGCCGTCCGTACCTCGTGATGGAGTACTGCTCCTCGACCCTCACCACCCGATACCGCGCGGACCCGCTGCCGGTGTCGGAGGTGCTGCAGATCGGCGTGAAGATCGCGAGCGCCGTCGAGACAGCCCACCGTGCCGGCGTGCTGCACCGTGACATCAAGCCGTCGAACATCCTGCTCACCGCGTACGGCCACCCCGTGCTCTCGGACTTCGGGATCGCGGCGACGCTCGGGGAGGCGGAGACCACGGAGGCCATCGGGCTCTCGATCCCCTGGTCGGCCCCCGAGGTGCTGCACGACGACGTCTCGGGCACCGTGGCGTCCGAGGTCTGGTCGCTCGGCGCCACGCTGTACTCACTGCTGGCCGGACGCTCGCCGTTCGAGGTGCCCGGCAAGGAGAACACCTCGGCCGACCTGATGTCGCGCATCGCCAAGGCGAGGTACGAGCCGATCGACCGTGCCGACGTCCCGCAGCGCCTGCAGCTCGTGCTCGCGCGCGCGATGTCCCGTCGTCCGGAGAACCGCCAGCGGAGCGTGCTGGAGTTCATCCGCGAACTGCAGGGCGTCGAGGCGGAACTCGACCTCCCGCAGACGCCCATCGAGGTGGCGATGGACGACTGGGCGATCGCAACGGCCGTCGACATGGAGGAGCGCACCCGCATCAGCGGAGCGAGCGTCGTGACGGCGGGGGGCGCGCGTCGCTCCCGCAAGCCGTCGGCGTCCCGTGCACTCACCGTGACCCCGGCGACCCTCGGACGGAGCGGGAGCACGAGCGGAGCCGCGCCGGCACGCGACGCATCCGAGATCCGCAGTCGCCGTCTGGTCTGGGCGATGCTCGCGATCTCCGTCGTCGTGCTCGGGCTCGCCGTCACGGCGACGATCGCGATCGTGCGGTCGACGTCGTCGGACATCCCCACCGTCACGAACGTCTCGGGTCAGGCCGACGGCGGAACCGTCGACTTCTCCTGGGAGGACCCCGGTCTTCGTTCCGGTGACAGCTACATCGTCTCCGTCCGCGGCGGCGACTCGTTCCCTCAGCGCGGGACCAGTTTCCAGGTCGAGGCCGACGGCGACGAGAACGTGTGCATCACGGTCGCGGTGAGCCGCGAGGGACGCACGGGCGCGTCGAGCGGCGAGAAGTGCGTGGCCGTCGAGGGCGGCTCAGGGCCATGATGCGCGAGTGGTTGCGGGCGCGCCGCTCCGGCATCGCCGCCGTGGTGAGCGGCACGGCCATCGTCGGGGTGGTGGCGACGGTCGCCATCGTCTCCGGCGGCTACGCGGCCCAGCGCGTCGATCTCGGCGACGGCGCCGTCTGGGTGACCAACGGCGACCAGCAGGTGGTCGGCCGGGCGAACACCCAGGTGTTCGAGCTCAACACCGTGGTCGACGCGGCAAGCCGCAACCTCGACGTGAGCCAGGACGGTGCGCAGGTCTTCGTCACGGATCGCGGCGACAGCGCCCTCGACGTCGTCGATGCGGCGACGAGCGAGGTGACGTCGACGGTCCCGCTGCCGCCCGATTCCGTGGTGCACCTCGCAGGCGACCTGGCCGTCGTGACGGCGAACGGCGGAGTCTGGACCTCACCGGTGTCGACGCTGAGCGACTTCGACGCCTCGGCGGACCCGAAGCTCGCACTGGGATCCGGCTCGATCACGAGCGTCGACTCGAGCGGGCGCCTCGTCGGCTTCACCCCGCGGACGGGCACGCTGTCGATCGTGGATGCCGGCGCCGGCGTCGTGGCGGCGACCTCGACCCTGTCCGGGCTCGCCCCCGACGACGACTTCGCAGTCACGAGCGTCGACGGGACCTGGGCGGTGCTCGACCGCACGACCAGGACCCTGGACCTGCCGACGGGGAGGGTGGAGCTCGGAGACCTCATCCCCGACGCCACGAACGCCGTGCTGCAGCAGCCGGCCGTCGACGGCGACGAGGTGCTCGTCGCCCACCGCGGCGGGCTCGTCTCCGTCCCGCTCGGCGGCGGCACGCCGAAGGCCCTCGTCTCCAATCGCGCCGGCGTGCCTGCAGCCCCCATCGTCGTCGGAACATGCTCGTACGCCGCCTGGGCGGACTCGATCGCCTGGCGGCAGTGCGGCTCCAGGGCGGGGACCAGCGGGTCGCTCGACGGCGTCTCCGGTGCCCTGCAGCTGACCTTCCGCGTGAACCAGGGCATCGTCGTCCTGAACGACACCGCGAGCGGGGCCACCTGGGCGGTACAGAGCGACAACCGGCTCATCGACAACTGGGACGAGCTGATCGAGCAGAAGCGCACCGACAACATCGTCGAGGACAACAACTCCGACTCGCCGCCCGAGTACGAGAAGACCCAGGCGCCTCCCGTCGCCGAGGATGACACCTTCGGCGCCCGGCCGGGACGCGCGACCATGCTCCCGGTGCTCCTCAACGACTTCGACCCCAACGGCGACGTGCTCGTGGTCGACTCGGTCACCGATCCGGCGGGCGGCACGGGGCGCATCGACGTCGTCAGCAACAACCAGCAGGTGCAGCTCACGCTCCCGGCCGATGCGTCGGGGGAGCTCTCGTTCTCGTACACGATCACCGACGGACGAGGCGGGCAGGACACCGCGACGGTCGTCGTCGCCGTGCGCCAGGAATCCGAGAACTCGCCGCCGCAGCAGGTGCGCATCACACGGGCCGGGGTGCAGGAGAGCGGCCGGGTGACCACGCAGGTCCTCACGGACTGGCTCGACCCCGACGGCGACGCCATGTTCCTGGCCGGGGCGACGGTGCCGCTCCCCGACGTCGTCGCGTTCAAGCCGGACGGTGGTGTCATCTTCAGCGATGTCGAAGGCGGAGGCGACACCGTCCCCGTCGGCCTGCTCGTCTCCGACGGACGGTCCCAGGGGTCCGGCACCTACGTCGTGAGCGTCAAGCCGTCCGGAACCGTTCCCATCGTCGTCGACCCCTTCGTCGAGGGCACGTACGCGGGCGAGCCCATCACGATCACACCGCTCGCGCACGTCCGCGGCGGGTCGGGCACCATCCGCCTCGCCAGCGTCCCGGCCAAGTCCGGGGTCGACATCACGCCGGACTTCGACGGCGGCTCGTTCCGCTTCGTCACGAGCACGGTCGGCTCGTACTACGTCGACTTCGCCGTGACCGACGGGGTGCAGACCTCCAGCGGCCTCGTCAGGATCGACGTGGCTGCGCCGCCGAACGGTCCGACGACGCCCATCACCGTTCCGCACACCGCCTTCGTGCGCACGGCCAGCGACACGACGCTCGACGTCCTGGCCACCGACATCGACCCGACCGGGGGAGTGCTCCTCCTCACCGGCGTCGAGGACGTGCCGCCGCAGAGCGGCATGCGGGTCGAGATCCTCGACCAGCACCTGCTGCGGATCACGCTCACGCGACCGCTCGAGAACGGCACCTCCGGATTCGCCTACCGGGTGAGCAACGGACTCGCCGAGGCCGTCGGCCGTGTCACGGTCATCGAGGTGCCGCCACCGGCCAGGCGGCAGGCTCCGATCGCGAACCCCGACACGGCCTCCGTGCGGGTCGGCGACGTCATCGAGATCCCCGTGCTCGCCAACGACGAGCAGCCTGACGGGGATCCGCTCACCCTGCACCCGGTGATCGCCGACCGGCCGGCCGGAACCGGGCTCGCCTTCGCATCCGGCCAGGTGGTGCGCTTCCTCGCCCCCAACAGGCCGGGCAACTACACGATCGTGTACCAGGTCGACGCCCCCGACGGCCAGTTCGCGAGCGCCGAGGTCGCGGTGTCCGTGCGGGAGGCGGATCCGGCCTCGAACTCTTCGCCGGTCCCGCGGCAGGTCACGGCCCGCGTCCTGGCCGGCCAGAGCGTGCGGATCGACATTCCGCTCGCCGGGATCGACCCGGACGGCGACTCGGTGCAGCTCATCGGGCAGGACTCGAACCCGCAGAAGGGCGCCGTCACCGACTCCGGCCCCGACTGGTTCGAGTACACCTCCGGCGACTACTCCGCCGGGACGGACTCCTTCACGTACCAGGTCATCGACGCCCTCGGCGGCCGCGCCGTCGGCACCGTGCGCATCGGCATCAGTGCGCGCCTCGAGGGCGCCCGCAACCCCATCGCCGTCGAGGACCGCGTCTCGGCCCGACCGGGCTCGGAGATCCTCGTGCGCGTCCTCGCGAACGACTCCGACCCGGACGGCGGCGACCTGTCCATCACGGCGGTGACGCCGACGACCTCGGAAGGCGAAGCCACGATCGACGAGGACGTCATCTCCGTGACGGTGCCGGACGCGCCGGGGGACTACGGCTTCGTGTACACGATCCAGAACCCGCGCGGCGGCTCGAGTTCCAACTTCCTCACGGTGGAGGCGAGGACGGATGCCCCGCTGTCGCGCCCCGTCGCCCGCGACACCGTGCTGACCCTCTCCGACGTGCTCGACCGCCGGACCGTCGATGTCGACGTGCTCGCGAACGTCTTCTTCGCCGACGGCAGCCCCCGCGACCTCGCGTTGGCGCTGGTTCCGGGCTACGACGGCAGTGCGAGCGTGACGGCGTCGAAGAAGGTGCGCGTCGAGGTCGCGAACTCCAGCCAGATCATCCCGTTCTCGGTGACGCACCCCGACGACCCGTCGATCGTGTCGTACGCCTTCGTCTGGGTGCCCGGCTCGGATGACACGCTGCCGCAGGTCCGCCGCTCGGCGCCCAAGATCACGGTGCCGAGCGAATCGGTGCTCACGATCGACATCAACGACTACGTCGTCGCGGTCGGCGGCAAGCAGGTGCGCCTCACCGACACGGGGACGGTGCGCGCCACCCACTCCGACGGCTCCGACCTCGTCGTCGACTCCGACACGATCCGCTTCCGCAGCGTCGACAAGTACTTCGGGCCCGCGTCGATCTCGTTCGAGGTGACCGACGGTGACTCGTCGAGCGATCCGGCCGGCCACGTCGCCACGATCGTGCTGCCGATCACGGTGACACCGCGCGACAACCAGCCTCCAGCCTTCACCGGCGGCGTCATCGACTTCGAGCCCGGCCAGGAGAAGACCATCCAGCTCGGCCGTCTGACGACCTACCCGTACCCCGACGACTTCGACGAACTCACCTACAGCATCCTCGAGCCGCTGCCGTCCGGCTTCACCTACTCCCTCTCCGGACGACGGATCACCCTGAAGGCCGGTCCGGATGCCGCCAAGGGCACCGAGACCGCGATCACGATCGCCGTCCGCGACGACCTCAACGCCGGAAGCCCCGGTCGCATCGTCCTCCGGATCGTGCCGTCCACGCGTCCGATCGCCGTTCCCGCTCCCGATTCCGCGATCGCGCCGCGCGGCCAGACGACCGTCGTCGACGTGCTCAGGAACGATGCGGCGACGAACCCGTTCCCCGAGACGCCGTTGCGCGTCGTCAACGTGCGCGGCCTCGAGACCGGTTCGCTCCCGGCCGGCGTGAGCATCGTGCCGAACAGCGACCGCAGCTCGCTGAGCGTGACGGTCTCCGGGTCTGCGGCCCCCGTCGACACAAACCTCCAGTACCAGGTGGCCGATGCGACCGGTGATCCCGATCGGTACGCGTGGGGCACGGTGCGGATCTCCGTCCAGGACCGGCCCGACCCCGTCATCGGGCTCCGGGTCACCGGCTACGCGGATCGCTCGCTGACCGTGGCGTTCGACGCGGCCGCATTCAACAACTCGCCCATCGTCGGTTACGACGTGTCGCTCATCGCGGCCGCCACCGGCGCCGTCGTGCAGACCGTCAGCTGCGTCGCCACGACCTGCACCGTCCCGACGGCCGGCAACGGCGAGGCCAACGCCGTGCGGGTCCAGGTCGTGGCCAAGAACGGCATCGGCTCCTCCGACCCGGCCGTCACGGCCACCCCCGTCTGGTCCGACGTGGTTCCCGGAGCACCCACCGGCCTGCTCGCCGCCCCGCTGGACGGCGCCCTCGCCGTGTCCTGGGACGAGGTGGTCGTCCCCGGCGGTACCCCGGTGTCCTCCTACGTCGTCAACGTCGCCGGAGTCGACACCGTCGCCAGCGCAGACTGCCCTGCCGGACGGTGCGCTGCGACCATCGGCGGTCTCGCGAACGGGAGCGTGGTGAACTTCACCGTGAGCGCGCGCAACGGCGCCTATCCGGCGCTCACGGCCTGGACATCGACGGGCGGCACCGGGACGCCGTTCGGTGCGCCGACGCCCGGCCAGATCGGCGTGGCGTCCATCGACCCCGACAACGGAGCCATCACGGTGTCCTGGTCGGGCTTCGGCGACAACGGCGATCCGATCAGCTACTTCGCCGCCCGCCTCGGAAACGGCTCCACGCCGGCCTGCACGGTCTCCTCACCCGCGCCGGGCACGGTGTCGCCGCCGAGCGGCGGGAACATCCTGCAGCGGATCGACACCGCCACGACCTCGGCCGAGTTCACGGGCCTCGGCGGCAACGACAACGAGGTCTACACCTTCATCGTGTGGGCGTACAACCGTGCCGGCTGCGTCGCATCCGCCCCCGTCAGCACCGTGCTCCGGCCCGCGCCGGGTCCGGTCGACTCCGTGGGGATGACGATGGTGGACTCCGCGTACACGCGCGATGCCATCGTGACCGGCTTCGCCCCCGGATTCCACCACTACCGGGCACGCTCCGGCCCCGGCGGCCAGGAGCAGGCGATCGGCGTCGGCAGCTCGCCGCGGGTACTGACCGGCGCCGGCTACGGCAACCCCGTCGGATTCCAGGTGCAGGGCTGCACCAGTTGGAACACCTGTGGACCGTGGACGTCGTTCTCGACGCCGGAGGCGCCCATCGACTTCGACATGGCGCTCGGCTCGAACCTGCTCTACCAGGTCGCCGCGGACACCGGAGACGGGACATGGTCGTGGGTCACGGTTCCGGACAACGGCGGCATCGTGCCGGAGTTCAGCTGCGGCTCGACGGTCGCCGGCATCACCGGCACGCCATCTTCGAACAGCTGTACCATTCCCGGGGTGGGCGCCGGAGTGCCCGTATGGTTGAGAATCACGATCAACGGCATGACGAGGACGTACGACCAGTGACGATGACACAACGCGGAATGGCAGTGATGACCACCCCCGACCAGGCCGCCTGGTTCGCCGACACGTTCACGCGTCTCGTGACGGGGGTCGAGGACGTGCTCCTCGGCAAGAACCACGTCATCCGGCTCGCGTTCACCGCGCTCCTCAGCGAGGGCCACCTGCTGCTCGAGGACGTGCCGGGCACCGGCAAGACCTCGCTCGCCAGGGCCATGGCGCAGAGCGTCGACGGAACCAGCTCGCGCGTGCAGTTCACGCCCGACCTCCTCCCCGGAGACATCACCGGCGTCAGCATCTACGACCAGCGCTCCAGCGCCTTCGAGTTCCACCGCGGCCCGGTGTTCGCGAACATCGTCCTCGCCGACGAGATCAACCGGGCGAGCCCGAAGACGCAGTCGGCCCTCCTGGAGGTCATGGAGGAGGGGCAGATCACGATCGACGGCATCACTCACGTCATGCGGCTGCCGTTCATGGTGATCGCCACGCAGAACCCCATCGAGCAGGCCGGCACGTACCGCCTGCCGGAGGCCCAGCTCGACCGCTTCATCATGCGCGCATCGATCGGCTACCCCGACCACGCGTCGACGCTGCGCATCCTCGAGGGCGCGGATCGTCGCGCCCACGACATGGTCCTGCCGGCCATCGTCTCAGCGGAGACGATCGTCGAGATGGCCGCGGTCGCCCGCGGGGTGCACGTCGATGCCAGCATCAACGACTACGTCTCCCGCATCGTGCAGGCCACCCGGCACGCGCAGGAGGTGCGCCTCGGCGTGAGCGTGCGCGGTGCCCTGGCACTCGTCCGCAGCGCCAAGACCCTCGCCGCGGCCAACGGGCGGCACTACGTCGTCCCCGACGACGTCAAGGCGCTCGCCGAATCGGTGCTCGCGCATCGTCTCATCCTCGACCCCGAGGCCGAGTTCGACGGCGTGACGGCCACCCACGTCATCGCCCAGATCCTCATCGAGACGCCGCCGCCGAGTGACAGGCTCGCCGTGTGAGCGAGGCCGCACCTCCCGGCCCCGCTCGTCGACAGGTGAGCGGGCCGACTCCCGGGTCAGCCGCTCCGCACCGAGACGGCCGGCTCGCCTCGTTCATCGTCGCCGTCGTGAACCTCTGGGAGGGCTTCACCCGTGGGGCGGTGTTCACCATCCGCTTCATCGGCTCCACGGTGACCGCGTTCGGATGGTGCGTCGTCGGCGCCGGGCTGCTGGGCTTCATCGGCGGCTACGTCCTCGGCTGGACCGAGTTCATCGCCCTGGCCTGGGCGAGTGTGGTGCTCCTGGCCATCTCCGTGCTCTACCTCGTCGGGCGGAACTCGTTCCGCATCCGACTCTCGATGCCCGTCAACCGTGTCGTGGCCGGGGAGAAGGCAGCCGGTGAGGTGATCGTCGACAATCCGACGCGCAGGCACATCTCCTCCGTCGGCGTCGAGGTCCCCATCGGCGACGGCCTCGCCGAGTTCCAGATCCCCGGGCTCGCCCGCGGGATGCAGGCGAGCGAGATCTTCGTCGTCGCGGCGGAACGGCGTGGCATCATCCCCGTCGGGCCTGTGCGCACCATCCGCGGTGATCCGATCGGGCTGTTCCGCCGCGAGCTCACCTGGTCGGAGCGCACCGAGCTGTTCGTGCACCCGCGCACCATCCCCGTGCCCGCCGTGTCCACCGGCTACGTCCGCGACCTGGAGGGAACGCCGACGAGGGACCTCACGTCGAGCGACGTCTCGTTCCACACCCTCAGGGAGTACACGCCCGGTGACGATCGCCGGTTCATCCACTGGCGCAGCTCGGCGAAGACCGGCGTGTACATGGTGCGCCAGTTCGAGGAGACCCGGCGCAGCCACATCATGGTCGTGCTCAGCCTCGCGAGCGAGGACTACGCGGACGACGACGAGTTCGAGCTCGCCGTGAGCGCGGCCGGTTCGCTCGGGATCCACGCCATCCACGACGGGCGCACGGTGTCCGTCTTCGTCAGCGGCCAGGTCGCCCAGGCCGCACGCAGGACGGCACCGCCGGCTCTTCAGCTGCGCACGGCCAGCCGTGCCCGCCTCCTCGACGACCTCACCGTGCTCGAGCGCAGCGATTCCGCCACGCGGGCGGTCGCACTCACGCGGGCGTCGGCCTCGCGATCCTCCGACGCCTCCGTCGTCTTCATCATCGGCGGTTCGACGACCACCGTCGCGCACCTGCGGAGCGCAGCGGCTGGGCTGCCTCCTGGAGTCGACGTGGTCGGCGTGCGCTGCGAGCCCGACGCCCTCCCCGTCATGCGGAGGGTGGCCGAGCTCACCGTCCTCACCATCGGCTTCCTCGACGACCTGCAGAAGTCGCTCGCCCGCGCGGCGGTGGTCTGATGAGCGTCACGCCGCGTCCGCTGTCGACCCGCCCCGCGGTGGATCGGCTCGCGCTGACGTGGTCCGCCGTCGTCATCAACGCCGTCATGCTGCTCACGGCTACCGGCATCGCCATCTCGACGCTGTGGCCGGTCTACGAGAGCGCGGCCTTCATCGTGACGGTGACGCTCGCCGCCCTGCTCGGCACGGCGATCGCCATCCTCGGCGCGTTCCTGCGCTGGTCGTCGCTCATCGTCCTGCTCGTGACCGTCGGCGCCTACCTGGTCGTCGGCGTCCCACTGGGCGTGCCGTCCGGCGCGTACTTCGGTGTGCTCCCATCCGGCCCCGGATTCATCGACCTCCTGCTCGGCACGGCGCTCAGCTGGAAGCAGCTCCTCACCATCGTGACGCCGGTCGGCTCGTACCAGGCACTTCTCGTGCCGCCGCTCATCCTCGTGCTGTCATCGACGACGATCGGGATGTCGATCGCCCTCCGGTCGCGGAGGGGCGAGCTCGCCGCGATCGTGCCCTTCGTGCTGTTCATCGCGGCGATCCTGCTCGGACCGACGACGGCACAGGCCCCCATCGAGACGGCGCTGCTGCTGGGCATCGTGCTCGTCCTGTGGGCCGCATGGGGGCACCGGCGCCGGCGCGCCGAGGCCATCGCCCGCGTGACCGGCGGTGGTCCACGGCTCCGCGAGAGCGCCGCGTATCGTCGCCTCGCCGTCACGCGCATCGTCCTCAGCTCGGCGATCATCGTCGCGATCGCCGTCGCAGGCGGCACGGTCGCCGCGGTCGGGTACCCCACATCCGCCCCTCGGGACGTGCTGCGCAGGCACGCTGAGCAGCCGTTCGATCCACGCGACTACCCGAGCCCGCTCTCGGCGTTCCGCGGCTACCTGGAACCGGATGCCGCCGGTCGCACGATGCTCACCGTCTCCGGCCTGCCCGCGGGCGGTCGCATCAGGATCGCCGCCCTCGACACCTACGACGGGATCGTGTACTCGGTCGGCAGTGACACCGTCACGAGCGCCTCCGGCTCCTTCACACGCCTGCCGTACCGCATCGACCAGAGCGCCGTCCGCGGCACGGACGCGACCATCGACGTGGAGGTCGGCGACTATCGCGGCGTCTGGGTGCCCGGCGTCGGGAAGCTCTCGAGCATCCGATTCACCGGAGATGGCGCCGCACGCCTCACCGATTCGTTCTTCTACAACGACAACGCTGCGACCGGCGCCGTGCTCGGCGGCCTGCAGGCGGGAGACTCCTACCGCAGCGCGGCCGTGGTGCCCCTCGAGCCGGGCGACGTCACGGCACTGCGCCCCGGTACCGCCGTCCTGCCGGCCGTCGGCGTCGAACCGGAGGGACTGGACGACGCCCTCGCGGCGTGGGTGGACGAGAACGCCGACCCCGGAACGCAGCTGGCCCAGATGCTGGCCGGGCTCCGGCGAGACGGCTACGTCAGCCACGGGCTGGCCGGCGAGCCGGCCAGCCGATCGGGTCACGCGGCCGACCGCATCACCCAGCTCGTGACGGATGTGCCGATGCTCGGCGACGGCGAGCAGTACTCCGTCGTGGCAGCCCTCCTCGCCCGGCGGATCGGCTTCCCGGCGCGCGCCGTGGTCGGCTTCGTCCCGCGCGTCGCGGATCCGGGCGGATCCGTGACGGTCACGGGTGACGACATCGCCGCCTGGATCGAGGTCCAGGACTCCACCGGATCGTGGGTCTCCCTCGACCCCAACCCCGACCCGCGTGCCATTCCCGAGAAGCAGCCGGACCAGCCCAACATCGTCTCCCGCCCCCAGGTGGTGCTGCCGCCGCCGCCGGCCGACCCGCGTGAGGACGAAGCGCCCGCCGAGGCCCAGAACGCTCCGAACGACGACGAGCAGACGACGGATCCCTTCCTCGCCGCCCTCATCACCATCGGGGTGATCGCCGGCTGGACGCTCCTCGCCATCGCCGTGCTCCTCAGCCCGTTCCTCGCCGTGATCGCCGCGAAGCTGCGACGCCGGCGGCTGCGCCGTCTGGCCGACACCCCGGTGGAGCGGATGGCCGGAGGCTGGCGGGAGTTCTCCGATCTCGCGGTCGACCGCGGATTCGACCTCGCTCCGTCGTCGACGCGCGTCGAGGGTGCAACGGTGGTGGGTGGAATGCGTCCCCTCGTCCTGGCGACCGCCGTCGACCGGGCGGTCTTCGCGCCCGGATCGCCGGAACCGGCCGACGCCGACCGGGTCTGGACAGAGGTCGACGCGCTGCGGACACAGCTGGACGCCCGGCTCAACCGCCGCCAGCGCATCCGAGCGCTCGTCTCGCTGCGCTCGCTCCGCCGCAGAGGGCCGGGCTCGTGAACTGCCGAATCTGCGGTGCCCCGCTGCCGGCAGAGGCCATGTTCTGCGGCGAGTGCGGGAGCTCGACGTCCGCCACGCCGCTGAGTCGCACCCGATCGGACCCGCGGCCCGGTGACACGAGCATCATCGAGCCGCTCGAGCCCGAACACGTGCGCGGACTCATCCTCGCCCCGCCTCCTGCACCGTCGCCCGACGCCGCCGAAGCGGGCCCCGCCGCCTCACCCGCCGTGCAGGAGCCGGCCCGCGTCGAGACGCCGCGCATCGAACCACCCCCGGTCGCGGCCGAGGAGTCCGCGCAGCCGGTGCGTCGCCACGTCGTCGAGGATCCGCCCGCCGCGTCCGTGTTCACCCTGCGGTTCAGCACCGGACAGGTCGAGTCCGTCACCGGGACCGGCCTGATCGGCAGGCGGCCGCTGCCGCAGCCCACCGAGTACTTCGACCAGCTGATCACCCTCGACGACCGTGGCCTCTCCGTCTCCAAGAGCCATCTCGAGTTCGGGCAGCACGGCGGAGAGCTCTGGGTGAGCGATCGGTACTCCGGCAACGGGACGATCATCCGCCGCCCGGTCGACCTGCCGCTGCGGTGCGAGCCCGGTCGACGCTATCTCGTGCCGCGCGGCTCGCGGGTCGACATCGGGGAGCAGTACTTCACCGTCGAATAGGGGCGGGTCCTCCACCCTGCCGTGAACCGGGCGGCGCGCCCACGGCTGAGGCGGCCGACGGGCCGGCGCTGGATCGCGGTGCTGGAATCGGCGGGATGACGACCAGAACGCCGCAGCCGCTTCGGCTCCCCCCAGCCCCCGCGACACCGGAGCGGCCACCGTTCCCACTCGTGGCGAGCACGGCGCCCGTCGTGGTCGCGCTCCTGCTGTGGGCGATCACGCGATCGCCGATCGCGCTGATGTTCGCCGCGATCGGCCCCATCGTCGCCGTGGGCGGCCTCGTCGACGGGGTCCGGTCGCGGCGCACCGTCCGGAGGCGGCAGCGGGCGGCGCACCGGACGGCGGTCGCGGTCGTGCGCGACCGCCTTGCCGCAGCCAGGGCCGAGGAACGGCGAACCGCCTGGCTGGCGCATCCGTCGGCGATGGACCGCTTCCTCGGCGGCGCAGACGACCCTGCACGGTGGGGGAGGGATGCCCCGGGGCCGGTCACCGCGGGCAGCGGCACGACGATGAGCGCGGTGGAGCTGATCGATGGGGCGGGGCAGCGCGAGACGGGCCCGGAGGTCGACGCCGAGCGGGAGGCTCTGCTCGAGGAATCCGCGTCGATCGACGACATGCCGGTCGTCGTCGATGCCGGTGGCGGGATCGGGGTGGTGGGCGATGACTCGCTCGTCCGCACGGTGATGCGCGGGCTCGTGCTCCAGCTCTGCGATGACGTGCCACCGCGCCGGCTCCGCCTCGTCGCCGTGCCCGAGCGGCACTGGGACTGGGCGGCGGCACTCCCGCACGCGGCGCAGTCGGATGCGGACGCGCCCGGCCTCCTCGTCGTCCACCGCGGAGCGGACCCTGCGCAGCCGCAGCCGGCTCCGCCGGCCTCCGATCATCACGGACGCACCGGGGTCGTCATCGCCGGAGCTGCCACGGTGCGTGCGCTCCCACCCGGCTGCGCGACGATCATCCGCGTGCGCAGTGCCGTGGAGGCCGAGGTCGTCCGGGGGCAGGTCGCGCACTACGGTCCGTTCGTGCCGGAGCTCGTCGGCGAGGAGCATGCCGCCGCCCATGCGGCCATGCTCGCATCTCTCGCCGTCCGTGAACGGTCGCCGACCGTGCCGTCGCTCGTGCGCCTCGCCGACCTGGCTCGCGTGACCGCCGGGCCGCTCGGCTGCGCGATCGGTCGGGGCAGCCATGGCGACGTCGTCGTCGACCTGGTCGCGGACGGACCGCACGCCGTCGTCGGCGGAACGACGGGAAGCGGCAAGAGCGAACTGCTGATCACGTGGATCGCGGCCATGGCCTCCCGCACCACGCCGAAGGAGTTCGCCTTCCTGCTGGTGGACTTCAAGGGCGGCGCGACGGGAGCGGTCCTGGCCGAGCTGCCGCACTGCCTCGGCGTCGTGACCGACCTCGACGGCCCACTGAGCGACCGGGTCCTGCAGAGCCTCGATGCGGAGATCCGCCGCCGGGAACGGCTCGTCGCCGCTGCGGGGGTCCGCAGCATCGACGAGCTCCCGCCGGGGCGGCTACCCCGGCTCGTCGTCGTGATCGACGAGCTGGCCGCGCTGCTCGCCTCCGCCCCCGACCTCCACGCGCTCCTTGCGGACGTGGCGGCCAGGGGACGCTCGCTCGGGATGCACCTGATCCTGTGCACGCAGCGTCCCGCCGGCGTCATCCGGGAGGCGCTCCTGGCCAACTGCGGACTCCGGATCGCGCTGCGGGTGCACGACCTGGCCGACAGCGTGGCCATCGTCGGCATCCCCGACGCTGCGCGGCTGCCGACCGGTGCGCCGGGCCGCTGCCTCATCAGTCGCGGCCGGGAGATCGCCGAATGCCAGCTCGCGGCGACCGTGCCTGCCGATCTGCGGCGGATCGCCCATTCCGCCGCACCGGTGGACCCGGCCGATCGGCCGAGCCGGCCGTGGATCGCGCCGCTGCCCGCCGTGCTCCCCGTGGACGGGCACGTCGTGCGAGAGGCGCTCGCCCAGGAGGCGGCAGCGGGATCGCCGGCCGGCGGCGCCCTTGTCGGTGTGGTCGACGAGCCCCGACACCAGCGTCAGCTGCCGGCACGCTGGCCGGAGGACGAGCACGGGCTGCTCGTGCTGGGCGGACCCCGGTCCGGAAGGACCTCCGTGCTGCGACGCCTGGCCGGCGAGTCGACGGATGCCCGCTTCGTCGTCGCCGACGTCGAGGGAACGTGGGACGCCCTCGAGCGGGCAGAGGCCGTCGGCGGTGGCACGGTTCTGCTCGACGACTGGGATGCCGTCGCCGGCCTCTGGTCGGTCGATCACCGCCACGCGGCCGTCGAACGCCTGGCGCGGATCCTGCATGCCGCACGCTGCAGGGTGGTGGTGTCCGCACAGGGCATCGGCTCACTCGGTGCGGCCGTCGGTCTGCTCGATTCGCGGATCGTGCTCCGTCTCGACGATCGCGCCGACCACCTCGCGGCCGGGGCACCGGCAGCGCTGTGGAGTGGACACGCGCCGCCCGGCCGTGGAGTGTGGCACGGATCGGCGATCCAGGTCATCGCTCCGGGCGGCGACGAAGCGCCGGCCGCCGCACGCTCCGAACCGCCGGCGCTCTCCGCGACGACAGGGCCGATCATCGTCGTCTCGACTCGGGCCAGGCATGTCGCCGGTGTGCTGCGCGGCGCACTCCCGGGGCGCGACATCGCCGAGCTGATGCCTTCAGCTCGTCCGGACGTCGAGATCGTGGGGAGGAGCGCACCCGTGCTCGTCGCCGACCCGGACACCTGGCTCGCGAACGGCGGCGCGCTGACCGCCCTTCGGGCCCGGTCGTCGATCGCCTTCGAGTCCTGCTCCGTCGGCGACTTCCGGATGCTGGCGCGCACCAGGGAACTCCCGCCCGCCCTTCGACCGGGGTCGGGACGGCTCTGGGTGCTCGCACCGGACGGGACAGTGACGCGAGGCCGGCTGGGGCCGTGAGCGTCAGCCGATGGCGGCTTCCGGCGGGAGCGACGGCAGTCCGTGCGCAGCGGCGACGCCGGCGTTGTAGACACCGCCGGCGTGGGTGTTGAGCCCGAGCGCCAGGGCCGGATCCGCGCGCATCGCCTGCTTCCAGCCGTTGTTCGCGACCGCGCGCACGTAGTTGAGCGTGGCGTTCGTCAGCGCGTAGGTCGACGTGCGCGGCACGGCGCCCGGCATGTTCGCCACGCAGTAGAACAGCGAGTTGTGGACGGTGAACGTCGGATCGGCGTGCGTGGTCGGCCGGGAATCCTCGAAGCAGCCGCCCTGGTCGATCGCGATGTCGACCAGCACGCTCCCCGGACGCATGCGCGACACCAGTTCGTTGCTCACGAGCTTGGGCGCCTTGGCGCCCGGGAGCAGGACCGACCCGATGACGAGGTCGCTCTCGACGACGGCCTTGTCGATCTCGAAGCTGTTGGATGCGATGGTGCGGATGCGCCCGCCGTAGAGGGCGTCGAGCTCGCGCAGGCGGAACAGGTTGGTGTCGAGCACGGTCACCTCGGCGCCGAGGCCGACGGCGATCTGGAGGGCGTTCGATCCCGCCACTCCACCTCCGAGGACGGTCACCCGTGCCGGGCTGGTGCCGGGAACGCCCGGAACGAGGAGTCCGGGTCCTCCGGCGGACTTCAGCATGACGTTGGCGCCGACGATGGGTGCCAGGCGCCCGGCGACCTCGCTCATGGGCGCGAGGAGGGGAAGCTGGCGGCCGGGGAGCTGCACGGTCTCGTAGGCGACGGCGGTGACGCCGGACTCGAGCAGGGCCGCTGTCAGCTCGGGTTCCGCGGCCAGGTGCAGGTAGGTGAAGAGCAGCAGCCCATCACGGAAGTGGCGGTACTCGCTCTCGACGGGCTCCTTGACCTTGAGCAGCATGTCGGCGATCGCCCAGGTGCTCGCCGCATCGGGCAGGATGGTGGCTCCGGCGGCCTCGTACTCGGCATCGTCGATCGACGAGCCGGCCCCGGCTCCCGACTGGATGAAAACGTCGTGGCCGTGCGACACGAGGTCATGGACACCGGACGGGGTGATGGCGACCCGGAACTCGTTGTTCTTGATCTCGGTGGGGACTGCGACCTTCATCGTGCTCCTTCAATTCGTGGGACGCCGTTGTCCCGCCCGCAAGCCTACCCAGCGACACGCGCACATGACTGCTGGAAACATGGTTTTAATGTCGCTGTCGCCGCTGATTCCGTGCGGAATCGGCGTCGAACTCAACGATTTGATCACTTAACGGTGTGATGGCGCACACAGTGTGCGAATATCGTCCCACCCGCTACGAATGCGCGGATGTCTGTGCCACCCGTGAAGGAGCCCCGCCTGTGAAGCCTCGTGAGTTGCCCGCCGATCCGATGATCCGTTCGTTGATCGCACAGGCCAGGAATTCCCAGCTCAATCGACGCGCCCTCCTGGCGGGGGCCGGGGCAGGGGCGACCGCTCTCGCCCTCGCCGCGTGCTCGACGGGCGGCTCCGCGAAGCCCACCGCGGCGGCCGACAAGTCCGCGACGGACAAGACGCTCAACTGGGCGAACTGGGCCGCGTACATCGACGAGGACGACACCGGCGGCTACCCGACGCTCGAGGCCTTCACCGAGCAGACCGGCATCAAGGTCAACTACGACGTCGCCGTCGACGACAACAACTCCTACTACGGCAAGGTCAAGGATCAGCTGGCGCTCGGCCAGGACATCGGAGCGGACACCGTGTGCCTGACCGACTGGATGGCGGCCCGCTGGATCCGGTTCGGGTACACCCAGGGTCTGGACCTGGCCAACATCCCCAACAGCAAGAACCTGACGCCGGCACTCCAGGACGTCGACTTCGACCCGGGACGCACAATGAGCCTCCCGTGGCAGGGCGGCTTCGCCGGCATCTGCTGGAACAAGGAGAAGGTGCCGGGCGGACTCGCCTCCGTCGCCGACCTGTGGGACCCGTCCCTCAAGGGTCGGGTCGGCGTGCTCTCGGAGATGCGCGACACCATGGGGCTGATCATGCTCGACCAAGGCGTCGACATCTCCGGCGACTGGGGCGACGACGAGTTCACCGCCGCGATCGAGGTGCTC
>JBEVEO010000039.1:0-5396 GCA_040512695.1 Leifsonia sp. | reverse complement strand
CACGAGGAGGACCGACCGTGAGCGACGACCAGGACACGCAGAGCCGCCACCACCGTTCACGGACCGACCGGTTGAATCCGGGTCACCAATCTCGAGGGGCAACGACCATGAGCACAGACTCGAACCCGACCACGCCGTACGACGTCGATATGACGGCGACGGATGCCGCAGCCCCGGATGCCGCGACCACGACGCTCGGTTCCCCGGCACCGGCGGCATCCGTGCCGGCCGGGCCCGTCATCCGCTGGGCCGCCATCGTCTGGGGACTCGCCTTCGCGGCGATCGCCTCCGTGCTGCTCGTGATCGTCACCGACGTCGAGCGCCGCCAGGACTTCTCGTCGTGGCTCGCGACGCTCACCCCGGGCACCTTCGCGCTCTACGCCGTGCTCGCCCTCGGCGGGCTGCTGCTCGTGGCCGGCCTCGCGGGGATCCTGCGTCGGGCGACGCGCGCCCGGGTCTGACCGCACCGGCTCGCCACTTGTGGCCGCATCACGGCCGCCCGCTCGCCACGTGTGGCCGCCCCGCGCCGTCGGAAGCGGCCATAAGTGGCGAGCTGGCGCGGTCCGCGGCGTCGGAAGCGGCCATAAGTGGCGAGCTGGCGCGGTCCGCGCCGTCGGAAGCGGCCACACGTGGCGAGCTGTGCTGCTGTGCCCGGCCGCCACGGCTCAGCGCGCCGGCACCCGATCCACGACGACCTCGCCGTCGATGACGGTCAGGAGCACCGGTGACTCCGCGAAGTCATCGGGATGCGTCGTCAGCGGGTTGTCGGCGAACACCGTGAGGTCGGCGCGCTGTCCCACCTCGAGGCGGCCTCCGTCCTCGCCCACCGAGCGCCAGTACTCGCTGGTGTAGCCCTCGACCGCAGCTGCGGCCGAGATCGCCTGCGCTGGCTGCACCGGCTCGACCTCGAGCCGCCCCGTCGGGCGCCTCAGCACGGCGGAACCCAGCGAGGCCCGCGGGTCGTAGGGTGCGATGGGCCAGTCGGAGCCGAGGGTCACGATCACCCCGCGGCGACGCAGGTCGCCGATGCGCCAGGCGCGATCGGCACGCTCGTCACCGAGTCGCGTCGACCAGTTGTCGGTGTGGTCGGCCCGGGAGTAGTGAGTGCAGTGCGTCGGCTGCATGCTGGCCGCGATGCCCGCCCCGACGATGGTCTCGAGCACGTCGTCGGGCAGCGTCTCGATGTGCTCGATGCGGTGCTGGGTGCCGTTCGAGCCCAGCGCCGCCAGCGTCTCGGCGACGAAGGCGATGCCCTTGTCTCCGATGGCATGCGTCGTCGTCGGGATGCCGCGCTCGTGCAGGTAGGCGACAGCGCGGCGGTACTCGCCCTCGTCGAGCCAGAGCGAGTCCGTGGACTCCCCCCGGGCGTCGGGTTCGAACAGCCAGGCGGTGCCGTTGTCGACGGTGCCGTCGATCATGAGCTTCACGCCCTTCACGTGCCAGCGTCGACCGCCAGTGCCCTGCAGAGCCACGACCTGGTCGAGGTCGGCATCCGTGAACCCGGGCATCACGAAGGGCGAGATGCGCAGACGGATGCCGAGATCCGCGCGGGCTTCAAGCGCCTCGAGCAGCTCGAACGAGTCCGGAGCCGACAGGTCGAGCATCTGGCCGGCGACGAGACCCGACTCGGCCATGCCCCGGAACAACGCCTCGAGCGCATCGACCCTGTCGGCGAAGGTCTGCTCGGGGAGATGAGGCCACACCAGTGCCTGAGCGCTCAGCTCGAGCAGCAGCCCGGTGGGAGCTCCCGCTGCGTCGACGACGACACTCGACGCGTCCGCGAAGGTCTCCTGGCCGGTGACCGAGGCGATCCGCAGCGCCTCCCGCGATGCCACGGCGGAGTGTCCGTCGAACAGGGTGACGTACACCGGGCGGCCCTCATCGATGCCGTCGAACAGGGAGAACGAGGCCTCCCCCGAACCGAACGCGTTGGGGTCGAGTCCCCAGCCGAACACCCAGGACTCGTCGCTGGCGGCGATGTGCGCCGCGAGTGCGGCACGAACCTCGTCCCACTCCACGAGTCCGGACAGGTCGACCCCGCGGGTCATCTGCAGGCCCATGATCGGGTGGATGTGCGCGTCGATGAACCCCGAGCTGATGGTGGCGTCGCCGAGATCCATCACCCGGGCGGCATCCCATCGGTCGGCATCCGACGCCGGCCCGACGCCCACGATGACCCCGCCGCTGATCGCGACGAAGCCGGCGGATGCCGCAGCCCCGCCGAGCACCTCGGGGGTGAGCACTGCCCCGCCGAGCACGAGCAGGTCGCAGGTCGCGCTCATCGGGTCACCTCGGTGTACTCGCTCGCTCCGCCGATGCCGGCATAGACGTCGGGGCGGGTGCGCTTCCAGACCAGGGCGAGCACGACACCGACGAGGAAGGTGACCGGCGTGATCGCGATCAGGATGGCGTTGACGGCCGGGCCTGCTGCGGTGAGCAGGTCGAACGATGTGCACAGCACCCAGAGGATGGCGATCTGCAGCACCCCGGCCACCACGGCTGCAGGGATGACGTACCACTTCCGTGCGAGCTCGCGGTTGCGCAGGAAGAAGACGACCACGGCGATGCAGGTCAGCACCTGCAGGGCGATGATACCGATGACGCCGGGGCTGTTCACCCAGAGCAGAAGCTGCAGATACGGGTCGAGTCCGAAGACGGCGAACGCCCCGACGACGATGACCGCGAGCGCCGTCTGCACCAGGCCCGAGACCACGGGCGACCCGGTCTTCGGGTCGACGCGGTGCAGCGCCTTCGGGAGCACGCCGTCGCGCGCGAGCGAGAAGGTGTAGCGGTTGATGGCGTTGTGGAAGGCGAGCTGCGAGGCGTAGACGCTGGTGAGGATCAGCAGGTACATGACCAACTCGGCCCAGGCGCCGAGGTACTGGCCGGCCTCGGCGAAGACCAGCCCGGCGGGGTTCTCTCCGGCAGCGGCCACGGCGTTCGCCTCACCCAGTCCGATGATGATCGCCCAGAGGATGAATCCGTAGAAGACGGCCATGAAGATCACGGAGATGTAGGTGGCCCGCGGGATGGTGGTGTTCGGGTCGCGCGCCTCCTCGCGGTAGAGGGCGGTCGACTCGAAGCCCATGAAAGCGGCGAAGCCGACTCCGAGGATGGCGAACATGCCCGGGTTGAACAGGTTGGCCGGGTCGAGGGTGCCGAAGGTGATGCCCTCCGCACCACCCTGCGCGAGGATCACGACGGCCAGCACGATGAGGATGAGCGCCTCGAGGGCGAGCAGTACGCCGAGCACCTTCGCACCGACGTCGATGCCGCGCCACGCCACGAGGAAGACCGCGGCGATGCCGATCCCGGCGATGACCCACCAGGGGACGTCGATGCCGAACTCCTTCTCGAGCATCTCGTGTCCCTGGGTGCCCATGAGGCCGTAGAGGCCGATCTGCAGCGCGTTGTAGGAGACCAGGGCCACGAAGGAGGAGCCGAGCCCGACGGCCTTTCCGAGGGCCTGCGTGATGTAGGTGTAGAAGCCGCCGAGAGCCTTCACATAGCGCGTCATGGCCATGAAGGCGATCGCGAAGATGCCCAGGATGATGCCGGCCACGGTGTACGCCAGCGGCGCCGAGACGCCGCCGATGAGGATCGCCAGCGGCGCGACGCCGGCGATGATCGTGAGCGGCGCTGCCGCGGAGACCACCATGAACACGATGCCCCCGGTGCCGAGGGCATTCTTGCGGAGGGCCTGCGAGTCCTGTGGTGCAGCGGATGATCCGGTCACGGATGCATCCTGCTCCGGTGCGGGTGACGTGTCGATGAGTTCCATGGCTGAGCTCCCTTGCTCGAGTCGTTCGTGTCAGCGATCCAGATCGGTGATGACGGCTCGATAGGCGATTGCGATGGTGTCGACGGTAGGAGTCGGATGTTTCGAGCACGTCACGAAAATCAACCGATTTCGTAAAGTAAATCGATTATGCACTATTGATTCCGCATTGCATAACCGATTTTGCACGACTAAATCCGTACAAGAAGCTCGGTCAGGGCTGCGGAATTCGGCGTGTGGATCGCCGCTCGATGACTGAAATCGCGACCTCGACCCGCTCGCCCCGCCTGGAGCCGCCGTCGAGGGAGTCCGCGAGAAGCTGCATGCACTGGCGTCCGAACTCGCGCGCCTGCAGGTCCAGGGCCGTGATCGACGGCTCCGTCAGCGCGAGCGAATCGCTGTCGACGTAGCTGGCGAGCAGGAGGTCACGCCCGATCTCCAGCCCGGCGGAGCGGATGGCATCGAGCGCGACGAGGGCCGTGCCCTCGGGTGCCGTGATGATCCCGTCGACGCCGTCGAGCGAATTCAGGAGACCATCGATCATGCCGCGCGCGTCGTCGATGGTCGACTGGAATCCACCCACCAGCAGCCGCTCCTCGACACCCTTCTCGGCGCACCACTCCCTGTAGCCGTCCTGCATGCCGCGGCCCCAGGCGATCGAACGGTCCGGCAGCAGGCACGCTGGCCGGCGGCATCCGTTCTCCCAGAGATGATCGAGCAGCAGACGGATGCCGCGATGGTGGTCGCCGTACACGACGCCATAGGGCTCCTCGGCGTCCGCCGGGGCGTCCTCGCCGCTGACGACCGGGCTCCGGCCTGCGAGCAGGCGCCGCACGATCGGGTCGTCGTCGATGGGGTCGATCATGATGAAGCCGTCGAGGTGCTCGGTGATGCCGGAACGCGGGGAGAACGCCGTGGGCATGAGGGTGACGAGCAGGTCGGAGGCCTGCGCCTCCTCGACGGCGCCGAACGCCACGTCCATGTAGTACCGGAAGCTCAGGGTGTGGTCGGGAACGTAGAGGCCGATGGCGCCGGAGCGGGAGCTGCGCAGGTTGCGGGCCGTGACGTTGACGACGTACTCGAGCTCGTCTGCGGCGTCCTTCACGCGCTGGCGGGTGGCCGGTGCGATGCGACCCTTGCCGCTCAGCGCGAGGGAGGCCGTGGCCCGGGAGACGCCGGCCCGTTCGGCGACATGCTGGAGGGTGGTGACGTCGGGGGCTTGCTGCACCTCGTCAGTCTAGGCACGGGTGGAGGCGCCGAGCCCCACGACAGACGTGCCGCTCGGGACCGACGCGGGTCCGATGCCCGCTCGCCAGGTGTGGCCGCGCGCTGCCCGCGGGCCCGCCACGGGTGGCCGCCTAGCGCCGGCGGGCGCGACCACCGGTGGCGCGCCGGCGCGGTCGGCGGCGTGGGAGCGGCCACAGGTGGCGAGCCGGCGCGGTCTGCGCTTCGGGCGGTCGCTCCGCTCGGCCCTCAGCGAGCGGGTAGTGGCGCAGCGAGCGGAGCGTCAGACCTCCTCCGGCGACTCCGCCTCAGCCGCCGTCAGCGTCTCGCCGCGGAAGAAGGCCGGCCGCTTGTGCCACTGCCAGAGCATCACGACGACGCCGCCGAGCAGCAC
>JBEVEO010000008.1:0-11909 GCA_040512695.1 Leifsonia sp. | reverse complement strand
CGGGCCGGGTCCGGACGGAACTGGCGGCGGCGTCCCCGCCAGCCGTCGCAGCACCGGGCCGGCACGTGGCGCGGTGGCGGCACGACGGGTCCTCCTACGAGCGGCTGGTCGTTTCCTGCCAGGAGGCGATCACCCGCGGGGATGCGTACCAGTTGTGCCTGACGAACACGATCACCGTCGATGGCGGCTTCGACCCGCTGGAGGTCTATCTCCGCTTGCGCGCCGGAAGCCCGACGCATCACGGGGGATTCCTGCGGTTCGGCGACCTCGCGCTGCTCAGCGCCTCGCCGGAGCAGTTCCTCCAGGTGACGCCGGAAGGCAGGGTGAGGACGAAGCCGATCAAGGGCACGCGGCCGCGCGGCCACTCGGTCGCTCGCGACGTCGAGCTCCGCACCGAGCTGGAGGCGAGCGACAAGGAACAGGCGGAGAACCTGATGATCGTCGATCTCATGCGCAACGACCTCGGCCGGATCGCCGAGCTCGGCACCGTGAGCGTGACGAGCCTGCTCGCCGTGGAGAGCTACGCCCACGTGCACCAGCTCGTGTCGACCGTCGAGGCCAGCCTCGCGAGCGGGCTGACGGCCGTCGACGCGCTCCGGGCATGCTTCCCGGCCGGCTCGATGACCGGGGCTCCGAAGATCAGCGCGATGCGCATCCTCTCCGCTCTCGAGGACGGCCCCCGCGGCATCTACTCGGGTGCGTACGGCTACGTCGGCGTCGACGGCTCGCTCGACCTGGCGATGGTCATCCGGTCGATCGTCGTCGCGCCGGGATCCGCGACCATCGGCACCGGCGGAGGCATCACGGCGCTCTCGGTGCCGGCGGAGGAGGTCGAGGAGACCCGGATCAAGGCGCGGGCCCTGCTCGCTGCCCTCGGCGCCGCCTGACGGCGGAGCGGGGGTGGGTCGGCGGATGCTCGGCCATCCGCCGGATCATCGAGGGTCCGCCGACATTCAGTACAGTGGAACCTTGGGTTACAGCCATGTTTCGCGCGTGGCGGCCTCTTCGCAGAGCAATGGCGCTCCCATCATCACTTTTCGTATCGATTGAGAGTCACGTGGCACACGAGCACGAGTCCGCGAGCAGCGCGCACGGCGAGGACGAGGTCTACGACTTCGCCTCCATCCAGAAGAAGTGGCTGCCCATCTGGGACGAGCTGAAGCCGTTCCGGTCGGGCGACCCGGCCGACAAGCGCCCGCGCAAGTACGTCCTCGACATGTTCCCGTACCCCTCCGGCGACCTGCACATGGGTCACGCGGAGGTGTATGCGCTGGGCGACGTCGTCGCGCGGTACTGGCGGCAGCAGGGCTTCAACGTCATGCATCCCATCGGCTGGGACTCGTTCGGTCTCCCCGCCGAGAACGCGGCCATCAAGCGCGGCATCGACCCGCGCGGCTGGACGTACGACAACATCGCCCAGCAGAAGAACAGCATGCGGCTCTACGCCACGTCGTTCGACTGGGACCGCGAGCTGCACACGAGCGACCCCGAGTACTACAAGTGGAACCAGTGGCTGTTCCTGCAGCTGTACAAGAAGGGCCTCGCCTACCGCAAGGACAGCTGGGTCAACTGGGACCCGGTGGACCTCACCGTCCTCGCGAACGAGCAGGTGCTGCCGGATGGAACGTCCGACCGCAGCGGCGCCGTCGTCGTCAAGAAGAAGCTCACACAGTGGTACTTCCGCATCACCGACTATGCGGACCGTCTGCTCGACGACCTCAACCAGCTCGAGGGCTCATGGCCGTCGAAGGTGCTCAACATGCAGCGCAACTGGATCGGCCGGTCGATCGGCGCCGACGTCGAGTTCGAGATCGAGGGACGCGACGAGCGCGTCACGGTCTTCACGACCCGTCCCGACACCCTCTGGGGTGCGACGTTCATGGTCGTCGCCCCCGACTCCGACCTCGCCGCCGAGCTCGTCGCCGACGCGGCCCCCGACGTGCAGGAGCGGTTCGGCACGTATCTCACGGCCGTGCAGAAGTCGACCGAGATGGAGCGGCAGAGCACCGACCGCGAGAAGACGGGCGTCTTCCTCGGCCGGTACGCCGTCAATCCGGTCAACGGCGAACGCCTGCCCATCTGGGCGGCCGACTACGTGCTGGCGGACTACGGCCACGGGGCCGTCATGGCCGTGCCGGCCCACGACCAGCGCGACCTCGACTTCGCCCGCGCCTTCGGCCTGCCCGTACGGGTCGTCGTCGACGTCACGGCCCCGGTCACCGGCGTGATCCCCGTGATCGAGACGGATGAGAACGGCGACCCCGTCCTGCCCGACGTCGAGAGCATCGACCCGGCCGTCACCGGCATCGCCCTGGCCGGTGAGGGACGCCTGATCAACTCGGGCCCGCTCGACGGCCTGTCGAAGTCCAACGCCATCAAGAAGGTCATCGAGATCCTCCAGGCCGACGACCGGGGCCGCGCCGCGAAGAACTACCGCCTGCGCGACTGGCTGATCTCGCGCCAGCGCTACTGGGGCACCCCCATCCCGATCATCCACGGCGAGGACGGCACCGAGATCCCCGTGCCGGAGGATCAGCTCCCCGTGCTGCTGCCGGATGCCGCTGGTCTCGACCTGAAGCCGAAGGGCACGTCGCCGCTCGGCGCGGCCGAGGACTGGGTGAACGTCGCCAACCCCGTCGACGGCACCCCGGCGCGACGCGACGCGGACACCATGGACACGTTCGTGGACTCCTCGTGGTACTTCCTGCGCTTCCTCAACCCGAACGACGACACGAAGGCGTTCGATCCGCGGGAGGCCGAGCGCTGGGCGCCGGTCGACCAGTACGTCGGCGGTGTCGAGCACGCCATCCTGCACCTGCTGTACGCGCGCTTCATCACGAAGGTGCTCTTCGACCTCGGCTACCTGAGCTTCACCGAGCCGTTCTCAGCGCTGCTGAACCAGGGCATGGTCATCCTCGACGGCTCCAAGATGAGCAAGAGCAAGGGCAACATCGTCTACTTCACCGAGGAGGTGGAGAAGCACGGCGTCGACGCGGTGCGCCTCACGATGGCCTTCGCCGGCCCGCCGGAGGACGACATCGACTGGAACGACGTCTCGCCGGTCGGCTCCTCGAAGTTCCTCGCCCGCGCCTGGCGCGTCGCGAAGGACGTCACATCCTCGCCCGATGTGCTCTGGAAGACCGGG
Source organism: Leifsonia sp. (assembly GCA_040512695.1). GTDB lineage: Bacteria > Actinomycetota > Actinomycetes > Actinomycetales > Microbacteriaceae > Orlajensenia. The sequence continues at coordinate 8,764 of JBEVEO010000008.1, read as the reverse complement.
GATCCTGCTCTCCGCCGCCAGACGCATCGCTTCCTCGCGGACGCCCCGGGCCTCGTCGAGTCGTTCAAGTTCAATGTCGTCGTCGCCCGGCTGATGGAGCTCGTCAACGCGACGCGCAAGGTCATCGACTCCGGTGCCGGGCCTGCGGATGCCGCGGTGCGCGAGGCGGCGGAGGTCACGGCCATGGCGCTCAACCTGTTCGCGCCGTACACGGCGGAGGACATGTGGGAACGCCTGGGCTACGAGCCGAGCGTCGCCCTCGCCCAGTGGCGCAAGGCCGATCCGAACCTCCTCGTCGAGGATTCCGTGACGGCCGTCGTGCAGGTCGACGGCAAGGTGCGCGACAAGCTCACGGTCTCCCCGTCGATCTCGGCCGAGGAACTCGAGGCCACGGCCAGGGCCTCCGCCGCCGTCCAGCGGTCGATCGGCGATCGCGAGATCGTCAACGTGATCGTCCGCGCCCCCAAGGTCGTCAGTATCGCAACACGGGGCTGACGGGCGCACGGCCCTCCTCCCCATCGGGACCCGTGCTGCGGAAACCGGTCGCCGGCGACCGCGGTGCGGGATCGGTGATCACACCGACGTAGCCTTCCCCGGTGGACGACGCCGCGGATGAGGGTCTCGACCGCCTGCATCCGTCGGCGCGGGCACCGTCGCGGACCCGCGTCGCGGTGGGCGGCGTCATCGTGCTCGCCCTCGCCGCACTCATCGCGGCGGTCGTCGTCGGGCTCGTCGGCGCCGGCGGAGCGGGTTCGACGATCCCTCGCACCGACTTGCCGGCCGACCTGCGCGGGGATGGCACCGCGTCGGCGACGCCCGCCCCGTCGGCCCGCCTCCTGGTGCACGTGTTCGGCGCCGTCCAACGGCCCGGTCTCTACGAACTCGCACCGGCTGCACGCGTCGTCGATGTGGTTGCGGCGGCCGGCGGCTTCAGCGACGGGGCCGATCAGGGTGGCGTGAACCTCGCCAGGCTCGTGGCCGACGGCGAGCAGATCCGCGTCCCGCTCCTGGGAGAGGTACTCGTGCCGAGCGCGAGCGGGACGGGATCGACGGGCGCGGGCGGGCCCGTCAACCTGAACACGGCGACCGTCGCCGACCTCGACACCCTGCCGCGGATCGGTCCGGGTCTCGCGCAGCGCATCATCGACTGGCGGGTCGCGAACGGCGGTTTCGGCAGCGTCGACGACCTCCGGCAGGTGACCGGCATCGGAGACAAGACCTTCGAGGCCCTGAAGCCGCTCGTGACCGTGTGAGCATCGACCGGCGGATCGTGCTTCCCGCGATCGCGGCGTGGGTGGCCGGCTGGGCGGCTGTGGGCCGCCCGGACTGGGCTGCCGGCGCCGCGGCCGGCCTCGGGGTCGTCGCCTCGACGGCCCTCGCCGCGATCCTGATGCCCCGTCATCGGATGCCGCACCACGCTGCTGTGGCCCTTCTCGCACTCTGCCTCGCGACCGCGGCACTCGTGTGCGCGGCCGTCGCGGCGGCCGTCCCTCTCCGGATGCCTCCCGCGCTCGTGCTCGCCGCCGAGGAGCACTCCACGATCTCGGTCGATGCGGTGATCACCACGGCGCCGGTGTTGCGGCAGGCGGTGCGCGGGCCCACCGGACAGCTCCGGTTCGAAGTGCGCATCACGGCGCTGAGGGTGCACGGCGACGAAGCCGTCCCCGGACTGGGTGCTCCCGCGCTGGTCTTCGCGGAGGGCTCCGAGAATCCGCCCGCCGTCGGCCAGACGGTCATGCTGCACGGGAGCGTGCGGGGGACGGATGACGGTGACGGGCTCGCCTGGCTGTTCTTCGCGGACGCGCCCGCAAGGATCAGGGGTCCGGCTCCCGCCGTGCTCGCCTGGGCCGAACCACTCCGCTCCGCGTTCCGCGACGCGGCGGCGAGGCTGCCCGGCGACGGCGGGGCACTCCTGCCGGGCCTCGCCATCGGGGACACGAGCGCCGTGGCCGCCGACCTCGACTCCGCCATGAAGCACGCCTCCCTCAGTCACCTCACCGCGGTGTCCGGCGCGAATTGCGCCGTCGTGGTCGCGGGCATCATGCTGCTCGGCGCCGCCGTCGGCCTGCCACGGGTGGCCAGGACCGTCGTCGCCGTCGTCGCCCTGGCGGGCTTCGTCGTCCTCGTCACGCCGGGGCCCAGCGTGCTCCGCGCCGCCGTCATGGCGGGCATCGTCCTGTTCTCGATCGGCCTCGGACGCCCGGGACGCGGACTGTCCGCCCTCGCGGTCGCCGTCACGATCCTGCTCGTCGTCGATCCGTGGCTCTCCCGCAGCTACGGGCTCGCGCTCTCGGTCGCGGCGACGGCCGGTCTGCTGGTGCTGGCCGGGCCGCTCGCGCTGAGGCTCGCCCGCTGGATGCCCCTGCCCGTCGCGGTCGCGATCGCCGTGCCGCTCTCAGCGCAACTCTGCTGCCAGCCCATCCTCGTGCTGCTCGATCCGACACTGCCCGTCGGGGGAGTGGCGGCGAACCTCCTCGCTGAGCCGGCCGCGCCGATCGCGACGGTCATCGGCCTGGTCGGCTGCCTCCTGATGGGCGTGCTGCCGGGAGTCGGCGTCCTCTGCCTCCGGATCGCGTGGCTTCCCGCGGCCTGGATCGCCCAGGTGGCGCGCACCGTGGACGGACTCACCGTGCTGCGGCTCCCGTGGGTCGGCGGTGCCCTCGGAACCGTGCTCACGACGGCGGTGGCCGGCATCGCCCTCTGGCTGCTGCTCCGACGCCCGCATGGCGCGCGCCGGCGGACCGTCGCCATGCTGGGCGCCGCCCTGCTGGCCGTCACCGGCGGCTACGGCGGCTCCCTCGTCGCGACCACCGTGATCCGCACGGTCTCGATGCCGGCCGACTGGCGCTACGCCGCCTGCGACATCGGCCAGGGCGACGCCGTGATCGTTCGCGACTCCGGCCGCTACGCACTCATCGACGTCGGACCCGATCCGGTGCCGCTCGAGGCCTGTCTGGACGTGCTCGGCATCCATCGCATCGACCTCCTCGTGCTCACCCACTACGACCTCGATCACGTCGGCGGCATCGACGCGGTGATCGGCCGCGTCGACGAGGCCGTCGTTGGCCTGCCTGCCGATGCCGCCGACGCGCGCATCCTCGCTCGGCTCCAGTCGGGTGGTGCGAGCGTGCGTCGCGGCACGGCGGGTCTCGCGGGACGACTCGGCGGACTCGCCTGGAGCGTGCTGTGGCCGACGGCGGATGCGACCCTGCCGACGGGGAACGACGGAAGCGTCACCCTGCTGGTCACGGGAGGCGGCTCCAGCGCCATCTTCCTCGGCGATCTGGGTGAGGAGGCGCAGGACGCCATGCTGTCGGCCGCGTCCCCCGCGCGCGTCACCGTGGTCAAGGTCGCGCACCATGGGTCGGCCGACCAGAGCGAGCGGCTGTACGAACGGCTCCGCGCCGTCGTCGGGCTCATCTCCGTCGGGGTCGACAACGGCTACGGGCACCCGACCGCCCGCCTCCTCGGCATCCTCGCCCGCTCACGCACCACGCCCCTCCGCACTGATCTCCAGGGGCTCATCCTGGTGGCGCCCGGCGACGACGGATCCGCGCGGGTCTGGACCGAGCGGGCCCTCGGATGAGACCTCTCGCGTCGGTGGCCCGGGATACAGTGGAATCCCATCCCCGAGAGGACCTGCGTGGCTGCTCGAACCCCCGCCCCGGCGAAGTCCCGTGCCGCAGTGGCGATCCCGCAGCTGCCGTGGAACCAGGTGCGACCGGCGCCCGTCGTGCTCGTGTCCGGCACCGAGACGTTCCTGGCCGAGCGGGCCATCCGCGACCTCCGGGACTTCCTCAAGACCGAGGATCCGAGCCTCGAGATCGTGGACATCGCGGCCGACTCCTACGCGCCCGGTGAGCTGCTCACCATGGCGAGCCCTTCGCTGTTCGGCGAACCGCGTCTCATCCGGGTGAGCGCCGTGGAGAAGTGCACGGACGCCTTCATCGTCGAGACGCTCGAGTACCTCGAGGCGCCGGCCGACGACACCGTCCTCGTGCTGCGGCACAACGGCGGCGTACGCGGCAAGAAGCTGCTCGACGCGGTGCGTGCCGGTGGTGGGAACGGCATCGAGGTGGTCTGCACCGAGCTGAAGAAGGATGCAGAGAAGTACGACTTCGCGGCAGGCGAGTTCAAGGCGCAGGGCCGGCGGGTCGCCCCGTCCGCGCTGCGCGCGCTCGTCTCGGCCTTCTCCGACGACCTCGCCGAGCTGTCGGCGGCCTGCCAGCAGCTCATGAGCGACGCATCCGCCGAGATCACCGAGGCGACCGTCGACCGGTACTACGGCGGGCGCGTCGAGGTGAATGCCTTCAAGGTGGCCGACTCGGCGATCGCCGGGCGGCAGGGCGAGGCCCTCGTCAACCTGCGGCAGGCCATATCGTCCGGAGAGGACCCCGTGCCGATCGTCGCCGCCTTCGCCATGAAGATCCGGACGATGGCGAAGGTGTACGGCGCGCGCGGCGGCTCGAACCAGCTGGCATCCAAGCTCGGCCTCGCCCCCTGGCAGGTGGAGCGCGCCCAGCGCGACCTGCAGGGCTGGACGGAAGACGGCCTGGCGCGCTGCATCTCGATGCTCGCGGAGACGGATGCCGCTGTGAAGGGCGCGGAGCGCGACCCCGTGTTCGCCCTCGAGCGCATGGTCGGCGTCATCGCGAACCGCGGACGCTCCTAGGCGCACGAAAAGGCCCCGCATGCCGAAGCATCCGGGGCCTTGTCGAAGAGGGGAACGCTTAGAGCGCCTCGACCTGCTTGGCGATGGCCGACTTGCGGTTCGCAGCCTGGTTCTGGTGGATGACGCCCTTGCTGACGGCCTTGTCGAGCTTCTTCGAAGCGGTGCGGAGGGCGCTGGCCGCCGCTGCCTTGTCGCCGGCGGCGATGGCGGAGCGGGTCGCGCGGATGGCGGTCTTGAGCTCGCTCTTGACAGCCTTGTTGCGCTCCTGGGCCTTCTTGTTCGTGCCGATGCGCTTGATCTGCGACTTGATGTTTGCCACGTTGAGTACGTTCTTTCGTTTGTGTGTGGATCGGATGTTGCCGCATGACGGTAGAGGGGCGCCTGCGGCGAAATCGTGTGAGGTGGGACCCACACGCAAGCCAACAGGCAACTTTACCCTATGAAGCGGCCCAGCCGATAATCCCGGGATGGAATCAGGCGACGGCGACGGGGGAGTACGACCCCGCGGCGATGTCGTCGATGACCGACGGCGCGCTCGGCGCCCAGCCCAGCTCGAGGCGAGCACGGGTTCCTGCCGCCTGCTGGTCCAGCAGGACGGCATCGGCGAACGCGGCGCCGAGACGCTCCCTGCTCGCGTCGGCCGACTCCGGGGCCACCCCGCCGGCGACGTTCCAGGCGGAGGCGATGGCCTCGCCGAGCTCGCGCACGGTCGGGTTGAACCCGCTCGCGCCGATGTACACGCCCCGGGCATCCGGGTTCTCGTAGGCGCGGACGTACAGGTCGGCGAGGTCGTCGACGTGCACCGTCGTCCAGTGCTGGGAGCCGTCGCCGATGAGCGGGACGACCGGCGCGACACCGCTGCCGCGCGGAGCGTCGATGAGCCCGCGGATCATGCCGACGCCCCGGCCGTAGACGACGGCGGGGGCGATGACAACGCCACCGGGTGCAGCCAGCACCCTGGCCTGGCCCTCGGCGCGCCAGCCGCTGATCGGAAGCGGCTGGAACGGCGAGTCCTCGTCGAGGTCCGCGCCGGAGCCGTAGATCCAGATGCCACCGGTGTGGACGAATCGTCCGCCGCGGCTGGACAGCGCGTCGACGACGACGGGCACGAGGGCCGCGTCGACGTCGGGCGATGACGCCGTGTGGATGACGCCGTCGGCTGCGAGCGCCGCTGCACGGATGAGGTCGACATCCGTGGCCTCGCCGACGAGCGCCGTGGCGCCGGCGGCCTCCACGATCGCCGCCTTCTCGGGCGAGCGCACGAGCGCCGTCACCTCGTGGCCGGCTGCGACGAGCCGCTCGAGGACTGCTGATCCGATGTAGCCGGCTGCGCCGGTCAGAAGAATGCTCATGCAGGGATGCAACCGCGTCGCGGCGGATTTCTTCCCGTCCGTGACGCCCGGTGTCATGCCTCCGTCGTCGGAGAGGCCTGCGGAGGAGCAGCGGCGAACTCCCACCATGCGGCGAGCACGACCTCGGTGAACGCCGCCGGCTGCACGAGGCTCGCCAGATGGGTGGCGCGGGGGATGATCACGAGAGACCCGTGGCGGCTGGCGCGCAGCATCCGGCGTTCGTCGAAACGGATGTGGTCGTACCGGCCGTTCACGAGGCGCACCGGTCCGTCGTACGCGGCGAGGTCCTCGAGCGGGCGGAGGGTTCCGATGGCCTGCAGGCCGGACTGCATCACCTCGAGTGCGATGCCCCCGCCGAGCAGGTCGGAGACCCCCGTCTCCGGCACGAGGAGGCGGGCGAGGCCGTCGTTGAGCGCGGATCCGCGGTCGGGCAGCCGATGGATCGCCGCGGCGACGGCCCGATAGCCTCCGATGAACACCGGCCGGGGGATGGCACCGCAGGAGGCTGCGACGAGTCCGTGCAGGCGATGCGGATGCGTGGCGGCGTAGTGCATGCCGATGTATCCGCCCATCGAGAGGCCGACGAGGAGCACAGGCTCGCCGAGGTCGTCGATCGCCGCATCGATGGCGGCGATCGCCGCGTCCACCGTGAACGGTTCGCCCATCCGCGTCCCGTGGCCGGGCAGGTCGATCGCGACGGCCCGGATGCCACGGCCATCGAGCGCCTCGAGCTGGGCGCGCCACATGCTCGCCGACGTGCGGATCCCATGGAGGAAGAGGACGGGCGGTCCGCTGTGCATGGAGCCATGGTAGTCATGGGAGAATCGAGGCACGATGTCCCCACGTGCCATGAAGCCTCTGCAGCCCGCCGCGACCGCCCCGGCTCTCCTCCGCAATTTCTGCATCATCGCCCACATCGACCATGGCAAGTCGACCCTGGCCGATCGCATGCTCCAGATGACGGGGGTCGTGAGCGACCGTGACATGCGGGCGCAGTACCTCGACCGCATGGACATCGAGCGCGAGCGCGGCATCACCATCAAGAGCCAGGCCGTTCGCATGCCGTGGTCCCTCAACGGCGAGACCTACGCGCTCAACATGATCGACACCCCGGGGCACGTCGACTTCACCTATGAGGTGTCGCGGTCGCTCGCCGCCTGCGAAGGCGCGATCCTGCTGGTCGACGCGGCGCAGGGGATCGAGGCGCAGACCCTCGCGAACCTCTACCTCGCACTCGAGAACGACCTGACGATCATCCCGGTGCTCAACAAGATCGACCTGCCTGCCGCGGATCCCGACAAGTACGCCGGCGAGCTCGCGAGCCTCATCGGCGGTTCCCCCTCCGACGTGCTGCGCGTCTCCGGCAAGACCGGGGCCGGCGTCGAGGACCTCCTCGACCGCGTGACCGAGCTCATCCCCGCGCCGCAGGGCGACAAGGACGCCCCGGCCCGCGCCATGATCTTCGACTCGGTCTACGACAGCTACCGCGGCGTCATCACCTACGTCCGCATGATCGACGGGCACCTGCACCCGCGCGAGCGCATCCAGATGATGTCGACGCGTGCCACCCACGAGATCCTCGAGATCGGCGTGAGCTCCCCGGAACCGACGCCGAGCAACGGCCTCGGCGTCGGCGCGGTCGGCTACCTCATCACGGGTGTGAAGGACGTGCGCCAGTCGAAGGTCGGCGACACCGTCACGACGGCGTCGAAGCCGGCCACCGTCGCGCTCCCCGGCTACACGGAGCCGCTCCCCATGGTGTTCTCTGGCCTGTACCCGATCGACGGCAGCGACTACCCCGACCTGCGCGAAGCTCTCGACAAGCTCAAGCTCTCGGATGCCGCGCTCGTCTACGAGCCGGAGACCTCCGTCGCCCTCGGCTTCGGATTCCGCTGCGGCTTCCTCGGGCTCCTGCACCTGGAGATCGTCACGGAGCGCCTCGAGCGGGAGTTCGGCCTCGACCTGATCACGACGGCCCCGTCCGTGATCTACGAGGTCACCACCGAGGACAAGAAGACCGTGACGGTGACCAACCCCAGCGAGTTCCCCGGCGGCAAGATCGTGAGCGTGCGCGAGCCCGTCGTGAAGGCCGCCGTGCTCGCCCCCAAGGACTACGTCGGTGTGATCATGGAGATCTGCCAGGCCCGCCGCGGCACCCTCCTCGGCATGGAGTACCTCGGCGAGGACCGGGTCGAGATCCGCTACACGATGCCCCTCGGCGAGATCGTCTTCGACTTCTTCGACCACCTCAAGTCGAAGACGGCCGGCTACGCGTCGCTGGACTACGAACCGGCCGGCGACCAGGAGGCCGACCTCGTGAAGGTCGACATCCTGCTGCAGGGCGAGCAGGTCGACGCGTTCAGCGCCATCGTCCACCGGGAGAAGGCCTACGCCTACGGCGTGCTCATGACGGGCCGGCTGCGCAAGCTCATCCCGCGTCAGCAGTTCGAGGTGCCGATCCAGGCCGCCATCGGCGCCCGCCTCATCGCGCGCGAGTCGATCCGCGCCATGCGCAAGGACGTGCTGGCCAAGTGCTACGGCGGAGACATCAGCCGCAAGCGCAAGCTCCTCGAGAAGCAGAAGGAGGGCAAGAAGCGCATGAAGATGGTGGGCCGCGTCGAGGTCCCACAGGAAGCGTTCGTCGCCGCGCTGTCGACGACCGAGCGCTCCACGAAGTAGGTACGGCGCGTCACTTCAGCCCATCTGCAAGCAGGGGGCTACACCCGTCACACGGTTCACG